>DAITMV010000311.1:0-1158 GCA_036834985.1 Burkholderiaceae bacterium | reverse complement strand
AGTCAGGAAAGCTCAAAGCCCTGGGTTCGGTGTCGAAAGCGCGCCTGCCCAGGCTGCCTAACGTTCCCACCATGAAGGAACTCGGATTCGATTCGGTCAATGTGATTCCGTGGTTTGGCATTCTCGTGCCCGCTGGCACACCCGATGCCATCATTGAGCGTGCTCATCTGGATATTCGTACGGTCGCTTCCACTACCAGCTACCGCGATGGGCTGGCCCGCTTCGGAGCAACGCCAGCGGCAGATCACAACATCGACGACTTTGCCGTAACCTTAAAAAACGAATTTAATCAGTGGCCAGCATTATTTCGCCAGGCCGGAATGTCAAAAACATGAGTACTAAAAAGCCTGCAAATGTAGTCATCGTGGTTTTGGACGATGTCGGTTTTTCCGACCTCGGTTGTTATGGATCGGAAATCGCCACACCCGCGATGGACCAGCTAGCCGCTGAGGGGATTTGCTACAACAACTTCCACGTCACAGCGATGTGCTCGCCGACGCGGGCGTCCCTGCTCACCGGAAGGAACCCGCACTCAGTAGGCGTTGGAATAATTGCGGAGTGGGCGAATGGCATGCCCGGCTACGACGGGCGCATCCACGACTCGGCCGGCACCCTGGCCGAGGTCTTGCGGGGGGAGGGCTACAACACTATGGCCGTTGGCAAATGGCATCTGGCGGGCACCGAAGAGTACGGTGCAGCAGGGCCGTTCAGCAATTGGCCTCTGGGCAAGGGGTTCAATCGATGGTACGGCTTTCACGGTGCACTGGCCGACCAGTACCACCCAGAGTTGTATGTAGACAATCACGCAATCCATTTTGATGCGGGCTCCGACTATCACCTGACGGAAGACCTCGTTGATCAGTCCATAGGCATGATGCGGGACCATCTGGTAAGCGGCCGGAACCGCCCCTTTTTCTTGTATTTGGCACTTGGTGCCTGCCATTGGCCGCACCATGCTCCCAAGGATTTCATGGACCGCTATCGCGGTCGCTACGACCAAGGCTGGGACGCGATTCGCCAGGCTCGCGTTCAAAAACAAATCGAGCTGGGTATCGTTCCCCCAAATACAGAGTTGGCCGACCGCAACCCGGGTGTGCAGCCTTGGTCAGAGGTCCAGGCCGATGATGATCTGACCCAACTTAGCACACGCTTACAAGA
>DAITMV010000310.1:0-1300 GCA_036834985.1 Burkholderiaceae bacterium | reverse complement strand
CTATCGGAGAGTTACATGTAGCACGAGCCTGTTCGGTGATACACGTTCATCGGTGACTCACGCGCGCGACGCGGTGGGGCGAGCGCTGTCTCGAACCCGTGCATCACCGTTCAGCGCAACGCTACGAATTCGGTGATAAATGTGCACGTCAACGTCAGGCCGTTGCATGGACCACTCTACGCCCTCTCAACCAACCAGCCCCCACTCGCGTTAACAACCTGTGGACGAAAAAAACGCCCCTCTAGGGGGCGCTCTCAGTGGTTACTCAGCGTTGCCTTTTTATGGTCTATGCGCTGGGTGTCTCCTCCACATCACTCCTCCACATCACTCCTCATTGATCATGAATCGTTGCCTATGTCTGGCAACTGATTTGTCAAATTCATTGTCTAATTTTTGTGATGTCGAATCGTACTGGACTTTAGTGAAATATGTCTAGTTATTTGTTTCATTACATTGAGTTAATCACGCTACCTACAACACCTCGAGCAATACTATCTAATACAAAGTCCCACTCACCGACGGGTGGCGTCACCGAGATCGTTAACTGGGGGTTTTGAGCCTTGCATTGGTCGATCAGCACGGGGAAGTCTTTGCGCAGGTGGCCGCCCTGCCCAAAAAACACCGGCACCACCATCAAATGGGGAATCCCTTGCGCGCTACACTGCCGGGCCACCTCGGGCAGGCTAGGCTGCATCAGCTCCAAAAAGGCCAACTCCACAGACGTTTCAGCATCGACCTGGCTGGCAATCTTGTGACTTAACAGTTGAAAAGGTTCTGCCCAGCGGGGGTCGCGGGCACCATGGCCAAACAATACGATTTTTCTTTTCATAACCACCTAGTTTCGATCGCGACAACTCAATTTACTAAAAACGCTGACCTTCAAGCCAGCGGGCTAATCCACCCGACTGACCCACCACAGGGCAAACAAGCCCCCACTCAAGCCCAGCAGACTGGGCACGGAGGCACTGAGCATCGGCGGCAACTGTGCAATCATCGACAAATGCGAGAACAGGTTGTTCAGCAAGTGAAAACCGATACCCATCATGATGCCGCTGAAAATCCGCACGCTCATGCCCCCCGAGCGCACCTGGATATACGCAAACGGCAAGGCAATGATCATCATCACCAATACAGCAAATGGGTACACCAGCTTTTTGGCAAGGGCCAGTGAAATGCCATCAACACGCTGCCGGTTTTCCTGCAAAAAACTTTTATAACGCCACAACTGAATGGCGGACATACGCTCCGGCTCCACATACAGCCCGGACAACAGTTCCGGGGTCAGTGTGGAGTTCCACTC
>DAITMV010000309.1:0-1486 GCA_036834985.1 Burkholderiaceae bacterium | reverse complement strand
CTCAATAGGTGATTATAACGATATGTACATCAGCCAACTGTTGAGCTTTGCAGATAAAAATGCAGCCTCGGATTTACATCTGTCCTCCGGGTTGCCTCCGATGATCCGAGTCGATGGGGATGTCCGCAAAATCAACTTACCGCCGCTGACACATCAGGAGTTGATCGAGCTGCTGTCCCAAGTGATGAAGGATCACCAGAAAAAAGCATTTGAAGAAGATTTTGAGTGCGATTTTTCCTTTGAACTGACCGGTTTAAGCCGCTTCCGCGTCAATGCATTTATGCAAAACCGGGGCGCTGGTGCTGTGTTTCGTGCCATTCCCAGCCGGGTGCTGACACTGGAGGATTTAAAAGCACCACGGGTATTTGCCGATATTGCCAATCAGGCTCGCGGGATTGTGCTGGTCACCGGCCCAACCGGTTCAGGCAAAAGCACAACGCTGGCCGCGATGGTCAACTGGATCAACGAGAATCAGCAATCCCACATTCTGACGGTTGAAGATCCGATCGAATTTGTACATGAGGCCAAAAAATGCGTCATTAACCAGCGCGAGGTGGGGGAACATACCCACTCATTTGCCAACGCTCTACGATCCGCCTTGAGGGAAGATCCAGATGTGATTCTGGTCGGTGAAATGCGTGATCTGGAGACAATCCGCTTGGCGCTGACGGCGGCCGAGACGGGTCACCTGGTGTTTGGAACCCTACACACCTCTTCAGCAGCCAAAACAATTGACCGGATTATTGATGTATTTCCTGCGGCTGAAAAAGACATGGTTCGCTCCATGTTGTCCGAGTCGCTCAAAGCCGTGATTTCACAAACGCTGTTAAAGCGCAAGGAAGGCAACGGACGAGTGGCTGCGCACGAGATCATGATTGGCACGCCGGCCATCCGCAATCTGATTCGTGAAAACAAGGTGGCCCAGATGGTGTCGTCCATTCAGACGGGAGGTGTTCACGGTATGCAGACCCTGGATCAATGTTTGGTGGAGTTGGTGCGGCGCAATCAGGTGTCCATCAACGATGCCCGCGCCGTGGCCAATCAGCGGGATCTATTTGCATGACGATCGGGCCTGAGCGTTTGCCTGTCGCCGATAGCCTGGGTTTTGTCGAAGACAACCTGCGGCTGTTAAGGGACAAGGGCGGCACCGATTTGTTTTTGACGGTGGGCTCGCCTCCAATGATCAAAATCAACGGCCAGTTGTCCTCGTTTTCCAAGGAGGTGTTGACCTCGGGTATGACCGCAGATATCGCCATCACCTTGATGCGTGATGATCAGTACGCCAGTTTTACCGAGACCCGTGAGGCCAATTTTGCATTGGAGTTTCGGGAGGTAGGGCGCTTTCGTATCAATGTATTTATACAGAAATCGTCGGTGGGAATGGTGTTTCGGGAGATTCGGGATGTGGTGCCCACGCCGGATGATTTGGGATTGCCTCGGGCTTTGATGCAATTGGTGATGCTCAAGCGTGGACTGATTCTGGTGG
>DAITMV010000308.1:0-1617 GCA_036834985.1 Burkholderiaceae bacterium | reverse complement strand
CGCCTGACGGACAACAACCGCAGCTGGGGCTTCGGGCTGTGTTACCTGTACCGGCGCAACGTCAAAGGCTTCCAATGGACCCACAAGCGTATCTACAGGATCAACCGGGAGCTGGAGCTGAACCTGCGCATCAACCCCCGCAAGCGGCTGGTGCGTGACAAGCCCGAGCCACTGAGCGTGCCGCAGGCCATCAACGAAGTCTGGTCCATGGACTTCATGCACGATCAGCTTGAAGACGGCAGAAGTTTCAGGTTGTTCAATGTCATTGATGACTTCAACCGTGAAGCGTTGGGCATCGAGATTGACTTCTCGCTGCCTGCAGAGCGTGTGATCCGAGCCCTGCGCCAGATCATTGCCTGGCGTGGCAAGCCACAGGTCATCAGGTGTGACAACGGCCCCGAGTACATCAGTGCAACGATCCAGCGCTGGGCGCATGACTGGGGCGTCAAGCTCGAATACATCCAGCCGGGCAAGCCCCAGCAAAACGCCTATGTGGAACGGTTTAACCGGACTGTGCGCTATGAATGGCTGTCACAGCACTACTGGACCGATCTGCAGGAGGTTCAGATGTTCGCAACCCAGTGGATGTGGAAATACAATCACGACCGCCCGAATATGGCCTTGGGCGGCATCACCCCCAAGCAGCGACTGGCCATGGCTGCATAACCGTTCTACTTCTCGCTTCAGTGCAAAACGGGGGGATTACCCCGCCAAACCCAAGGCAAAGGTGACAGAGGATATTCGGAGCCTCGCCTTGAAATTGACGACTGGTCTGACTAGCGAGCGCGACAAAGTAAAAAAACTGTACGAGTGGGTTGCGACAAACATTCGATACGTCTCCGTGTCCCTTGGGGATGGACGACTGGTTCCGCATGACGCCTACGAGGTCCTCAAAAATCAGTATGGCGACTGCAAAGACCACGTTGTGTTGTTGGAGGCGTTGCTTGATGCCGTCGGAATTCCGAGTAGTCCTGCTTTGATCAACTTGGGTGCGGCCTACAAGCTGGCGAAGGTTGGGGTGATTCTGAATCACCCCGGGTTTCAAGGAGGCTCCACACTTTGAGAAGATGGAGCCATGAGCAAGAAATCAAACCGTTTTTCCCCTGAGGTGCGTGAACGCGCTGTCCGCATGGTGCTCGAACACCGTAGCGAGTACCCCTCCCTGTGGGCCACCATTGAGTCCATTGCCCCCAAGATCGGGTGTGCGCCGCAAACCCTCAACGACTGGGTGCGTCAGCACGAGGTTGACGAAGGCACACGTGATGGCATCAGTTCTGACGAGCGTGCCCGCATCAAAGAACTGGAGCGGGAGAACAAAGAACTGCGCAAAGCCAACGAAATCCTTAAGCTGGCGAGCGCTTTTTTTGCCCAGGCGGAGCTCGACCGCCGACTCAAGTCCTGAGGGACTTTGTTGATCAAAACCGCCAGGCCTATGGGGTCGAGCCGATTTGCAAAGTGCTGCAAATTGCCCCATCGGGTTACAGGTGCCACGCGGCCCGCAACCGCAAGCCTGAACTGCGTTGCGCCCGTGCCAAACGCGACGATGAACTGGCCATTGAGATCCAAGCTGTCTGGCAGGCCAACATGCAGGTCTACGGTGCAGACAAAGTCTGGCAC
>DAITMV010000307.1:0-1632 GCA_036834985.1 Burkholderiaceae bacterium | reverse complement strand
TGGCGAAGCAGTGGGCGTGATGTCGATGTTCTACTCAGGCCTGCTCTTGCAAACCAGTCAAGGACAGGTGGGTCCCAATGGATTTAACCCGGAGCGATACGCCGAGCAGCGCGGTAAACGACCCGAAACGGTTGCGGTCATGGATCTGGCCACCCGTCGGGTTCGATTTGGCAATGATGAACACACTGTTGGCTTCGAGCCTGGCCTGCAGGACAGGCTGACCATGGTCTATCAATTGGGTGCCATGGCACGTGCCGCCGCGGAGTTGACCGTCGGGCAGGAGTTCTCCATGCAGGTGGCCTCGACCAGCGACATCGAGCCCACCGAATTTAAGGTGATTGGGCAAGAAACCCTGGAGCTTGGCGCCCACACCGAAAAAACCTGGCATTTTGAAAAGATGGTCAAGCAGCCGGGCAAAGACAGTCAGATCGACGTGTGGTTTGGAACAAACAAACTATGGTTACCGGTGCAAATTAGAGTCACGGATAAAAAGGGTCTGACCTTTCTTCAAAAGCTCAACACCGATGCGCCCTAGCGGTGCGCGGCTCCGTCCTGTGTTCAGCGGGTCGGGGTGTAAGGCTTGATGCCGGAAACGGGATTGATCATGCCATCGACCGATGGGCGACCCGGCAGGGGAATACGGTGCTGATTGCCATCGCGGCTCAGCACGATACCGTCGGGATTGACTTGACTGAGCGACCAGCCGTTGGCGATCAGTTCGCCGGAGAATTTGGCAACAGAGGGTTGTCCATCCAGGGTGATCACTGCAGAGCCTTTGCCGTTGGTACCGGCCACAACCCCCAGCAATTGCACATTGGGCGGCGCCAGACCACCCGACGTATCGGCCCCCAGCAATCGCGCCTCGGGTGACCGGTCGACCTTGAACTGTGCAGACACGTCCGTGCGCAGGGGCGGGGCAATCACAAGCGCAGGTTCACTGAACCGAACATAGGCATAGGCCACACTGACGCCGGTAAGGAGAAACAACACCATTGTTAACCCCGTGCGAAACCATCGGGTCTGCAGCCAGTCGGCGGACAGAAGGGACAAGCGCGCCATGCGTTACCAGGAAAAAATCAAGAGGCCTTGAGTATAGCCCAGCGCCTGCCTGCGCACTGAGCGCTCGTTGAGGATGCCTCAAAAAAAACCGACGGATGGTTCCGTCGGTTTAAGCCATGCTTCAAGGGTTACGTACAAAAATCGTGAAATTTCTATACGTAGAGAATTGTCCGTACAATACGGGGGGCACAATAGTCACCAATCCGGGTACAAACCAGCCCGACATAAGCATTTTGACTACGCCCCCGCTGATGGCGAATTTTTAGCATAATGCAGGGTTAACGCACTTCTGATAAAGATACTTCATGCCATCCCAACGTTTTTACACACGTCCGACCCGTCATAGCGGCTTTACACTGATTGAAATTATGGTGGTTGTCGTGATTTTGGGGATTTTGGCCACCCTGGTGGTTCCCAAAATCATGGGTCGTCCGGACGAGGCCCGTGCCGTCGCAGCCAAGCAGGACATCGGTTCGGTGATGCAGGCGCTCAAACTCTACCGCCTGGATAACAGCCGTTACCCCACCACGGAGCAAGGCCTGGCCGCACTGGTTGCCAAACCTACCGCTGAGC
>DAITMV010000306.1:0-1649 GCA_036834985.1 Burkholderiaceae bacterium | reverse complement strand
CCTCAAGGATTTATGTGAGCAAATTCATGGCATGTACAAAGCCAACGATGTGGCCCGCTTGACCACCGAAATGTATCTGTCGGACATGCAACCAGCCATGAAGCCCGTGGATGCATACGCCAAGGTGGCTCATCGTGAAATCGAGCGTGTTGATATTGAGCACCTAGAGGGGCGCATCACCACTGCCTTGCTCACCCCGTACCCACCCGGCATTCCGTTGCTGATTCCCGGTGAGCGTTTTAACAGGACGATCGTTAATTATTTGAAGTTCGCGCGGGTATTTAACGCTCAATTCCCAGGCTTTGAAACCGACATCCATGGCTTGGTAGAAGAGGGAGAGGGCGCTGACCTCCGGTTTTACGTCGATTGCGTCAAGGCCTAAGTACCCAGGGCCTGCGCCAAGTCATCGCGCAGGTCCTGAAAGCTTTCCAGCCCGACAGCCAGACGAATCAAAGCACCACCACCCAAGCGTGCGGTGCGACTGGGCGGTATTTTCATCGCCAAGGCCAGGCTTTCAGGCCCACCCCAACTGTATCCAATTTTGAACAGCCTCAGCCGGTCCACCACTGAGCAGCTATCGTCGTCGCTATGGTCTGGGGTCAGCAAGATACTGAAAATGCTCGCGCTACCGGTAAAGTAACGGGTCCAGTGAACGTGACCCTCGCCTGAGGGTAGGGCCGGATGCAATACCCGCTGTACGCTGGGGTGGGATGCTAGCCATTGGGCGAGCTCCAATGCTACGTGCGCCTGTGCGTCGTATCGTAAGGGTAGCGTCTGCAGGCCACGTAACACCAGACTACAATCATCGGGTGACACCCCCAAACCCAACAGCCGGTTGTAACGCTCGATGTTTGCAAAAACCTTGGTGTTGTTTGAGCAAACTGACCCCATCAGCAAATCGGCATGGCCGCCCTGGTACTTGGACAGTGCCTGAATGCTCAGATCGATACCCCACTCAAAGGGTTTGAAGGTCAGCCCGGCGGACCATGTGTTATCAATCGCCGTGTAAATCTCATTGGATTGACAATGGGCTACCAGCGCGGCTATGTCGGGTACTTCGAAGGTGATCGATCCTGGTGCCTCGATCCATGCCAGTACAGTGGACGGCTTACATTTGTTGATGAAATCAGCCGGATCGTTGGGATCGTATACATCAAACTCAATTCCGAAGTCAGCTTTCCAGGCTTGTGCGATTTGTAGCGTAGGCAAATACACGTTGTCTGGAATCAACCAGTGATCCCCGCTATTTAGCAAAGCCAAGGCCGTTACCGAGATGGCCGCCAGACCGGATGGCACCACCAGGCAATGGGTGGCATTTTCGATACGTGCTAACTGGCTGGCCAACTGATATTGAGTTGGTGTTCCGTGAAGCCCGTAGCTGTAGTCCAGGCCCAGCGGGTCAACGTGGGCTCGCTGCGCAGCGGCGTCAGGAAAAAATACGGTGGATGCCCGATATACCGGCATGGCCTGGCTTTGAAAGGCGGTGCTGTCCACCTGCGGGGCATGTATCAGACGGGTGGATAGACTGTCTGCGGGGCTCAGATCGGGGCTAAAAGTGCTCATGGTTAAATTATTGCACGAGTGGCTTACCGTTAGGGAGCCCGCATCCGCAAGGGGCGGGCGAGTTGGTCATAAACAGCTAACCCGCC
>DAITMV010000305.1:0-1730 GCA_036834985.1 Burkholderiaceae bacterium | reverse complement strand
CTAAGCTTGGAGTCCAATCCCATAGACAGGAGATTGGACGTGAAGAAGCGATTTAGTGAAGAACAAATCATTGGCTTCCTGCGTGAAGCGGAAGCGGGCCTGGCGGTAGCCGAGCTTTGCCGCAGGCACGGCTTCTCGGAGGCTAGTTACTACCTCTGGCGCAGCAAGTTTGGCGGCATGAATGTGTCTGATGCCAAGCGCCTGAAGGAGCTTGAAACGGAGAACACACGCCTGAAGCGGCTGCTGGCCGAGTCCATGCTGGAGAACGAGGTGACGAAAGAAGCCTTGCGAAAAAAGTGGTGAGCGCACCGGCCAGACGTGAACTGGTGCGCCACATGACCAGCCAAGGGTTGAGTGAACGTCGTTCGTTGCGCGTCATTGGCATGAGCGCCAGTGCTTACCGCTATGAGCCCGCACCGAAGCGCAACTGCGCACTCAAGGAGAAGATCATCGTCCTGGCACAGCGGTATCGGCGCTACGGTGCGGGCATGATTTATCTGAAGCTGCGCCAGGGCGGAGAAATCGTCAATCACAAGCGCGTAGAACGCCTGTACGCCGAGGCTGGCCTGCAGGTGAAGAAGCGCAGGCGCAAGAAGATCCCGATGAGCGAGCGGCATCCCTTGGAGCGACCGACGGCAGCCAATCAGGTGTGGTCCATGGACTTCGTGTTTGACCGTACGGCCGAGGGGCGCAGCATCAAGAGCCTCACGGTGGTGGATGATGCAACCCATGAGGCCGTGGCGATCGTTCCAGAGCGTGCACTGGGCGGGAACCAACTGGTGCGAATCCTAGAACAACTTGCCAGCACCAGAGGCCTGCCCAAGGCAATCAGAACCGATAACGGGAAAGAATTCTGTAGCCGAGCCATGCTGACATGGACTCACGCCAAATGCGTTCAGCTGTTCCTCATCGAACCAGGCAAGCCCAACCAGAACGCGTACATCGAATCGTTCAATGGGCGGTTTCGGGATGAGTGCCTGAATGAACACTGGTTCACCAGTTTGCAGCATGCCCGTGTTGTAGTTGAAACATGGAGAAAGGAATACAACGAGGAGAGACCCAAGAGATCCCTTGGCGGACTGACCCCAGTGGCCTACGCCAAGACACTTATTCAAAAGCAGTTAAATTAACCCCCGGACTCTAAAGCTTGGTGCTACTGAAACTGGGGGGACGTCGCCATATCCAAGATAACGGGCACGCACTGTCTTGAATGTGAGGGAGTTATGTCTGGTCTTGAGCGCAGTTTCAATTTGATCTTTTGCTGAATCCATTTGGTGGGCTCCGTGGACCAATAGGGTTTTCATCAGCACGGACATTAATTTATTCGGAATTGCCGCACCTTGTTGCTCGCGCAAATTCATCAGCATGTCATGAATGCGTACTGCTCCGCGTGTTGCCAGCGCTGTGGCATTACTGGTACCTCGAGTTGATACAAAATTGGAAAGAACACCGGCCTGCCTGCTATCCCACGCCACTTTTTGACCGGGGCTAACGATTGACTGATCAACCTGAAAGTATGTATCCGCAGCGCGTGAGGGCTCGCGGTAGAGCTGCCTACCTCCGGGCAATAGAACTTCGGGTTTTATTGAGCGTCGGAACCCATGTCCGACTCGCATGGCTGGGCTAAATAAAGCCCCGTTTGGCAAGAGATCGACCCTGCGGTTTGGCGTATAGGCGCCAGAATCGTCCGTGTGTACGGCACCTACAGTTAAAGAGTTAATAGATTCCGC
>DAITMV010000304.1:0-1781 GCA_036834985.1 Burkholderiaceae bacterium | reverse complement strand
CATTTGGTGCTGGCAACTACGGTATGGCAGGCCGTGCGTTTGATCCGCGCTTTTTGTTTATGTGGCCTCAAAGTCAAATCTCCGTGATGGGCGCAGAGCAGGCCGCCAACGTGTTAAGTGACATCAAGATCAAACAGTTACAGCGCCAGGGCCAGTCTCTGAGCCCCGCCGAGGTGGCTGGTATCCGTGGCCCGATTCTTGAAGACAATAAATTACAATCGAGCGCGTACTACTCCACATCCCGTTTATGGGATGATGGCATTCTTGATCCGACAGACACCCGCAATGCCTTGGGGATTGCCCTATCTGCGGCCATGAACGTACCAATCGAAGAGCCACGCTACGGCGTGTTCAGACTGTAAATAATAATATTTGGAGAGTGACACCATGGGATACGCCCAATCGACAGGCACACACAACAACAATCCTGACGCTGTGGTTCTGACCGAAAAACGTGATGCAACGCAGTGGATCACCATCAACCGTCCGGAACGTCGCAACGCCATCAACCTCGAAGTGGTGTCGCTGATTCATCAGTATTTGCTTGAGGCCCAGCAAGATCATTCCATACGTGCGATTGTGTTGACCGGTATTGGCGACAAAGCATTTTGTGCCGGCGCTGATTTGAATCCGAATACTGAAGGCCGTGCGTTTGGCGTTGATTTTTCAAATCCCACCCACTACATCATCAACCTGTTCAAAGCCATCGAAGATTGCCGCTTGCCCATCATCGCCCGTATCAACGGCGCTGCGATGGCCGGCGGCTTTGGCTTGCTGTGCGCCTGTGACATGGCGATTGCGGCAGACGATGTCAAATTCGGCACACCCGAGAGCAAGGTGGGCGTTGTCCCCATGATGATCCTGACTTACATGCTGCGCCTGGTGCCCCGTCGCAAGCTGATGGAAATGAGCATCACCGGCGAACCGTTTGATGCTGCGACAGCCCTGGACATGGGCATCATCAACTACGCCGTGCCACGTGATCAACTCGATACCAAACTCAATGAGTTCATTGGCACCATCACCAACAAGTCACCCACGGCGATTCGCTTGTTCAAGCAGGCGTTCCACGCCATGCAGGACATGGAGTTGCGTCAGGCTTTTGAGTACGCACAGGTCATGGTACCCAATATGGCCAGCACCCAGGATGCGATGGAAGGCATGATGGCCTTCGCCGAAAAAAGATCTCCCAACTGGACCGGTCAATGAGTTCAAGTCGTGATGTGGCCCCCGACGTCGTTCGTATTGGATGTGGTGCCGGCTTTTGGGGCGACAGCCCGCAAGGCCCGGTGCAGTTGGTCAACTCAGGGCAGATTGATTATCTGATCCTCGATTACCTGGCTGAAATCACCATGTCGATTTTGTCTCGCATGCGGGCAAAAGATGCCAATACAGGCTATGCCAGCGATTGCCCGGAGCTCATTGCGACTTTGGCTTCACAGATCAAGGCGCAAGGAGTTCGTGTGGTGACCAACGCCGGTGGCGTCAACCCCGAAGCGTGCGCCCAGATGATTCGCACCAAGCTGCAAGCGCTCGATATTCCGCTGACTGTGGGTGTTGTGCTGGGGGATGATGTCATGCCTCATCTGGAAGCGCTGCGGGCTGCAGACACGGTGGAGATGTTTGACGGCACCCCAATGCCGGATAAACCCTGGAGTGCCAACGCCTATTTGG
Organism: Burkholderiaceae bacterium; assembly: GCA_036834985.1. Lineage (GTDB taxonomy): Bacteria > Pseudomonadota > Gammaproteobacteria > Burkholderiales > Burkholderiaceae_B > DAITMV01. The sequence continues at coordinate 107 of DAITMV010000304.1, read as the reverse complement.
GTGCAGTTCCGATTGTAAAAGCGCTGGCGGCGGGAGCCGACATCGTGGTCACGGGCCGATGTGTGGACAGTGCCCTGGCCCTGGCACCCTTGATGCATGAATTTAAC
>DAITMV010000303.1:0-1854 GCA_036834985.1 Burkholderiaceae bacterium | reverse complement strand
TGTGGTATGGGCAATACTCGTCTCATGGGTTGTCAATCAGTGCTGATGGCAACCGCGCTTACGTGGCCGATATCAACGGCAGCGTTCGTATCCTGGATGTATCCCAGATTCAGGCTCGCAAGGCCAACCCCACCGTGACGCAGATTTCTGCGTTGACCTGGGACACAGCGACCATTCCGCAAAATGCGATTCCTGTCACCATCAATGGGAAACCTTATCTCGTTGAGGTCGATGAGTATTCAAAAGATCCTGGGTCTGCCAGTCCCTTGGGTATTCATGGCGCGTTGGTTGGCGCCGCCCGCATGATCGATATTTCCGACGAAAAACGCCCTCGGGTGGTCTCCAATATGCGTCTGGAGGTCCACAACAAAGCCAACCGTGCCGCCATTGCCGCTGACCCTGGTGCGCAAAACCCGGCGGGTGGCTACGCGGGTCATTATTGCAATGTTCCAACACGTGTAAACCCCACTATTGTGGCGTGCAGCATGATTTTGTCGGGGCTGCGTGTGTTTGACATCCGGGATCCTGAACATCCAGTGGAAGTAGCGTACTTCAATGCGCCGGTATTACCCCGTGTTGTGACCGAACCTGCCCCAGCCAGTAATTGGGCCATGTCCAGCCCATCGTTTGTGCCAGAGCGTAAAGAAATTTGGTACACCGACGGTTACAGCGGCTTTTATGCGGTTCGTATCACCAACGATGCCTGGAAGTAATAAACAGCAAACCACCGGCTGTAGCAAGTACACCTACAGCCGGTAACCAATCGTTGCAAAGGCCCTCAATCCCCCCTTTTTAGTTGATTTGAAAGGCGCTGGATCGGCCTACACTTTTCAAACTGCCCTAGCCAAGTTTGAGAGGTTTTCGTGAAAAAGTCCCCCAGCCACACCGTCGTCCACAGCACAACACCATCTGCCGTTTTAAAGGTCTGTCTAATCTCAGCGGCTGTGTCCGCACTTATTTCGTGCGGAGGTGGGGGCGCAGGTTCGTCGGGGAGCACCAGCACATCCACAACGCCTGGAACAACCGTAGTGCCCTCCTCTACCAGCGGCAGCGGCCTTGGATTTATTACAGGCTTTGGCAGTGTGATTATTGACGGCGTGACTTACGCTGATTCTGATCTTGATGCCGCCGGTGCCATTTCCGTCGAAGCGGACTCTCCGACAGCCAGTTCGGGTACACGTGATGCCATTAAAATTGGCCAGCACGTCGAGATTGTATTTACCCCAGGTAGCACCAGCAACTTGGCCAAGTCGCTTGTCGTGAGCAGTGAAGTGGTGGGTTTGGTGACACAAGTAGCCAGCCCAACGGTTAATTCAGGCAATGAAATCCAGGTGGCAGGTCAACGTGTTGTTACCAATACCGACCCTACCGCAGGCCCCGTTACCATTCTGGATGGCGCCAGCAACCTTGCAGCGCTGACCACCAGTGACCGGTTGGAAGTGCACGGTGTATTTAAAACCGATGCCAATGGCAGTTATATTCTGGCCAGCCGGCTAGAGGTCAAACCCCAGCAATCCAGTACAGGTACGGCCATTACATCGACCAAAATCACGGGTGTCATCAGCAATTTGACCACGGCGGCAGGCGTATCAAGTTTTACCCTGGGAGGTGTGACGATCAACGTTCCCTCAAGCGCAGTGATTGCGCCAGCGGGTGCCGTGCTGAGCAATGGCGCCAAAGTGAAGGTATTCAGTACCGGCAACGTTTCAGGCGGCGCGTTAACCGCTTCAGCCGTCAAGCTGAAAACCATGACCAGCAATGTCGATACGTTCCGCGTATTTGGAGCAGTGACCGCATTGGATGCCACCGCAAAAACGTTTAAGGTCGATGATGTACTGGTGGACGGTTCAGGTT
>DAITMV010000302.1:0-1959 GCA_036834985.1 Burkholderiaceae bacterium | reverse complement strand
CTGCTGGATCATCTCGGAAACCGAGGCATAGGCCTGATTGGACAGATTGAGTTGTTCTGTTGTGTTGTTCATCATAATCATCTTCAAGTGGCAGGCCATAGGCGACCGCAGGCATCACCCAGAAATCCTAATCCTTCCGCTTGTCCCTGTCGCATCTCTAACAGCTTTTGTTTGATCCGAAACCATTTGGCACTTCAATGTCAACATTGCGCAGTTGCCTGCCCCTGAAAAATGACCCGGGACCCAACTTCCTGCAGAGAGTGGCAGAGACCGGGGTAATCTTGTGGAACTCCGCGACTTCAGGCCAGCCGGAGCCGGATTTTTCCTGGGTTAAGGCTCAGGCCGGCCTGTGTACCGATGAGCCGTTCACGAACCAAATCTGGGCCTTTTTGCCGATGGCACGATGTGGCCGGATCCCGTTGTCGTCTCACTGCCAATCCTCCATTGATATCCGTGCATCGTCAAGGCTGTTGGATCAATAGGCTGCATTGTTTGCGGAATTACACATTGTGGGCACTGTCCGTGGATTACGACCCTTGGGTCAATTGGGCCAATTGGCCAATTCTGGTTTGCTTTGAAAAATGATTGTTGATGCCAGCCCGTTATTCGGGGACTGTTTTAGGATTTCATCTTTTACAACTCGGTTCAGCGTGAAAAACCAGCCGTCAGGGCTGAACATTGGCTTCGGTAACCTTCCGTTTTCCAGCCTGTCAAACAGGCCGGTTTGTATGTCTTGATCCCCCAAAAAGGCCTATCCCTGCCAGAATGAGCGATGCTAAGCCAATGGCGATGAGAGCCGGGTTCGGAACGTAAAATGTCGTGTAAACCTCCCAGCCTATTGCACGCAAAACTTGCGATACCTCCGTATATACGCCGATAAGGTGACCGCCGAGCGTCCCAGTAATGCCCAGAAGGCATCCGCCGAGCAATGCAAGGCCAGCGGATACCCAGCGCATCATGCCCTGCCAGATCGCTGCCCCACGCTTCCAGCGCAGGACAAGCAGGAGTGCCCAATAGGCCGTTGTCCAGGTTGCAAGCATCACATGGTTGCGTCCAAGTGGCGAGGTGGTGATCGTCTCGATTGGCCAGACAGAAAGCCCGACGCCGTAGGCGGCGAGACCGAAAACGAGACCAGCTGAAAGCAAAGGGACCAATGCGCGGTCTATGCTCAGCGCCAGCGGCCCGTCGGACATTGAGCGATAGAGAATAGCCAGTGTAGCAGTCATCCACAGCGCGATTGGAAAATGAACCAGTACAACATGATAGCCGGCCATGATTATTGCTCCAACTTGAATGTGGACGTCAGCAGTGCCCAGCCAAAGGCCCCAATGAGGGCGAGACCTGCCAGTAATGTTAATAGCCACTGAACGCGGATTAATTCGGCGAATTCAGCCTCTATCCCATAATGCGCGAGTTGTTCTTCGCTATGGCGTGAGCGTACGGGGATACCTTTTGCAATGCTTTCGGCTCCACCGTGTTTGACGCTGTTGAGGTGCGGCCAGCTCACTTGGCCGGGATATAACAGGGTCAAGGACCGCGGGGGTTGCTTCCAATCCGGCATTTCGCCGGTAAAAGCGACTACCGCCAACTCTGCCTCGCGGCCAAAGCCTGCAGAAATCGGGAGTGAAACATAATGCCAGCGTCCCGCGGTCGCCTGACGATGAACAGCGAAGGCAACCTGATAGACGCCGCCGTCCCGAATGATCTTATCCTCCAGTGGCTTTCCGGTGTCCATTTTGCGGCGGAGCGTAACCTCCCAGAATCCGTCAGCCCAGTGCGCCTTGCCGGCAACGGCTATGTCAGCGCGCGAGGCCTGGGGTGTCCGCAAAAGACGACGCGGGATCGTGTCGCCTTCTTGCCAGCCCGCTGCTGGGTCGAACGCTACGGATTGATCCTCCGTGAGGGCATGCGCACCGTCCTGGTCAATTTTTCCACCGACAATATCATTCCATTTAAGGG
>DAITMV010000301.1:0-1986 GCA_036834985.1 Burkholderiaceae bacterium | reverse complement strand
CCACGCGAATAACCTGGCTGTAGATAAATTTTTCATTTTTCTCCCCCGTGTACCCCGCACCCCCACCGCAGCCCCCAACCGAAATCATCTTGGTTAACCGACCATTCCCCCCCCCCCCTTGACGGCCCAGCAACGCACCCGCCACACCACCAGCCACAGCGCCCAAACCTGAGCCTTCACCCTTTTTTTCGTATTCACGCACTTCGGTGACCTTGCCGCAATCAGCGCAGGCTGGTGCCTTGGCTTGGGCTACTTGCGTGTTGGATGCATCAGCGACTTGAACTGGTGCCTGCTGGCGAGGTTGGCTGGTTTGTCTGTGTTGTACCGGAGCAGGAATAGCTTTGGGTTGAGACTGCGCCATTGGGACCTTGCTGACGGCTTGCTCCTGAGCGGCTGCTTGTTGAGCCGCTTGCTCTGCTGCAGCGTTTTCAGCCTGGGACTTGCCGATTAACCCGGTCATCGACGCAACGGCTACGCTACTTGCGATAATCACGGCAGCCGCCGCGGTAATGATCAGTGGGTGTGTCTTGTTTGTTGTTTCCATGGTTTTATCTCCAACCGTCTAGAAAATGATGATGTTCTAACTGTTGTTCCATTAACGCACGAACGGATCAAACCGCTGACAACGATTACAAAGTATTTTACAAATCGCTTTATTTGGACAGCTGCCTGATCCCTCTTTCCAACCCCTCCAAGGTGATAGGATACATCCGGTTCTCTACGATTTGTTTAATAATATCAATCGATTGGCGGTACTGCCAAAGGTGTTCCGGCTCGGGGTTAAGCCACACATATTTGGGGAAGTGATCCAGAAAGCGCCTCAGCCATACGGCGCCTGCCTCGGGGTTGTTGTACTCCACCGAGCCGCCTGGTTGCAACACTTCGTAGGGGCTCATGGTGGCATCGCCCACAAAAATCAGACGGTAGTCTGCATTGTATTTACGAATGACGTCCCAGGTGTCAAATCGTTCGTTGTGCCGGCGGTTATTGCTTTTCCATAGAAAGTCATAAACGCAATTATGGAAATAATAAAATTCAAGATGCTTGAATTCTGATTTGGCGGCGGAGAACAATTCCTCCGTGCGGCGAATATGATCATCCATGGATCCGCCCACATCCAGCAGCATCAATACCTTGACGGCGTTGTGGCGTTCAGGACGCATCTGCAGGTCCAGAAAACCGGCGTTGCGGGCGGTAAATGCGATGGTATTGTCCAGATCAAGTTCGTCGGCTGCCCCCTCGCGTGCAAAGCGCCGTAAACGACGCAAGGCCACCTTGATATTGCGTGTACCGATTTCGACTTGGTCATCGTAATCACGGTATTGCCGCTGATCCCACACTTTGACGGCGCTTCGGTTACGGCTCTCGTCCTGACCAATCCGGATGCCCTCCGGGTTATAGCCATTGTTGCCAAATGGTGAGGTGCCGCCGCTGCCGATCCATTTATTTCCGCCTTCGTGTCGCTCCTTTTGTTCCTTGAGCAACTCCTGAATGCGCTTCATCAGCGCATCAAGCCCGCCCATGGCCTCGATGGCGGCTTTTTCTTCGGGGGTAAATTCCCTGTCAAACTTTTTTTTGAGCCAATCGGCTGGAATGTCGGCAAACAGATCGGCGGCTGACTCAAGCCCGTGCACATAGTGACCAAAGGCTTTGTCGAATTTATCAAAGTGCCGTTCGTCCTTGACCAGCGTGGTGCGAGCCAGGTGGTAAAACTCATCCAGCGAGGGCTGGATGACGCTGGCTTTCAAGCCCTCGAGCAGGGATAAAAACTCCCTGACGGAGGCGGGTACCTTGGCCTGCCGAACGGCCAGAAAAAACTCGATCAGCATCAGCGACCCTGGCGTGCCATGAAAATGAGACGTTCAAACAAATGGACATCCTGCTCGTTTTTGAGCAAGGCGCCGTGCATGGGTGGGATGGCGAGTTTCTGATCTTTTGCCCGCAGCGCTTCGGGGGGGATATCTTCGGCCAGGAGCAGTTTGAGCC
>DAITMV010000300.1:0-2011 GCA_036834985.1 Burkholderiaceae bacterium | reverse complement strand
TTGTTGAGCATACCCATCTGTTTGCACACCTGTCGCATGGCATCGCCAGTGGCGATTTGCCCCGCCGAGCCGGAGCCGCTGTCGCCCATTGCAATAAATCGCACAATGTTTGGATTGCTCACCAACCCAGGCGACTCCACGACCCCAGTGGGCGGTGTCGGCACATTGACCGTAGGGCCCGACTGCCCTACCCCGTTCTCACCCACGGCATTAGGCGCCAGGGTACCTTCTATGCCACCACCGCTGTTACCGCCACCCAAGCAAGCTGACAGACTGACAATACTGCTGGTAAGTGCAATGCGTGCAAGACGACTCATCATGCCAATACCCCTGTGCTGATATGTTGTGTGGATCCGCCGTCGGCGCTGCGGCTCTGAGTTAATTGGTCGGCGCTGATGGCCACCAGACGACTTTGCCCGTTGTTGACTCGATATCCGCGAACCAATGACATATCTTCAACACCCACAAGTTTCTTGTCGCTGATACTTTTTGCGTAGTGCCATTCCGAAATCATTCGCTCGGTATTCACATCAACCAGGATATAGCCATGTGACTTTAACTCGGTGTATTTGACATGCGGATTTAATACCGGCAACCCGGTCGATACAACCTGTGCCACTGGGTCGGGAAATCCCGGTGATGTCACAGACGGTGTGACCAGCTCCACGCCGGACGGCGCATCAAATGCTCCCGAAGTAACAGCGCCTGAATCCCGATGTAACTCGATGGCCCAACTGGTGTGAATGTCACCTGTGAGTACCACGAAATTTTTCATCTGCGTGGCCGACAGCACATCGTAAATACGAGCCCGCTCGGCGGTGTATCCATCCCACTGATCCATGTTAAAAGGCACCAGCTGTCCAAATACCTCGGTTGATGCAATCTTCGCTTTTTGCAGGGCCACCAGGTCGAGCTGCCCGAACATCACTTGTTGACCCAAAAACTTCCATTGGGCGGTTGAAGACACCATCTGCTTATATAACCATTGGCGCTGCGGGCCGCCAAGCAAGCTGCGAGCAGGGTCATTACGGGCTGGATCCACCATCACGGATACCTGCTTGTCACGACCGATAATCCGCGTATCCAGCATCCACAAATCCAGTAATTGCCCCACCTGAAAACGTCGGTAAATGATGGTTTCATCCTGCGCAAAGCCATCACTTTGTCGGGTCTGTGTTTCGCGGATCGGCATCCAGTTCAGGTAGGCTCGTGTCGCCATGCGCCTGCGATGAACCCAGGTACCTTCTTTGCCCTCTGTGTGGTTATTGGCCCCTTCACGATAGGCGTTGTCTGCAAACTCATGATCGTCCCAAATGGCAATTAGCGGATGATTCAAATGCATACGCTGCAGTTGGGCATCGCGTTTGTACTGCGAATGCCGCACCGCGTAGTCACTTCCGTAAAATCGTGCTGGGCTTGACGGTGATACAGCGTGTGTGGGTGCATCCGTAATTTCCTGAACTGGCTCTGCAGCCCCGCGCTCCTTGAAGGCTCCACCGTACTCGTCCGCCTCTGGTGTGCCCGGGGGGCTGACTGGCAAGGCATCTGCCACTGTGTTGGGAATAACACCTGAAGAGCTGCTGAACCGTTCGTTCGGAATGCCGTTGCCGTTATCAGCGTACTCGTAAATATAGTCCCCCAGATGCAGCACAAAATCCAAATCGTCCTGCTGGGCGATCATCTCGTACACGCTGAACCAACCATGGGGGTAACTGGCGCAACTGGTCACGGCGAACCGGCTGCGCGTCGGTGCGTTGTTGGGCAACAGGCGGGCTCTGCCGATGGGTGATACCTGTGAGCCCGCGGTAAATCGGTAGTACACAAAGCGTCCGCCATCGAGTGGTTTCATCGGCGTTTGCAAACCGGGATATGCCTCAACGGCACCCAAGTCTACCTTGACACACCAGTCCAGCGTTTTCTGAGCCATAAACGGCCCGCATTGTTGGACCGTTTGCCCGGCGGCAAATAATTGGTTGATGGCGGCAGCGTCTTGCAATCGACGGTTCGTCTG
>DAITMV010000299.1:0-2055 GCA_036834985.1 Burkholderiaceae bacterium | reverse complement strand
CCCAAAAACGCCTGCGGTGGCCCGGGGGGTGAGTAACCGGCCGTGGATGGCACCGACCATCTGCGTTCAAAAAATATCGGCCAGAAAAGCAGGCCCCGGGGCAACCCCGCCTCCATACATGCTCAAAATGACGCAAAACGCTCCGACGAACAAAGCGATGTTGCCGGCGCTGGCGCTTCCCGGAACGCTGGCATACATCAGCCCGCCCAGCACAAAAAATACGACGTAGGTCACTTTACGGCCCAGCTTATCGGACAGACTCGCCCAGAAAAACCGGCCAGGGAGCCACCAAACACTTCCTGCAACATCGGCGAAGCCATGCCCAACACGCCGATACCGGCGCTCACGTTCATACACAAGACCATCCAAATCAGCCAGAACTGGGGAATACCCCAGACCTTGGTCACATGCACATGGCGCTGGGTGATCATGGCGTTGTCCACCTGCGCGGGCGGTGGAGTCCAACCCTCCGGTTTCCATCCGCTGACGGGGACGCGGTAACCGAACGCACCCGCCATCATGAACACGAAGTACACCAAGGCCATCACGACAAAGGTCTGCATCACGCCCACATCAGTGGGAGTGGCAAAGTACTTCATCAGGTCATTGGCCATCGGCGAACCAATCATGGCGCCTCCACCAAAACCCATGATGGCCATACCGGTGGCCATGCCGCGGCGGTCCGGGAACCACTTGATCAAGGTCGACACCGGCGAGATATAACCCAGCCCCAGCCCGATGCCACCGATGACGCCGGAGCCCAGAATCATCATCCAGACTGGTGGAGGTAGACGCCGAGGGCCGAGATCAGCATCCCTCCGCACCAGCACAACGCGGAGACCACGCCGGCCTTGCGCGGACCGGCGCGTTCCAACCAACCACCCCAGGTCGCAGCACTCGAACCCAGCAACACAAAAAACAGGGTGTACATCCAACCCAGTGTGGAGATTTGCCAGTCACACGAGGTGGTGAAAAGTTGCCCCAAAAACCCGATCTCAGGTCCGCATTTGATGGCTTCCTTGATACCCAGTGCTTTGGACAGAGGCAGCCAAAACACGGAAAAGCCGTAGGCCATTCCTATGCACAGGTGAATTGCCAAGGCGGCCGGTGGCACGAGCCAGCGATTAAAGCCCGGCCCCGCAATAATCCGCTCCTTGTCGAGCAATCCATAGGTGTCATTCGCCATCGAGGGTCTCCTGTTGTGGTAGTGGAATGAAGGTAGACGCCAGTCCGTTGAATACCTCCATTCAACACGGCTAACGTAACCCACCTTACCACTTCACAAAGGGTGGCCCTCTAATCGAAACCCTTAGACCCGCCGGCCCCACGCGGGGCCTGAGAACTCAGCGAATACTGCTGATGTAATGCCCTAGATTTTCAATATCCGTGTCGCTCAAGGTCTGCGCGACACTGGTCATATTGCCCGCATCGTTGGTCCGGGTGCGGGCTTTGAAATTGCGGAGTTGATCGACCACATAGTCGTATTGCTGGCCCGCTACGCGGGGGATTTCATTTTGGCCACTGAACCCGCCCAGGTGGCACATGGTGCACAGGGTCTCATCGGCTTTTGCTTTACCCAATTTCACTTTGGCCTCGTCCGCCACAAAGCCATTGGGTTTTAAGGGGAAGCGGGCAAAGTGATTCGCAACATTGACCATGTCGTCACGCGACAGACCAGAGGCCATGGCTGTCATGATGGGATGGCTTCGACGACCCTCTTTGTAATCTTTCAACTGAATGTAGATGTACCGCCAGGTTTGGCCTGCAAGGCTCGGATAGCCGGGAATTACCGCATTTCCATCTTCACCATGGCAAGCGACACATGTCGCTGCGGTGATTTTGCCCGCTTGCAGGTCTTGCGCCTGCGATAGCACTGCCGAAAGGCAGAACCACAACATTGCAAACCGTTTCAACACTGTAAACATCGTCGATCTCTTCCTAAGATGAAAGAACGGCCACCCGAAGGTGGCCGCTACCATCACAGACCCTGGGCGGGCCCGATCAACAGAAACCGCCTATCAGTCCGGCAGTCCGTACACGACCATGGAGTTACCA
>DAITMV010000298.1:0-2065 GCA_036834985.1 Burkholderiaceae bacterium | reverse complement strand
CCCTCACGGCTTGCGGGAAACGCGACAGCGCCACGGCCACTACGTCAGCGATCACCAATACGACGACCCAACCCGGACAAGCCGTTCAGCTCAATGCCGAAACGCTCTGCTCCAACAAGGTGGTGGGCCCCGCACGGCAATTTACCTATGCCAACTCCGGGCGTCCCATCATTCCGGTCGGTAACACCACCTCGGTGGGCAATTTTCCAACGGGCGGACAGCTGACGCCAGATGGTCGTTTTTTCTGGTCTGTATCAGCAGGACATGGCTACAACGATGTACAGATCGTCAATATTGCCACCAACAAAGTCACGCAGGTGCTGCCCTTACCCGGTACCTTTGGCCAGATGGCCTTTAACTCGACAGGAACCCGGGCCTACGTGAGTGGTGAACACCAGGGTGTATTCAAATCCACCTCGACCGTGGGTGAGAACGGTGATGTAGTTCACGTCTTTGATATCAACCCGGACGGTACGGCGGTTGAAAATGCCAAAGCCCTGATTACCATGCCGGCCACACAAGGCGGGTATGGAAGGGTCTTCGGTATTCCGCCCAATCCGAACCTGAACAGTTTTCCGGTCGGTTTAGCGGTAAGCCCGGATAACCGTTATTTGGTCGTTGCCTTGCAGCTGGCCGATCAGGCTGTGGTTTTTGATTTGAATAATAACAACGCCAGCCGCCTGGTCAACGTCGGTCATTACCCGTTTGGCGTCGCGATTGACCGGTCCAGCACCAATGCATATGTGACCAACGCCTACGATGGCACGGTCTCCAAATTCCCCCTCTCGTCAGCAGTTAACGGGCTGCCGGCCACCGTGATTTCGGGCTTGGGTGGCCCTTATGGTGACAACAATGCTCAGCCGCAAGGCATCTTGCAAGATCCGAAACGTGATGTGATGTATGTCGCCGTCAGTAATAAAGACGGCGTTGCAGTGATTGACCAAGCGTCTGCGAAGTTGACTCAGTTCATCGATTTACGGCGAAAAGAAGGCGTCTTTGGAAGCCAGCCAATCTCTTTGGCGATTTCACCCGACGGGACCACCTTGCTGTCAGCCAATGCGGGCGAAAACGCCATCGTTGCGATCGCGCTGACGGACCGCCCCAACAACGGGCCCAAAGCCTATTCCGTGTTGGGCAAGATGCCCACCTCAGACTACCCCACTGCCGTCGGGATAACTCCAGATGGTTGTTCGATGGTCTGGAATACGGGCCGGGGCTTGGGCACCGGAGCCAACCCGCTGTATGGAAGAGCTTCTGCCGCCACGCCACCGAACGTCAGCTTTAATGATGCAACGTTGAATTATCCATCGTATCTGCCCGACATGTTGATCGGACAAGTGGGTGTGACGGGGATGCCCAGCGACCAAGGTTTCAAAACCTTGGAGGCATTTGTCGACCAGGGGATGTATCCAGGCAACCGGGTATTAAGCCCTCCTGCGGGCACGCCGGTGCATGGCCCACAGACGGGGACCGTCAACGGAGTACCGACGTTTGCCCCCAGCAACCAGATCAAATACGTATTTTATGTGGTCAAGGAAAACAGAACCTACGACCAGATGTTTGGCGCTGACCCACGGGGCAACGGGGACCCGACGTTGCAGTTGTTTGGTGACAATTGTGGAAATAACTGCCCCACTGTTGATAAAAGCAAACCTGGCATCGGTATTAGAAACGGTGTAGCGCCGAATAACCATGCGCTTTCCCGCCAGTTTGTCCTGCTCGATAATTTTTATGAAAACAGTGAGGTCAGTGTTGATGGTCACGTGATCACCACGGGTGCATATGCCACCAATTACACGCTCAAGGGTATGCACATGGACTACTCGGGTCGCCCACGGCCGTCCAGCGAGATTGGGGTGGTACCGGTGACCTTCCCGCCCAAGTACTTTATTTTTGATCAATTGGCGTCACAGAACATCAATTTTCAAAATTACGGAGAACTGTCCGGTGGCGCCAACCCCTTGGGCGGTGAAACGGCCCGCACCAATTTTGCGACCGTGCTGGCAAAATCGAACGCCACCATCCCGGCTGGCGTCAATTTCAACGTTACGAATCAAGCCAACGG
>DAITMV010000297.1:0-2070 GCA_036834985.1 Burkholderiaceae bacterium | reverse complement strand
GTCAACAGCATTACCATATATGACAAATTATTTTATAAAATGTAATCCAGATCAGAGGCCCAGGAATTGAGCCAATTGACTCAATGCCGATACCATCGGATTGGTCGCCGGCTTGAGTCCTCGCTCCAGGTTGTATGCAACTTCCTGGGCAGCTGCCTTAAGTACACCCATCGCCAAGCCTTCTGCAGCAACAGGCGTAAATCCAGCGGGGGCTTGTGCAGGTACATTCCCTTGCAAGGGCAGCACGTCGGTCACCAGATCGCGCAACAACTGATCAATCGATGCAAACACCCGGTCATTGATCAGACTCAATCGGGCGGTTGAAGTGACCGCAAACAATTGGGTGGTGTTATTAAGTGCATCAGCCAGCGTTTTCACAGCCCCACCCACCACAGGAACTGATCCGCTTTGCTGATTGGCTGCCTCTGCAATGGTGGCCAAATTTGCACTTAATCCCGCAACAGGCGCCACATACGCAGACAAGTCCTGCTGTTTGCAATCAGCTGCAGCCGTTCGGGTTGATGCTTTGTAAAAGCTGTCTGGCAATCCGGCAAATACCGAGGACACCTGCCCTGCGTTTTTAAACTGGTTGGGTAAATCAGCGGTTAATCGCATCAACTTGATGGCGGCCAGGCGATAGCCTTCCTGTACGCGAGCCTGCGCATACACCGGATCTTTGGACAAAGAGGCATCCAACACCGCTGCAGCAATGGTGTCGTTAACATCGAGTACCCGGACCACCGCGTCGGACAGGTTTGACAGCAATTGAGCCTGGGACCCTGGCAAACGATCAGTGACCGTTTGTACTGCATTTTTATATGCCTGTTCTACCGGATCCAAAGGGCCCTTGGTAGGAGAGCTGCTCAGCTTGCTTTGTACGGCAGTTTGGCAATCACCCGGGGCTGCTTGTGTTGTTGTACCGGTGAACACGGGATACTGCCTTGGCTTTTGATCGAGTACATTAACGCGGGTCTGCCCAATTGTTTTTAAATACGCATCACGGCGTACCTTTTGGGTTGCTGACGCGGCCACCTGTGGGTCCTCTTTGGTGATGCGATATCGCAATGGAGCGCCATCCTTTTTGCCATCGATGAGCATGGGCTGAACGGAATACTCACCCGCAGCATTTAGCGCCACCGAATACATATCTGCTTGCATCTGCGGTTTGCCGGTTTGCGGATTCAAGCGAATCTCAACCCAGAAAAATCCGTAACGCTGTCCATATTGCATGCGTACTGCATTGTTCTCAGGTTGTTTCAGATCACGGTCATTTTTCCCGGCGGCACCCGACAATAAAAATTCGGTCCGTCCGCACGACGGTACGGCGGTCAACCATTCCAGATCATGATCATGCCCATTCATGAATACGTCGGAGGCATCACACATCGCCTCCTCCAGAAAATCCTTGTAGCGCTGCCCCGAGGCCACAGGCAACAAGGCGTTTGGCAAACCGTCATAAGCACCTGCGTTACCATGCTGGCCGTTAGATAAATACGGGTGATGTGCAAACGTGATTTTAAATTGTGCAGTACTTTTATTCAGTCCGCGTTTGAGCCAGCGCAACTGATCTTGCCCGTACCCGTCATAACTGTAGGTGCCGTTGGCATCAGGAATGGTGGAAGTCGCGGTAATCGCGTCGATTGCAAAAAAGTGAACCAAGGGCTTGTCCGCTGAACCACCGGCAGTAAAATCATAGTACCGGGAGGGCATCTGCCAGCGAGGTGTTTTGCGGGGGTTGGCTGGATTCGTACCCGACGAGTCAACCGCCTGCCGGGTGTAAAGGACCTGATAATCACCCCGTGAGGTGTCGGTATCGACCCCAGGCACTTGGTCTTGAGAGGCATACCCCAAAAAGCCGGTGTTGTCGTGATTGCCCAGCGCCATAAAAAATGGAATATCGGCGGGCATGGTCAGATACGCTTTTTCAAACTTGTCAAAAAACAAGCGATCGCTGCTGCTGTTAACGCCCTTCTCATAGACGTTGTCACCAAAGCCCAATACAAACTGGCAGCCTTGGTGGATATAAAAATCATCCGACTGCCCAGGCTTGTTGTTGAGCATACCCATCTG
>DAITMV010000296.1:0-2168 GCA_036834985.1 Burkholderiaceae bacterium | reverse complement strand
AAAATGATGAAGGTTTTGGCGAGGGAAATTTCAAAGCATTGTTTGAATCCTTGGAACGTGACCAGGTTCGCCGCGGAACGATTAAAGTTGATTCGTAATCCGAAAAATTACACGCAAAAAGTTACGCGCTAGGCTTGGGGCTCGAACCACTTAAGCAGAAAGTTCGACGACACACCCGTTTTAAGGGTTTGCCCCTCGTTTTCGCAGCATTGCTTGTGTTAATTTCAGGTTTTGGTTTGTCGCTAAGGCACCGGAGGCAATATGAGATTTTTAATGCAGCGAAGTGCTGCTTATGTGGCAGTAACTGTTGCAACACTGACTGCGGTCGGCTGCGCCAGCAATTTACCCGCACCACCCTCAAGCCCGACCGCCTGCTCTGGGTTGAACGGTATTGCGATTACTTCACAAGCGATTGGTATGCCAACCACGGGTGCGGTTGTAACAAGTTCGGTCATTGTTCCTGCTGCTGGCACAGGCGTAGCTGCAGTGGCTGAGTTCTGTAAGGTGCTCGGCGACATCAACCCGGTTGACCCTGTGGCTCCCAAAATTAAGTTTCAGATCAATCTGCCCTCTAACTGGAATGGCAAGGCTCTGATGTTTGGTGGCGGTGGATACAACGGTGTTCTGGCAACTGGTCTGGGTAACGTGCCGGCCGGCCCTTCTGATAAGCCGGCTCCTCTGGCGCGCGGTTATGCGACCTTTGGCAGTGACTCTGGCCATCAGGCCAATGCGAATGGAAGCCGTGATGGCACCTTTGGCGCCAACGATGAAGCCTTGAAAAATTTCTCTTCTGATGCGATTAAAAAAACGCGTGATGTCGCTATCAACATCATCCAAATGCGCTACGCCGCGCGCGTACAAAAAACCTATTTTGCAGGGGGCTCTACCGGCGGACGCGAGGCTTTGTTTGCAGTACAAAACTGGCCGCAAGACTTTGACGGAGCAATCGTGCTTTACCCAGCCTGGAATGCGGCTTCACTTGATTTGCAGTTTGGTCGCATCACCCGTGAGCTAGCAAAACCCGGTGCTTATCCCAACCGTGCTAAACGCAAGCTGATGTACGACGCAGCGCTGGCAGCATGCGATGGGCTCGATGGCGTAACGGATGGCTTGATCAGCAACGTCAGTGCTTGCAACGCCAGCTTCAATCCCATGACAGCAATGTTGGGTAACCAGCCCCTGCGCTGCGCAGGCGGTGTCGACTCGGGTGATACGTGTTTGTCAGATGCGCAGATCTCCGGCTATGTGGTGACCAATACACCGCTTGTACTCAACTACACGCTGGCTAGCGGCGAGAACACCTATCCCGGCTTCAACACCTGGGGTACCGACTTTGGTAACCCAAGCTCTAGCCCGCTACAGCCGACGGTGCTGACCTTGGCGCTCGGTACCGAGCAGCCCGCCAACCCTATGCCTGCCGTCAAGCCTGCAGTTACCGTCAACAACGTCAACACGCCCGCAAGCAGCCCGCCTTATGGCAGCACGTTTATGGACCAGTGGGTGAAGTACTTTGTGACCCGTGACGCCGGCTTTAATTCGCTAAGTTTGGATCCGCAAAACCCAGGTGCTTATCAGGCGCGTATCGTGCAGCTAACGGCTCTGCAAGACACCAACAAAACAGATTTGTCAGCTTTTGCAAACAAGGGCGGCAAAATACTAATGGCACACGGATCACACGACGCTTTGGTCAGCACCCGAGCCACACAGCAATACTGGCAGCGGATTCGTACCGCCATGGGACCAGCCAAGGTAGACAGCTTTGCCCGTTACTATGAAATCCCGGGCTACGGTCATGCCTTAAGCAGTGTGTTCAACGCTGCATGGGACTCATTGACCACACTGGAAGACTGGGTCGAAAAAGGTATTGCACCCCCGCCGCAAACTGTAGCTGACACCGCAGGCGTGCCCGGCAGAACACGGCCTTTGTGTGACTACCCAGGCTATCCCAAATACCGGGGCGCGGGTGACATTAATGTGGCCAGCAGCTTCAGCTGCACAGCGCCTTAATAAGCCGCCGAGTGGTTGTATAAGTTCAGACTATTCTTTAAATAATGTCTACATGATTGGGGTAATGCCACAATTTCTCCAGCACATTGGTAAATTTTACGTTCGGACTCGTCATTTAAACCGCCCAAATTCGAGGCCAGACTTGGGGCTCGAACCAGTTA
>DAITMV010000295.1:0-2180 GCA_036834985.1 Burkholderiaceae bacterium | reverse complement strand
CCCGCAACCCCCGAGAATTTCTTTTGTCATGTCCAATATAATCACGCGTAAAAAAGGACATATTACGATTAAAATAATCAGGGTTAATCGAAACCACGAACAGCCAATTATAATTTCGATATAGGACCTTGAGGGCTTACGGCTGCCTTTACAGTCGGTAAATCGCAGCGAATGTCGTCAGTAACTTGAATCGCTCCAGTTTCATCGGAGACCTTTTGCTTCATTTCACGCGACCATATCGAACACGTCGCGCTGTGCATAGAAGTTCTCTTCGGCCTCGGCTGGCGGTATGTTTCCTATTGGTCCAAGCAGTCGTCTATTGTTGAACCAATCAACCCAGCCAAGGGTGGCTAACTCTAGATCCTGCATGGTACGCCACGGCCCTTGGCGGTGGACAAGTTCGGTTTTGTAGAGGCCGTTTATAGTTTCAGCGAGGGCATTGTCATACGAGTCACCGACGCTGCCGACCGATGGTTCGATGCCAGCTTCGGCCAGACGCTCGGTGTATCGAATGGACAAATATTGCCCGCCGCGGTCCGAATGGTGAATGAGGCCGCCTTTCTGGACAGGCTGCCGATCATATAAGGCTTGTTCCAAGGCATCGAGAACAAAGTCTGTTTTGGCAGACCGCGAGACCCGCCATCCGACGATACGATCAGCGAATGTATCTATGACGAAGGCGACGTAAATAAAGCCTTGCCAGGTTGAGACATAGGTAAAGTCACTGACCCACAGTATATTCGGAGCAGGCGCCCGGAACTGACGGTTCACCCTGTCACGCGGACAGGGCGCTGATACAACTGGAACCGTTGTTTTCACTACCTTGCCGCGCGCAGCACCACGGATGCCGAGCTGTTTCATTAAGCGTGCCACCGTGCAGCGCGCCAGCTCAAAGTGCTCCCGCTTCATCTGATGCCAAGCCTTGCGGACCCCGTAGACCTGATAGTTTTCATCCCAGACCCTTTTGATCTCTGGCCGCAATTCCGTATCCCGTTGGTGCCGGACTGATGCCTTGGAAGGGTCAGCACGACACACGAGGCGGTGATAAAACGTTGACGGCGCGATCGGCAGGACCCTGCAGATCGACTCGACGCCGTAAACAATGCGCTGATCTTCAATGAAGGCGATCATCGCTTCAGTGGGCGGTCGAGTTCCGCCTGTGCAAAATAAGCTGACGCTTTACGGAGAATTTCATTCGCCTGGCGCAGCTCGCGAACCTCACGTTCCAGTGCCTTGATCCGATCTCGTTCCTCGGTCGTGACCCCATCGCGCATGCCACTGTCTTTCTCAGCCTGCTTGACCCATTCACGTAGGGTCTGGGGAATACAGCCAATTTTGGGTGCAATGGCCGCAATCGCGCCCGCCTGCGTTTCATAAGAGCCTTGATGCTCGAACACCATCCGGACCGCGCGTGCGCGAACCTCAGGCGAGTAGCGATTTGCCATTTTGCTTTTTGTCATAACCATCATCCTTAATTAAGTTGATGGTCTCCGACAAACCCGGAGCGATTCAAGCCGAGGGCTCAGCCCTTGGCTGCCTGTAACACGGCTTTCAGCGTCATCATGGTCGAGAGATCGGCGATGCCGTCGATCAGTTCCGGCCGGTAGTGGCGCTGGAAGGCTTTGACAACGCTGACCGTGCGGGCATCGAACACGCCGGTCAGGTCCAGCCCGAAACCGAGCATCGCCAACAAGGCCTGCAAGGCGCGCACCGGCTGGCCCTCGTCGCCCGATTGATAGCGCGGTCCTTCGGCGAGCGGGGCAGGAGGCACCCACAGGCCGATGCCGCTGTCCGCAAAATCGGCCCACGGGAAATGTTCGCCCGGATCGTCCTTGCGGTCGGGGGCAATGTCGGAATGGGCCAGCACATGGCCTGCCTGAATCCCGTGGCGTTGCATCAGATCAAGGCAGAGGGCTTTGACGGCCTCGAGCTGCTGTGGCGGATAGGCGGGCAGGTCGAAACGGTGGCCGCCATTGACGATTTCGATGCCGATGGAATGGGAATTGATGTCGGTCTCGCCCTTCCACACGCTTTTGCCCGCATGCCATGCCCGCGCCACTTCTGGCACAAGCTGGAAAATCCGTCCGTCCTCCCACACCAGATAGTGGCACGAGACTTCCGACAGCGGATTGGTCAGTAATTGCAGCGCCGCGACACCGGAATCCATGCCGGTATAATGC
>DAITMV010000293.1:0-2230 GCA_036834985.1 Burkholderiaceae bacterium | reverse complement strand
ATGCCTTGGGACGCATCAAGGTGCGGTTCATGTTTGTACGGGCGCACAGCTATCCCGAGCCCGACGCAGATCTCACCGGCGGATCTTCATCCCATACAAACCAGCGCAATGCAGGGGTGGCGGGCGATCGCCGTTACACAGACGATGGCAGCCTGCCCATCCACCCCGACCACTGCAGCGCGTGGGTCCGTGTGGCGCAAAGCTGGGGCTCGAACGGGTATGGCCAACTGTGGATACCGCGCATTGGCGATGAGGTACTGGTGTCGTTTATCGGGGCCGATCCCGATAAACCCATCGTCACCGGCAGCGTGTACAACGGGCGTCATGATCCGGCGCATTTTAGCCACGTATCCACACTACCTGCCGATAAAGCGATCAGCGGCATCAAGAGCCAGATGCTGGCCGGGACAGATTCGCATATCAAGCGAGCCTTGGGTGGTTCTGCTGGGAATGAGTCGTCGCCAACCAATGCTTCTTCAGTAATCGCTGCTTCATCAAGCGCTTCTTTGGCCAACCTCCCGCGCACAGCCTCCAACGAACTCTTGCTCGATGACACTCACCAGCAACTGCGCACCCGTCTGGCAACAGACTATGGTCACACAGCGCTGAACCAAGGCTATCTGGTTCACCCGCGCAGTAACGGGTATGGACAAGCCCGAGGCCTGGGCGCAGAACTGAGAACCGACCTGTGGGGCGCCATACGCGCGGGCAAAGGCTTGTTGCTCTCAACCTACCTGCGCACCCAGGCGCAAAGTGACCATCTGGACAGCTCAGAGCTGACCAGCCAGCTCAAACAACACCAGTCGCTTGATCAAGCTTTATCAGATGCCGCGCAACACCACACGGCAGGGGATCACACCGATTCACTGCACACCAATGCAGATCAAATCAAGTCCCTGGCGGCTACGATTGAACAGGACACAGCAGCGCCATCGATAGCGCAATCAACACCTGGATCAACAGCAAACTCAACAGCGCCATCAAAAGGCAATAGCAACACCGCCGCCTATGCGGAACCCTTGCTGGCGCTCAACTCCCCGGCAGGCATTGCAGCAGCCACCGAGCAATCCATTCAACTGGCCGCAGGGCAACATGTGCATGTATCCACCGCGCAATCGACCCACATCAGCGCGCAGCGCAACATCACCGCCACTGCAAAAGAGGCAGTCAGCCTGTTTGCCCACGCAGGGCACATGAAGATGATCGCCGCTCAAGGCGAGCTGAGCTTGCAGGCTCACAGCAACAACATCAATGTCAACGCCCTCAAGGATGTGCAAATCACTGCGACGCAAGGGCATGTGACGGTGAGCGCGGCCAAATCCATTCAATTGAACTGCGGCGGCGCTACCATTACCTTGCAAGGCGGCAACATCGAGATTCACGCCCCAGGGCGAGTCAGCATCAAAGGCGCTCAGCATACCTTTGAGGGGCCGGCAAAAGGGTCGGTAGAGCTACCGCCACTACCCGTTCCGGTCAACGAAACTACGCACAGCGCCAAAATTGATGTGTCCAGCATTCTTGGGTTTAAACCCGGTCAGACGCAGGTTAATGACCAACCGACGTATGAAATTAGAAATAAAGCGGGGGCGTTGATTATGCGGGGGCAGGTGGATTCCTCTGGGCATATTCCGCGTGTATTCACGCCACAGCAAGAGTCGCTGGACGTATGGCTCGGCAGCGACTCATGGCATCTATTTGCCGACTGAGCCAATCCTCATCAGCCAAAAATTCTATGGATAACGACCTCACAGACCCACAGAACACCACGCGCGAAAACGCCACAGCCGCGGAGGACGACGGACATGCAATCAGCACAAACACAGAGCCTGATATCGTCAACATCCGATTTTATGACTTTGCGCTTAACCCTATCGTCGGCGTGAAATATCGCATCGAACCTGCAGGGCTTGCCCCCGTTAGCGGGCAAACAGACGATCTAGGCGCAGTACAAGCGCTTCGGGACTTACCGTACGATTGTGAAGTGAAAATTTTTGTAGCTCGGTATTACGAGTCTGACTTCAAACATATTGGCACACTGTACGCCAGGTCGGGGATCAGCAACTACTCCATCGTCAGCCCCAAGCTCAAACTCACAGTCCAAACACAGGAACACGAGGGCGACCCCGGCTCAGCGGATGATCAAATACCAGAGGTCCCCGAAGGGTACGACAGCCTTTACGACTACTTCAATAGCAAGAATGGCTCGGCCGCAGGCAGCCCGAAGACCGAA
>DAITMV010000292.1:0-2282 GCA_036834985.1 Burkholderiaceae bacterium | reverse complement strand
GCCCACAATCAATCGGCCGTAACCCACCGGCACGGGATGCCCCTGGGCGGTGGTGTTGACAGCACCATTGAAGCTGTAGCTTGGCTTGTTTTCTGGGCGCTCTGAGGGCTCCGTGGCCTTCGGCGTAGGCGCAATCATCTGCGCCACGCCACCAAGAATCATGGCTGTGCCTACCGAGTAGAGCGTGGCCTGTGACAAAACCGCGCCCGACGCCGCCCAGCCCAACGGGTTCCACCAAGCGACTGCCAATAAGGCTGCACCCAGCAAGATCTGACCGAGGCCATTACCACCTGCACCAGAGACCACCGGGGCAATGGTGATGCGGCTCTGTCCTGTCGGCTCATGCAGACGATCCAGTGTCAACGCCTCACGACCAGCCAGCACGCGGTAGCCCACACCACGCTCTCCTGAGGCCACCAGTTCCCGCTCAAAAGCCGGGAAATTGGCCGCCAGCGCTCTTATGGCCTCGCCAGCCGATGAGATGGCCAGGCTATGCCTGCGGCCAAACCGGCGTCCAAGTTCACCAAGAAGAATGATTGTGACCATGTCTGAGGATGTGTGTTGTGACTTTTTGCCAGTAGCCGCCGTAGACATCACGACTGGAAAGACGCCCCTGCAAGTGATGAAGAATCAGCCCCTCTCCGAGGTAAACCGCTGCGTGATTCGGAACGCTTGATGCCACCTGCATCAGGAAGCAGTCGCCAGTCTGGAGATCGCTCGCGTCTACCGGAGAAAACCCAGCCTGAGAGAAGTTCTCCATGTAGAGGTTCTCACCGCGCTTCCACCAATCGTCAAAGCGCACGAAGTTGGGCAAATCCACCCCTCGTTCTATTCGGAACCAGTCGCGCACCAAGGCGTAGCAATCGAGTACGCCGTGAGACCATTCGCGGCCCACTAAAGGGGCAACGTAGCCCATTGGTTCGATGCTGGCCCAGGTATCGCTCGGTACGCTCACGATGTGCCAGGGCAAGCCACTGGCCTCACACGCCACCCGGTCAGCCTGACTTGGCTCGGGCGGCAGGCCCGGATGGCTGTGCACCACGGCCACGATCTGCCCCTGCTCATCGGCTTTGACGTAGTCCTCGGGGTGAATCACGAACTGGTCCGTACCCACACCGATGTTTCGGCACGGCCAGTACACCTCCCGACCCTTGCGGATCACGAGCAGTCCACAAGACTCGCGCGGGAAAGACTCGCGGGCGTGATTGAGCGCCAGGTCCCGGTTTTCAGGAAACATCAGCGAATCAGCCCTGCTGCCGGAAAGCCACCAAAGGGCAACTCAGCGTTCTGTCCAAACCGCGCCTTGCAGGAGGACAGACGCTTGCCGCAAACGTCGAGGCTGCTGGAGCCAACCAACTGATCGTTGGCATCGAAATAGACCGTGCCGGTGTACCCACACTCGGAACCCCGGTAGCGCCAGGGACAGACGTTTTGGACGATCTGCCGACGCGGGAGTGAGACTCCCTCAAGGTCAAACGATGCGGCGAGCTCAAACTCGACAACATCCCGTGTTTCTCTGGACTTGCGGTCGACGTAGTACACGTCATCAGCGAATTCAGCCGAGGGGTCGGCTGTCGGATTGACACCACCCTCAAAGTTCACCGCATCGAGGTATTTCGCAAGCGTCCTCTTGCGTGTGATCTTGGCGCCCACGAGGTCCTGGTAGGTGAGCACCAGCGCCGTGATGGCGCCCGTGACATTGGCTACCCGCAGGCGCGGCCGAGGTACCTGGCCGTTGCCGTTGAATTCGAAGCCTTCAACCTCAATGGGAAATGCCTCATAGGCGTTGCCCTGCCAGACAACCCGCTGCTGCAAGGCATTGGTTCCGGCATGAAAGCGAACCGGCCCCTGGCCAAACAGTGCCAGATCCAGCACAAAAAGTTCGATCACGCTGCTGGGTGCAAGCTTCTGGATTTCGGAGGTAATCGCAGCTACTGTCATGACAGATCAAATACCTGTTTGAAGGTAACCCGCACCGTTTCGACATTGGGCTCATCCACTGATCGGCTCCACTCCTCGCACACGAACTTGCCAGCAGTTCCACCAGGAGGAGTCCAGTCAAAGGCCTGCACGGCACCCCGTGAGCGCAAAAACGCATCGATTGCGCTCGCCTCGGTGCTGGTTCGCCCCCGAAACTCCAACGACCAGACCTGGGGCTGAGTGTTGATGCCGAAGGCCAAACGCTGCTCATAGCCGTCGCCAAAGGCCACACGGCGAACGCTGGGCCGCATCGACAGGTTGGCTCCAACCGAAGGGGTCCAGGTAAAGGTCGCCACTTACAC
>DAITMV010000291.1:0-2314 GCA_036834985.1 Burkholderiaceae bacterium | reverse complement strand
GATTTACCGAAGAACAAATCATTGGCTTCCTGCGCGAAGCGGAAGCGGGTCTGGCGGTTGCCGAACTGTGCCGCAGGCACGGCTTCTCAGAGGCCAGCTATTACCTGTGGCGCAGCAAGTTTGGCGGCATGAACGTGTCCGACGCAAAGCGCCTTAAGGAGCTGGAGGCGGAGAACACACGCCTCAAGAGGCTGCTGGCCGAATCCATGCTGGAGAACGAGGTGACGAAAGAAGCCTTGAGAAAAAAGTGGTGAGCGCACCGGCCAGACGTGAACTGGTGCGCTGCATGACCGACAAGGGACTGAGCGAGCGTCGCTCGTTGCGCATCATCGGAATGAGTGCCAGTGCATTGCGTTACGAACCTGCTGCGGACCGCAACTGCGTGCTCAAGGACAAGATCATTGCCCTGGCCCAGCGACATCGACGCTATGGGGCCGGCATGATTTATCTGAAGCTGCGCCAGGCCGGTGAATACGTTAACCACAAACGCGTAGACCGGCTCTACGCTGAAGCGGGTCTGCAAGTGAAGAAGCGCAGGCGCAAGAAGATTCCACTGAGTGACAGGCATCCCCTGGAGCGCCCAACGGCAGCCAACCAGGTGTGGTCCATGGACTTCGTGTTTGATCGAACGGCCGAGGGACGCAGCATCAAGAGCCTGACGGTGGTGGATGACGCAACCCATGAAGCGGTGGCGATCGTGCCGGAGCGTGCATTGGGTGGAAACCAACTGGTGCGAATCCTGGAGCAACTTGCCAGCACCAGAGGGCTGCCCAAAGCTATACGAACAGACAACGGCAAAGAGTTCTGCAGTCGAGCCATGCTGACTTGGGCCCATGCACGCAGTGTGCAACTGTTCCTGATCGAGCCCGGCAAGCCCAATCAGAACGCTTACATCGAATCATTCAACGGGCGGTTTCGTGATGAATGCCTCAATGAACATTGGTTCACAAGCTTGCAGCACGCACGCGTCGTCGTGGAAGCATGGAGAAAGGAATACAACGAGGAAAGACCGAAGAAATCGCTGGGTGGCCTAACACCGACAGCCTATGCAAAAACATTGATTCAAAAACCAGTTAAATTAACCCCGGACTCCAAAGCCCAGTGCTACTGAAACTGGGGGGACGTCGTACAAAACGGTTCCGAAAGTTTTTCTATGGTCAGAACAGGGTGTAGGTGACGAGGTTTTCCATGCCTCGATGCTCGATGAAGCCATCAATCGCTTTGGTTCCGTCACGGTGCAGGTGGATGGACGGCTCATCCCCTTGTTGCAACGCTCAATTCCCAGAGCGCAGTTTGTCGCCAAGGGATCGCCGATTGATCCGAATTCCTTTGATCTGCATTTGGCGCACGGGGATTTGGGCTATTTCTTTCGGCGCGATGCGACTGATTTTCAAGCAGTGCGAACAAAGTATCTCTGTGCTGATCAGGCCCGTGTGAACTCGCTGCGATCCCAACTTCAAGCTGATGCGCGACCGTTGGTTGGGATTACATGGCGGAGTAAAAACACCCGGCTCGGCCGCGGGAAATCTATCAACCTGGAACAGCTTTTACCCATACTTTCGAACCCATTATTTCGATTCGTTAACCTGCAGTACGGTGATACCCATGATGAACTGGCTGCCCTTCACCAGCGCCATGGCATACAGATCGTATCCTGCCTGTCTGTGGATAATTTCTCCGACCTTGACGGCCATGCCGCTCTGGTAGATGCGTGCGATATGGTGCTAACTGTCAGCAACACGACCGCCCATATTGCCGGCGCTTTGGGAAAGCCCACATTTGTCATGCTGTCAAAAGGCGAGGGGCGTCTGTGGTACTGGGCAAATCGCCATGGGATCCGCAGTATGTGGTATCCCTCTATCGATGTTTTCGAACAGGCCGAGCACGGGATGTGGGACGGTGTGGTCGCCGATATCCATCTACATATTTCGGAGAAGTGTCTTGCCCAATAGCCTCACCCTGGTAGTCGGGTTTGATCAGCGCGAAGCCATCAGCTATCACACCTTTTGCCAAAGCGTCTTGGAAAAATCATCTATCCCAGTCCGCTTTATTCCATTGGCCGAAAACACCCTTCAGTTTTATCGGGAAAACCATAAAAACATCAGCAACCGGTTCGTATTCAGCCGCTTTTTGACGCCCTATCTCCTGGACTTTCAAGGTATGGCAGTGTTTGCCGATGGCGACATGGTGTGCCAAACGGATATCGCCGAATTAGCAGCTTTGTTTGATCCAGCAAAGGCCGTCCAGGTGGTCCAGCACAACTACCAGACCAAGTCGGCCAGAAAGTATTTAAACAATACAAACATTAACTATC
>DAITMV010000290.1:0-2319 GCA_036834985.1 Burkholderiaceae bacterium | reverse complement strand
ACTCCTGCTGCGGGCCCAACGGGTGAAACCTTCACGTTCACCGGTACAAGACAACTCGTGGTTGCAGCTCCAGCTGAACCGGTCAAACCCAAAAAGACCAAACGCCAGGCGAGCAGCGACAAGCCCAGCTCATTTACAGTTGTCAAAACGCCAGCCATCCGATCTGCAGGCAATGAGGCAACGACGAATGCGGACGTGCCTCAAATTATTTCGATCAGCACCGGTTTTCAGGAAGTCCTGGCAACCACCGCATTGCCTGCGCGTGTTGCAGTGGGCGACCCTGACATCGCAGAGGTCAGCGTGCTTAAGCCCACGGGTAAAGACGGTGCAGGAGCAGGCGTATTGATCGTTGGCAAACAGGCAGGCTCAACCTCTTTGCTGGTGTGGAGTAAAGGCGCGACCAAACCCAAATCCATCACGCTGGCCGTGACGGGCAAAACGGGCCCTTCCACGTCAAATGTACAAGGCCTGACACTGGATACCCAAGGCAATGTATTACGCCTGTCCGGTAGTATTTCCAATGTGGCGGCCTATCAACAGGTACGCTCGGGGCTCACACGCTCCAGTGCCGAAGGCAAATCCGTTGACCTGGTCGATACCACTACGCTGAGCGTACCCGGTACGGTGCAGGTCGATGTGAAAGTGGTTGAATTCAGTCGCAACGAACTACAGCGGGCTGGCATCAGTTTTAACAAAACAAACGGCTCGTTTAAGTATGGTTTTGTAAACCCGGGCACCAGTGCCTCAAGCAGCTCAGTCAGCCAGGCGTTTCAAGTGGTAGCCAACCGGGTGGGGCAAAGTGCGTTTGATCTGCAACTGGCCATGCTCGAATCTGATGGATACGCCAAAGTACTGGCAGAGCCTTCGTTGATTGCACAGTCAGGGCAGGCCGCATCGTTTCTGGCGGGTGGCGAAGTGCCGATCCCGGTGCCCTCCGGCACCTCAGGGTCAACGGGCGCTTTTACGATTCAATACAAATCATTTGGTATCCGCCTGGACTTTACGCCAACGATTCTTTCGAACCGAACCATCGCGTTAAAGGTATCGCCCGAAGTCAGTGATCTGGATTTTTCCAAAGGCATCACGGTCAATGGTTTCCAGGTCCCCGCGCTGACGACCCGCCGTGCAGACACCACGGTCGAGCTGGGTGAGGGTGAGAGCTTCATCATTGGTGGCCTGGTCAGTCGCAGCGTGATCGCCAACATTGATAAAGTACCCGGCCTGTCCCAATTGCCTATTCTGGGCGCATTTTTCAAGAGCGTCAGCTACACCAAACAAGACAAGGAATTGGTGATCGTGGCCACCCCGCGATTCGTCAAGCCACGTGCCAAAAATGCACCGGCCCTACCTTTACCCGGAGAAGGTGCAGGAGATTCACGCTCCTCCCTGTGGGGAACCTTGGCCTTGCCTCAACAAAATAACACTGCCCTTCCCGGCTTTTCCAATTGAGGGCATATCTTGAGCAAGCTTGACCGAATTCTCGTAATTTGCAGCGACGACAGTCACTGGCTGTGGCTGTCTGACGCGCTGGGTGAACGCTACACACTGGTGAGGGAAACAGGCAATTTTGAGAGCATCGCACAGCGGGTCGGGCTGGTATCGCCTGCGCTGGCAGTTGTGGACTTTTCTCCGCAGGTGTCGGTCGACCCATCGGTCATTGTTCAAGAACTCGGCTCCCTGGCGCCTGACCTGCCAATCGTTGCCTTGGGCTCCAAACAATCGAGCGAAGCCCTGGTGGTGGCGCTGCGCAGCGGTGTTAAAGACTTTATTGATCTGGACTCCAAACCGATGGAAGTCCAGAAGATTGTAGATGCAGCCGCCGAGTCTGCCCCGAGCAGCGCCGAGCAGGACAACGGCCATGCGATTGTCGTATTGGGGGGACGCCCCGGTGTGGGTGCAACCACCTTGGCGGTGAACCTGGCCGCTTGCCTGAGGGCGACAACCGGCGACGAGACCTTGCTGCTCGACTTCGGATTGCCATTAGGTGATGGATTGATTCACCTGCCTTGCGACGAAAAACAAGGGGCGATGGATTTTGTGGAGTGTGTTCGCAGCCTGCGGCGTTTTGATGCAACCCTGGCACGTACCGCTTTTAAACGCAATCAGACCACCGATGTGTCGGTCCTGTCCTTGCCACGCAATCTGGCGGATTTGCGAGAAGTCAGCGCCCAGGATGCACTTAAGTTTCTGGTACTGATCAAGTCGTTTTTTAACCGGGTCGTGATTGATGTCTGCGGCTTTAACAACATCGATTTTGTAGCCAACGTCCTGCGTATTGCCGATGCCATTATTGTGGTCAGCAACCAATCGGTGCCATCT
>DAITMV010000289.1:0-2342 GCA_036834985.1 Burkholderiaceae bacterium | reverse complement strand
GAGGTAATACGGTCTCGGGGATCACTACAAGCTGAAGGGTTTGTCCGTCGCGCTCAACCCCCATGTGTAAAGGCTGCCCCGCCGCCCCCCGAATCGACTGACTCAACAGACCGCTGGATATCACTGGCTTGCCATTGAGGGTTACGATGCGGTCACCTGCCTTCAAACCGCCCTTCTCGCCGGCCGAACCCTCCAGAACCTTGCGCAGCACGACCGTGCCTTCATACGGGGCCAAGCCCAGGTTGGTCAGGGCAGACGGAGATAATTCCGGCCAGCCGACATCGTTTTTGTTCAACTGCAGCAAGTGCTGCGCGCCCTGGCGCATGACTTGGACCTGCACCTGATCATCACTCATGACCGAGCGCATCATTTGCCAGTTGATCTCTGTCCAGCCGGTAACGGGCCGCTGATTAATCGACACAATGTCGTCGCCGTGCTCCAAACCCAACGCAGCCGCAAACGTATGACTTGCCGGTTGGGCCACCCGGGACGCGGGCTCACCATACCCTACAAACTGCACCGCCGCATAAAAGACCATGGCCAATAGCAGGTTCATCACAGGCCCAGCCAGTACAACGGCCATACGCTGGTGTACCGGCTTGCGGTTAAATGCCTCCTCCAGATTCAGATGCGGAACGTTCAGCGATTCTGGGTCGCGCTCATCGACCATCCGCACATAACCACCCAGCGGAATCAGGGCCAGTACCCACTCGGTACCATCGGGTTTAAACTGCTTTTTGATCAAAGGTCGACCAAAACCCACCGAAAACCGAATGACGCGGACATTAAAAAAACGCGCCACCGCATAGTGCCCCCACTCGTGAAAAATCACGAGGATGCCCAGCGCCAGCAAAAACGCGAACACGGTATTGATCATAAATGAGTCCTAGGGAACACGTTATCGGCCAATTGAACTACAGAACTGGCTCGCTATTTGTCGGGCAGCCCGGTCTGCGTCCAGGGCAACCTCCAGGTGGTTGACTGTCTGGGGGCTGATGCGTTCCATGGTCCATTCGATAACGCGGGCAATATCAGTAAATCGAATACGCTCGTCCAAAAATGCCTGTACCGCCACTTCATTGGCGGCATTAAACACGGCGGTTTGCGAATCCCCGCGTTTTAACGCCTCAAAGGCCAACGCCAAGGCAGGGAATCGTCGCAAATCGGGCGCACAAAATGTCAAACCACTCAAGCCAGTCAAGTTCAAAGACCCAACGCCAGAGGACAGCCGGTCGGGAAACCCCAACACGTGAGCTATCGGCGTACGCATATCAGGCTGACCCAATTGAGCCACCATACTGCCATCTACATATTCGACCAGAGAGTGAATGATGGACTGGGGATGAATCACCACCTGAATCTGCTCAACCGGCAAGCCAAATAACCAAAAAGCTTCAATCACTTCCAGGCCTTTGTTGGCCATGGTTGCACTGTCAACGGAGATCTTTTTCCCCATGCTCCAGTTAGGATGGGCGATGGCCTGCTCAGGGCGCATGCTCTCCAGCAAGCCCAGCTCCGTGTGTAAAAAAGGGCCGCCAGAGGCAGTCAAGATCAGTGATCGGATCCCGTAAGACTGAGCCTTGATGCGGTCATAACCAGCGGGCAAGGCCTGAAAGATTGCATTGTGCTCTGAATCAACCGGCAAAATGCGAGCGCCCGATGCGTGGGCCGCGTCCATCAGCACATGACCGGCCAAGACCAAGGATTCCTTGTTCGCGAGCAGTACCTTTTTTCCTGCACGGGCAGCTGCCAGCGTGGTGTGAAGACCTGCGGCTCCCACAATCGCTGCCACCACCGTGTCTACCTCATCACTGGCACACAAGGCGCATAACTCATCATGCGTGGCGATCACCTGGGGCACTGGTCTGCCGGTTTTGCGGTAATGTGCCTGGACCTGATCTGCCAGCCCTGAGCTGACCCAACGATCACGGGCATGGGGATCAGTAATTGCCACCACAGCAGGGTAAAACGCCTGCGCCTGTTCAGCCAAGCGTTCAATGTTGGTGTGGGCCGCCAGCGCAGTGATTGAAAAACGATCCGGGTGACGGGCCAATACATCCAGTGTGCTGACACCGATTGAACCGGTGCTGCCTAATATCAGCAAACGCTCGCGGACTCCGGGCGTGTTTGACGCGTGCTCTGTGCTCATCGTCAGACAACCAACAACAAGATGGCGAGCGGCAACACGGGTAGCTGAGCATCAATACGGTCTAAAATTCCGCCGTGGCCCGGAAGCAGCTGGCTGCTGTCTTTCATGCCCGCTCGCCGCTTGAGCAAGGACTCAAACAAATCACCGCAAATACTCAATGCCGCCAGAATGACCAACCAGAGCGTAAATACCA
>DAITMV010000288.1:0-2424 GCA_036834985.1 Burkholderiaceae bacterium | reverse complement strand
CTTTGGTGGTGGCGCGGTGCACCTGTCCGATAGAGGCTGAGGCAATCGGCGCCAGAGAAAACTGTTCAAAACGCGAATTCCAGTCTTTACCCCATTCTTTGACTAGTACCTGAGTCAGTTGCCCGACCGGCATCGATTTGGCATCCGAGCGCAGGCGGGCCAGGATGTCGGCCAGCTCCTTGGGCAGCATGTCGCCTGCGTCCATCGATAGCAATTGCCCCACTTTCATGGCAGCGCCGCGCAGTTGGGCCAATTGACTGGCCACTCGCCGGGCGTTGGCGGGGGTGAGCAGCAAGTCGCTCATTTTGGGGCGTTTGCCTTGGGCCAGTTGTTTGGCGCCCTGTGCCATCACGCTACCCGCCACTGAGCCGGCCAATGCGCCCAAACGGCTTAAGCGGGCAAACCGACTGCTGGGGACCACGGCGCTGTCTTGTTGCGTCTTTGTATGGCCGTGTACCGGAGTGGGATGCGTATTTTTGGGTGGTTTGTTCGAATGGCTTGTCATGGACGTTTTTAAATCAACTTCAACATTTTTTTAAAAGCGGTGCCTCCAAATCCGAGGCTGGCGTGTTGTACAGGGGTTGGTTGATTGTTGCGTGGCATTTTGCTGCGCATCGTATGCATTTTTTCCCCTTTAACATCTTATTGGAGATACACCATGAAAGCTTCTTATTCTGCACGTCTTTTGCTGGTCGCGGCTTCGTCCGTGCTGGCCGCCTGTGGTTCCATGTCTGCCGTGATGCATCCCACCTTTTCCCAGGACGCCTTGCCTGACGCGGTGAAGGTTCCGGCCGGCAATGCCGTTGCCCTCGAAACCATCGGTGTGGGTGAAATCACATACGAATGCAAGGACAAAGCCAATGCCGCTGGCCAGGAATGGGTATTCGTAGGCCCACAGGCAGTGCTGAATGACCGCGCCGGTAAAGCTGTGGGTTCGTATTATGGCCCTCCCGCCACATGGCAAGCCAACGATGGTTCCAAGGTCACGGGTAAGCAACTGGCTGTAGCTCCTAACGGTACCGGCAACATCCCATTGCAATTGGTGCAAGCTAACCCAGCCGTGGGTGCGGGTGCCATGACAGGCATCACTTACATTCAGCGTGTAGCCACTGTGGGTGGTGTTGCACCGGCCGCTGATTGCAGCGCAGCCACCAAGGGCCGTCGTGAAGTGGTCAAGTACCAGGCCGATTACATTTTCTACAAAGCCAAATAATCTGTAGCACGACCCCTAAACGCCATCGGGGGTCAACGTTTGGCTATTTGTATGAAGGGTTCTTCAGGTTTGTCCTGTAGAACCTTTTTTTGATGTTTTTTGGGGATGATTACCGAGATAGACCGTTTTTGTCTGCATAAATACCTATTTATGAGTAAGTAAATTACTTACAATGGCGCCTCAATTGTTATAAATCATTGATTAAATCGACGTGGCGCCTTTCCGTCCCTTTTTTTTCTACGTTCTGGCAGGTCCATCCATACCCAACAGGGTGCCATGACGGTGTTGACGCTGTTCGTCTGTCTGATGGCCTTGGGTAGCTTTGCATCACTTGGTTTGGGCCAGATGATGTGGCAAAAGGCCGAGCTGCAGAGGATCGCCGATCTGGCAGCTACCACAGCTGCTTCGCAGCTGGGTAACGGCCCAACTTTTACAGAAGCCTATGCCGTAGCCCTTAAGAATGGTGCACAGCGCTCAGAGGTCAGCCTGAGCTGCCGCACTTCCACCAGCGCCGCGACTACCTGCGATGTGGCAACCCGTGCGCGGGCCGAAGTGACTCGAACGGTCACGCCGTTCTTTTTTGGTGCATCGCGTGCCATTACGGCGATTGCCGAGGTTGCGACCACGCCCCTTGTGGCCGGTTCAATCCGCTCTGGCTTGTTGGCGCTGGATACGAATCAGTCCTTGTTGCTTAACGCGCTGGTGAATACGATTGGCGGCGGTTCCGGGATCAGCTTGTCGCTGGCCTCCTGGCAGGGTTTGCTCGATGCCGGGTTGGGGTTAAACCTGCTGGATTTGACGGTGCGGCTGGGGGCTGCGTCCTTAACCGATCTGCTGAATCTGCAGGTCGGCTTGGGCGATTTGTTAGTGGCTGTGGTGGATGTCGCCAATGGGGCCACCAAAAACACCGCCGTAGTGGCTGTCAATCAGCTGCGTATTCCGCTGAACAGCACCACCATCAGGGTAGCGGACCTGCTCGGCGTGGGGCTGGCCAATAGCGACGCAGCCAAGGTGAATCTGAAAGTGGCTGACATCGGTTTGACCGCGATGTTGGCTGGAGTACAAGGCCGCGCCGTGAATCTGGGTTTGAACACTGGCGGTTTAGGGATTACGCTCAAGCTGTATGTGGTGGAGCCGCCTCAACTCTTGATTGGCAAGCGGCGCGAAGGGGCCGCCTATGTGGCCTATGCCAAAACAGCACAGATCAAGAT
>DAITMV010000287.1:0-2425 GCA_036834985.1 Burkholderiaceae bacterium | reverse complement strand
GCCTACGTGATGGTCAACGACCGCAGCATTAACTCCATTGAAAAGGCGGCGGGCAAAAAAATCGCAGTGCTCGATTGGGACAAATCACAAGCCAAAATGGTCCAGCAACTGGGCGCGCAACCGGTCAGCAGCGACATCACCAATTTTTCCAATAAATTCAACAACGGTCAGGTCGACATCATCGCCGCACCGGCGGCGGCATTTTTCCCGTTGGAGCTGTATCGCGGCATGGGCGATAAGGGCGGTATTTTCAAACTCCCGCTGGTCAACATCACCGGGACTGCCATCATCAACCGGGACAAGCTCATCAAGGACGTCCCCGATCTGGACTACCGCATGGTCAAGCTGCGGCAGTTCGGCTTGGGCTACATGGACATGGCATTTAACGCGATTGCGACCATGGAGCGGCAAATCAACTCCCGCTACTGGATCGATATTGCGCAGGCCGATCAGCTCAAGTATCAGGTCATGATGCGTGAGGCCCGCATTCAATTAACCAAGGATGGCATCTACGACAAACGGATGATGGCGATCCTGAAAAAGATCCGTTGTCATCACGACGCAGGTCTGGCTGAATGTAGTTTGACGGACGAGTAGCAGCACACGGCGCGGGTTCGATATTAGAGTTGCGCCCCTACTGCGACATCGTTTAATGTCACAGTAAAGAGGAGACACTATAATATGAGTACACAATCCACCCATCTGCATTCGCAGGACGATCTCGCACAATTTCGCCACGTCCAGCGCCTGGCCTACGAATGCGCAGAGGCCATTGCCGCCGAACTCAAACCGGGCATGACTGAGCGCCAAGCCGCGCATCTGCAGAAAGTCTGGCTGCTGGACCACGGGGTTGATGACTGGTTTCATCAGCCCTTTGCCTGGTTTGGTGACCGCACCGCCTTCCGTGGTTTGATCGGTTTAAAAATGCTGGGTGGCTTTAACCCGGCGTTTTATCCCGGCAACCGGGTACTCGAAGAAGGCATGCCCTTCATTCTGGACAACGCCCCCACCCTCAAAGGCTACACCGCCGACATCGGTTTTTTCGGTGTCATTGGCGAAAACAAATTGCTCGACAAATTGATGGACGATTTGCTCGAGTACCGCCAACTGATTGTGCAAATGGCCCGCGCCCGCGAGCCCTTGGCCCGCATCAGCCAGGCGGTGGACGCGCTGTGTGCCAAACATGGCTATGAGCCCCGCCATAAAGCCTACCCGTTCGAGACGCTGGCGCACCGCGTCGAAAAACTCAAAGACGATGGCAAGCCTAAGCATTTGAACCTGGCCAACTTTGGCGTGCGCAACGTCACCGAGTTGGCGCGTGACCGTATCAAAGGCATGCGTGAAGGCTGGTCGCCAATCTGGAACAGCGGTAAACAATCCGATCACCCGCCAACCCCCGGCCTGTGGGCCGTTGAGCCGCATCTGGGGTTCCGCGATGTGGGCGCCAAATGGGAAGAGCTTCTGGTGGTGACCGAGGACGATGCGTACTGGCTCGATGACGACGTGCCGCACGTGCGTCGCTGGATGGAGCGCGGCCTGATCAAAGCGGCCGACCTGCAACCCAAACAGTCCAAGCGCGCCAAGCTCAAAGAGGTCGATGTACCCGCGCAAGCAGCTGCGTAAGGAGAGGCCATATGACTCCTTCACACATCGTGCGGTCTGGCAGTGTCGAGCTGGCCGTTTACACCTGGGGCGAAGTACCCGCCGGTAAAAAGCCGCGTCCGGTCATTGTTCTGGTACATGGTTATCCGGATGCTGCCAGCGTCTGGCGCAACACTGCCCAGCTGTTGGCGGACCGGTATTTTGTCGTGGCCTATGATGTACGCGGAGCCGGGCGCTCGTCCCAGCCCAGTGGCAAGGCCGAGTTTGGTCTGGAGCATCTGGTCAACGATCTGGCCACGGTGGTCGATACCGTATGCCCAACTCAGCCGATTCATCTGGTGGGTCACGATTGGGGCTCCATACAGAGTTGGGAAGCGGTGACCACCGAGCGCATGGCCGGGCGTATCGCCTCCTACACCAGTATTTCCGGGCCGAGTCTGGATCACGCCGGTTACTGGATCGCCCAACGTTTGCGCAGTGGCGCGCCCGATGATTTGGTGGCGCTGGCCAAGCAGGCGGCCCATTCCTGGTACATCGGCATGTTTCATCTGCCCGCCGTTGGGCCTGCCTTGTGGAAGGTGGGTCTGGATAAGCTGTGGCCCAGCGTTGTCGGACTGCTGGAAGGCGTCAAGGGTGACGCCTCAGAGACCCAGGCGCAGGACGGTGCCGCCGGTGTGAACCTGTACCGAGCCAACGTGCTGAACCGCGTCTTTAAACCCAATGAGCGGCGCACCGACACCCCGGTGCAAGTGATTTTCCCGCGTAAAGACCCGTTCATGATCCCTGAAATCTGGGACGACCTGCCACAGTGGGCCTCCCGCCT
>DAITMV010000286.1:0-2498 GCA_036834985.1 Burkholderiaceae bacterium | reverse complement strand
ACATATGGTTTGAGTTGGGTCCATGCTTGGTCAGACAGCTCGCCTGTGTACCGAAAATCTTCCCAGCGCTGCAAGGGGGCGGGCGTTGGAGGTTTCAGGGTGGTCTGGTTTTGTTGTGAGGGATCTGTTTCGGTGGTGACGGTGGCCAGTGCGGACCTCAATACCGTGCTGATGACCAACCGAGCTTGATCACTGGGTACGCCCAACTGGCTACACAAGCGGTAAAAGGCCAGTCGCCATTTATTACCGGTTTCGTCCTGAAGCGTCAGGTTAAAGAGGTTAAAACGGCCTTGGGCGTCTTCGATGGCGCCCGAGAGCACCGCCTCGTTATCCTGAATGCCGCCTGTGGTGCGGGGTTGCAAGTCTTCGCTCAAGCGCGTGTCTTCCAAGCTTACCGCCCAAGGTTCAGTCAGGTAGTCGACTTCAGACACGCGGCGGTCCTCGCGCAAAATGGCGCGAGACCAATCGGTCCCTGCCACAGCGATTTCACGGGCTTGATCCCTCGCCGAGAGCACTTCCACCGTTTTGGCCGCCGAAAAAATACGCCAGATCAGCGGGCTGACCGTCAGCGTGGCGATCACTACGACCAGCAAGGCCGTGATGATGGCAGCGCCCCGTTGCGGGTCGGATGGCCGGCGCGGCGTCATGCAGCTGACCCCATGCGAAACACCCGGGTGTAAATGCGTCCATCCAGCAGCCAGACGCGTACTTCGATCCCTGTCGGGGCATTAAATCCGTTGGCGGTGCTGGGCGAGCTCCCCGAGGTGACGTTGCCTGCAGTATTGCCGGAGGTGGCTCCCTCGCTGGTGATGACTGCCGAGTCCAGCAAGGCGGGGGCAATGAGCTGGTTATCGGCGCTGACGTTGGCATTGGCGTTCAGATCGGGTATGGCTTGTCCGTAGGTTTGGGCCGATGACCACCCCGAGCCATCCACCCAAAACCGGATGCGCATGCCGCGCAGGCCGGGCCCATCCAGCCGTCGGCTGCCCGCAGGTTCACTGGCAATGGCCGAGCTGCCGCCCAGTGGCTTGTCCGCGTCGGTTTTGGAGGCTTGTACCGGTTGGCTCGCCCGGTAGAGCCGGTTGTTGCTGATGCCCCAGCGAATTTGTGCCCATTGCGCACGCTCCTGGCCGATCTGGTCACGAACCAGCATCGCCAGGCCGCCTTCGTCCAGCACGATCACCGGGTTCTGTTTGACCTGCAAGGCCGTGAGCGGTGTGCGAATCAGTGGCACCTGCTTGAAGTCCGCCTCCAGCTGCCCAAAAATGGCGCGCCAGTCTGCGGTGGTGTTGTCGATCTCCCGGATACGGTCGGTCAGGCGGATGACGTTCCCCAGCCCTTGCCAGCTCAGCACGGCAATCACCGCCATGATGACCAGCGCAACCAGCACTTCAAGCAGGGTAAAGCCCTGGCCTGACCCGTGTCGCTGGTTGGCTTGAAGGTGCGAGGAGCGTGAGGATAAGCGGGCTGTCATGGGACGTTGGCCAGATACATCACCATCTTGGCCAGATAGCGGGTGTCAGATGCGGCGGCTGAGCCCTCCACGACCTGGATTTGGACTTTGCGAAAGTTCGGGTTGGGTGTGTTTTCAACCTGGATGACACAGGTCAGCGGGGCCCGTCCTTGAGTGCAAGGGACCCGTTGGGTGCCTTCGCCTGGGAAGCTGTGGCTGATACGCAGCACATGGGCCATGTTTTCAGCGCTCCATTGGGCTTCCATCCGACGGACCAGTTCGGCTTGCTGGTTGTTCATATTGCCCGCAGCTTTCATGACCGCAATCAACGCGATGGCCAGTATGCTCAGCGCCACCAGCGATTCAATCAAGGTAAATGCCCGCTGTTTGAATGGGCGCAGGCCTGTCCGCAAGCGTATGTTGTCCGAAGGCTTGGTCACTGCAAGCCCTCGGCGTATCGGCCTGATTGAATGTCGTATCGGCCACTGAGCGTGCGTTTCAAATCAACCCAATACGGGTCGCTGTACAGGCGGATCACGACCGCCTGGGCCTGACCTTCGGGGGAGATGTCGAACCGGCTTCGGGCTTTCCCGTCGACCAGAATCTGGGTTTTGACGGCCGGTACATCCCAGCGCCTGGGTTTAAGTAGATCCTCGGTGCGTGAGGGTTGCAAGCCTGCGTCGCTGACTTCATAGAACGCATAGCCATCGCGTGCAGGTACCCAGGCCAAAGTCATTGACCGTAAAGTAGCCTCCTGGCTGGCAATGACGAGCAGTTGTGCCAGGCGTTCACCCTCGTTGACCAGCAAACGCCGGTTGTCCGGCATGGCTTTGACGGTGATCAGCCCCGCGGCGATGCCGATCACCACCAGCACGACCAACAGCTCCAGTAGCGTAAAGCCCTGCCGCTGGTCATGGTACGTGCGGTTTACAGCTCCCACGACCCGATGTCTGCGTCAGGGCCGGTTCCGCCCGCTTTGCCATCGGCGCCAAAGCTGAATACGTCCACCTCGCCCTTGATGCCCGGGCTCAGGTACTGATAAGGC
>DAITMV010000285.1:0-2584 GCA_036834985.1 Burkholderiaceae bacterium | reverse complement strand
CTCAACAGCTTTATCGGTCCCAAGCCCAACCTGCTCGATTTAAACAACATCAACCCGCCAATGCGTCTTGAGGTGTCTCAGCCTGTGCTGACCTTCAAGGACATGGCCAAGATCCGTCACATCGAAAAGTTCACCAGCGGTAAATTCCGCAGCCATGAACTGAACGTCTGCTACCCCGTGTCATGGGGCAAGGAAGGCATCGAGGCACGTTTGGCGTCCCTGTGCGCTGAAGCGGAAGATGCGGTCAAAACCGGTTCCAACATCCTGATCGTCACCGATCGCTACATGGATGCCGCGAATGTTGCCATCCCTGCGCTGCTGGCCACTTCGGCCATTCACCAGCATCTGGTCAAGCAAGGTCTGCGTACTAGCACCGGCTTGGTGGTTGAGACAGGCTCTGCCCGCGAAGTACACCACTTTGCCTTGCTGGCTGGGTATGGCGCTGAGGCGGTTCACCCCTACCTCGCGATGGAAACCCTGGCCGACATGGCCAAAGGCTTGCCCGGCGAGTTGGGACCTGAAAAAGTCATCTACAACTACATCAAGGCTGTGGGTAAGGGCTTGATGAAAGTGATGTCCAAGATGGGCATTTCGACTTATATGTCGTATACCGGTGCGCAGATTTTTGAAGCGGTTGGTTTGCAAAAATCATTTGTTGAAAAATACTTCCGCGGTACACCGACCAAGGTTGAAGGCATTGGCGTTTTTGAAGTGGCTGAAGAGGCCATTCGTGTACATAACGGCGCCTTCAGTCCTGATCCCGTGTTGGCCAACTCGCTGGATGCCGGTGGCGAATACGCCTTCCGCATTCGCGGTGAAGAACACATGTGGACCCCGGATGCCATCGCCAAGCTGCAGCACGCTACCCGCAGCGACAGCTATCGCACCTATAAGGAATATGCTCAGATCATCAACGACCAAAGCCGTCGCCACATGACACTGCGCGGCTTGTTCGAGTTCAAGATTGACCCGTCCAAAGCCATTCCTATCGAAGAGGTAGAGTCCGCCAAGGAAATCGTCAAGCGCTTTGCAACCGGTGCGATGTCGCTGGGTTCTATCTCGACCGAAGCGCACACCACACTGGCGATCGCGATGAACCGCATTGGCGGCAAGTCCAACACCGGTGAAGGTGGCGAAGACGACAAGCGTTACCGTGAAGAACTGCGTCTGGGCTTGGGCAAAGAGCCCGGCAAGGGCTGGATCAAGGATGGTCAAACCGTGGCCGACATCATTGGTCACGAAAACGTGGTCGGCACCATCGTCATGAAAGAGGGCGACTCCCTGCGTTCACGCATCAAGCAGGTGGCCTCCGGTCGTTTTGGTGTGACAGCCGAATACCTGTCCTCCGCCGATCAGATTCAGATCAAGATGGCCCAGGGTGCCAAGCCCGGTGAAGGCGGTCAGTTGCCCGGTGGCAAGGTCTCCCAGTACATCGGCAAGCTGCGTTACTCCGTGCCGGGCGTGGGCCTGATTTCTCCCCCGCCCCACCACGACATTTATTCGATCGAAGATTTGGCCCAGCTGATTCACGATCTGAAAAACGCCAACCACCGCGCGTCCATTTCGGTCAAACTGGTGTCAGAAGTTGGTGTGGGCACAGTGGCTGCGGGTGTATCCAAAGCCAAGGCCGATCACGTGGTAATCGCCGGTTACGATGGTGGTACGGGCGCATCACCTGTTTCGTCCGTCAAGCATGCTGGTACGCCATGGGAACTGGGCTTGGCCGAAACACAGCAAACACTGGTCTTGAACGGCTTGCGCGGTCGTATTCGCGTGCAGGTCGATGGTCAGATGAAAACCGGCCGTGACGTCGTCATCGGCGCCATGCTCGGTGCTGATGAATTCGGTTTTGCAACCGCACCGCTGGTGGTTGAAGGTTGCATCATGATGCGCAAGTGTCACCTCAATACCTGCCCGGTCGGCGTTGCGACACAAGACCCAGTCCTGCGTAAAAAATTCCAGGGTAAACCCGAGCACGTTGTGAACTATTTCTTCATGGTGGCTGAAGAAGCCCGTGAAATCATGGCGCAGCTGGGCATCCGCACCATGGAAGAGTTAATCGGCCGCTCCGATCTGCTGGACACCAAAAAGGGCATCACGCACTGGAAGGCACAGGGGCTGGACTTCTCCCGTATCTTCTACCGTCCAGAAGGCACCACCGAGCCTGTACGCCACACGGGCGAGCAGGATCACGGTCTGGACAAAGCGCTGGACAACAAGCTCATCGAGCGTTCCAAGGCCGCGTTGGAGCAAGGTGAAAAAGTATCCTTCATCATGCCGATCCGCAACGTCAACCGCACGGCGGGCACCATGCTCTCCGGTGAAGTGGCCCGTCGTTATGGTCACCCTGGCTTGCCTGATGACACCATCCACATCCAGTTCACCGGCACGGCGGGGCCGTCCCTCGGCGCCTTCCTGGCACACCGCCTCACCCCCCATCTTGGGGGGGGGGGGAACGACCCGTCTCTTTTACACCTCTTACGCCTCCGGCCAGATGCAGTGGTTAGTGCTCCCGGGGTCGGCCGCCTATTACAAAAAAAAAAAGAGCGTGTATCTGAGCCGGAGCGGAGTCCTGGCCAGAACA
>DAITMV010000284.1:0-2631 GCA_036834985.1 Burkholderiaceae bacterium | reverse complement strand
CACTTGCGCAATCCGTTGAACAATCGACAGCCCCAGACCAATGCCAGGGACCTGGGTACCCAGTTCCCTGAAAAAGCGCGCAAATACCTTCTCGCGGTTTTCAGGGGCGATGCCGCAGCCGTTGTCTAACACCTCGAGTACGCCCTGTGTGTCCTGTTTGTACAGTTTGACAACAACGCGCCCCCCCGCAGGTGTATAGCGGATGGCGTTATCAATCAGATTGCGCAACAGAATCGACATCACTCCCGGATCGACAGGGGCGTTGAGGTCGGTCAGATCAGTCTGCACGGTGATGTGTTTATCCTGCGCCACGCTCCTGTAATCGTCGACGACACGAGTCACCGTGATGTGCAAGGGCTCGGTTGGGGCACTGTGACCCTTGATCTGCAAATGGTCCAGTTGCGACAGCATCAGCAACTGGTTGATCAAATGCGCGCCGCGATCAACGCCAGCCTGGATGTCCTGCATCACGTCCAGGGCATGCCCGCTGACCTGCCCGCCCAGCAATTTACTCAGCACCTGCATATTGGCGCGTATGCCGGCCAAGGGTGTTCTAAGCTCGTGGGCGGCATCGGCCGTGAAACGTTTTTCATGAACCAGTGCAGTAGATACGGTCTTGAAAAGCTGATTGAGCTCATCGGTCAAGGGTTTGATCTCGCTGGGCATGTTGTGGCTATCGAGCAGGGATAAATCATGCTCACTGCGTTTTTTGAGATCACTGGCCACTTGCGCCACTGGCTTGAGGGCACGATTAACTATCCACAGCACGACCATGACAAATAGCGGGATCAGTACCGCTGCCAACATCGTCAGCTTGTGCGCAAACTGGGCCCCGATTTCCTTGCGATGCGAAAGCGGTTCAGCCACCTGAACCTGCAGCGATTTTTCAGTATTCCACTCAACATAAGTACGCCAACGCTGCTGATTGATGGTGGTCCAGCCAAATCCATTTTGTTGGGCCGGTGCAAAACGCGTCAATGGCGCGTGTTCGCTTTTGTAGAGCAATTGACCATCGCTGCCCCACATCTGCATGTTCATGAACATCGGCGAGGCCGAATCCGGATTATCGTAACCCAGTTGCCCCAACGCTGCTGCCTCCACCACCTCATGCCCGGCTACCACCAGCAATAAGCGGGCTGTGGCAGCGATGGATGAGTCAAAGAGCTCGTCACTCTCTTTATCGGCTTCCTGATAAATCACATGGGCCGCAAAAAAAAGCATCAAGCAGGTGGCGGCGACAATCAGCCCTGCCAACCGCCGCCGCAAAGACCAGGCGCGATGAGGCGATGATGAGGTCATGCCAGCTGCGGCCCTGACACCATGTAACCTACGCCATGAATGGTTTTTATAAAGTCTTTACCCAGTTTTTTACGCAGATGATGGATGTACACCTCCACGGAATTGCTTTCGATTTCATCGCCCCAACCATACAGCGCTTCTTCGATCTGGGTTTTACTGCGGGCCATGCCGCGATGGTTGATCAGATCGGTGAGTAAACTGAATTCACGCGCCGTTAACTGCACCTCTTCGTTGTTGGACGAAAATACGCGGCGGGAGGCCAGATCAATCCGGTAATCACCCACATACACCGACTCGTCGGCGCGGCCAAAACTGCGACGAATGACAGCGCGTAACCGGGCAGTCAGCTCATCGAGGTCAAAGGGTTTGATAATGAAGTCGTCCGCACCGGCGTTCAAGCCAATGACTTTGTCCGAAGTATGAAAACGCGCGGTGATGATAATCACCGGCTGTTGATAGCCTTTAAAGCGCAGCCATTCCAGAAGGGTCATGCCGTCGATGCCGGGCAAGCCGAGGTCAAGTACCATGGCTTTGTAGTCGTGCGTCAATATGGCTGATTGGGCGCTCTGGCCATTACTGACAATATCAACGGAAAATTTTTCAATCTCCAGGCCCCGCTTGATGGCGCGGGCTAGCAACTCATCATCTTCGATTACGAGTATTCGCATAGGGTCGTCAGTGTGTATCTAGGTGTTATTGTTATCAACTCTTAATAATTCGAAATTTTAAACCCTTTACCTTAAGATGCAATTAAGAATGATCGACTAAAAGCGCTGTTGCCCTCGCCTGCCGGTTCAGTGCTTGTAGCAAAGCCACACCAAGAACCATCACAGCCGCTGTAATGTACAAGGCACCGTGGTAGCTGCCTGAGTGTTGTGCAATATAGCCGGCGATTGCTGGCGCAATAACCTGTGCCACGCCATAGCTGAGCGTCAGGCGCGCCATGGCCTTGGCCGGGTTGGCCGGGTAGAAGCGGCCAATCAGAGTCAAAGTCAGGCTCACGATCCCGATAAAGGTCGCACCGTACAAAATGGCGCTGATCAGTGCAGCGGTCGGATTGTCGGTCAGTGCCGGCAGGAGAATCGACACGATCTGCAGCACATAGGCTAGCATCAGCGTGGGCACATCGCCGTAACGGCGGGCAATCCGGTCCCAGAGCGGGCAGGCGGGGGGGGGCGCCCGGCCCCCCACCACCCCCACAAAGCTGCCCTGTTCCCCCCGTAAGGGCAGCCTCTCCACAAACGCCACAAAAAATGTCTCTTTTAAACATCTCCCCGCCCCCCAGGACAGAGAGGGG
Organism: Burkholderiaceae bacterium; assembly: GCA_036834985.1. Taxonomy (GTDB): domain Bacteria; phylum Pseudomonadota; class Gammaproteobacteria; order Burkholderiales; family Burkholderiaceae_B; genus DAITMV01. The sequence continues at coordinate 35 of DAITMV010000284.1, read as the reverse complement.
GTCCGTTTGCCCCCTTCTCTTTTAAAAAAAAAAAA
>DAITMV010000283.1:0-2635 GCA_036834985.1 Burkholderiaceae bacterium | reverse complement strand
TCATTCATTCGGATCAGGGCAGTCAATTTGGCAGCGATGAGTTCAACCGTTGGTGTAAAGACAACCGGCTGAGCCCAAGCATGAGTCGTCGGGGTAACTGTTGGGATAACGCTGTGGCCGAATCGTTCTTCATTAACTTGAAGAGTGAAAAAATCAAGAAGCGGATTTACCAAACAAGGGCTGAGGCCAAGTCAGACATCTTTGATTACATCGAGGGTTTCTAAAATCGTGTTCGACGACACAAGCATCACGATCAACTCAGCCCCTATGAGTTCGAGCGGTAGCGTAAGACTGCGCTAAGAAAATTGTCTAGAGCTTTAGGGGAATGCCCTACTTAAAGAACATACGCGCGAGACTGTCACTGAAAAGTCACTCAATAAGCTTAAATTGTTTTGAAACTTGGTGTCAATTGGCTTATCCAAACTGACCCTCGTTCAAACAGCAGGTAAAGCCCTGTCAAATCCCTAATTTTCAAACTCGTTAAAGGAACGCTTATGTCAAAGACCACTGCAAACGTAGAAATCGACTTCAATTCGCGTCGCAAACTGCTCAAAATGCTCGGAAGCGCACCGCTGCTTCCCATGAGCGGCGCCAGCGTGACCGCCTTGCTAGCTGCGTGTGGCGGTGGCGGCACCAGCGGAACTGCCATCACAGCGGCAAGCTTCGTCGGCATGTCCGCACCCACGCTGGCTGCGTCCGCAGCGCTGGGCAAAGCCAGCAGTGAAGGCGCAAAGCTGCAACTGACTTTCCAAGACGGTAGCACACAAACCATCGATCTTGGCTACACAGAGTTCATGGTGACCGGCGACACCGTGCCCAAAACCGGTGGCGGCACCATCGTGGCGGGTGGGTACTTCAAGCTCGACGGTTCGCCACTCATGGTGTCGGGTTCGCAGGTCTACTCAGACTGCGTGGACGGCAGTTCACTGTTCACCGTGCCGGGCGCACCGGCCAACACCGTTTATGCGGTGGTCCAATTCGAATATCAGTCGGCTGCCTACGGAGCATACCCATCGCCTATCTGTGTGTTGACGCTGAACCAGAACCCAGCCACAGGCGCCTTGTCGCTCAAGAGCTATCACAACGTGGACACATCGGGCATACGTGGTTTGTGGATTCCCTGCGGTGGCAGTCTGTCACCCTGGGGCACCCACCTGTCCAGTGAAGAGTACATGCCCGACGCCTTCGACCAAGGTGATAATCAGTCCTTGGCGTTGTTCAACACCTTCATCACCAACGCCGGCATCGACCCCACTACGGCCAGCCCCTACCACTACGGCCACCTGCCTGAAGTAACGGTCAAAGCCGATGGCACTGGCACGATCAAGAAGTACTTCAACCAGGGGCGCTATTCGCGCGAACTGGTATGCGTGTTCCCGGACAACAAGACCTTGCTGGGTGGCGACGACAGCACTAATGGCGGTCTGTTCATGTTCATAGCCGACAAAGCGGGTGATTTGTCGGCTGGAACGCTTTACGTGGCCAAATACACCACAGCGCTCAACGAAACTTCGGCTGGCACCATCATGTGGATCAAACTCGGTTACGCCACCAGCAGTGAGATCGAAGCGATGACCAATGACAGATCCCTGACAACCGTCACAGGCACCGGCATAAAAGAAAACGGCATCCTCTACTCCACCGTCACCAATCCAAACGACGCCAGCTTCAGTGAGGTCAAGCTCAACAACAATAGCCGCTGGGTCAAGATCAAGGCAGGCCAACAGAAGGCCGCTGCGTTTCTGGAAACTCATCGTTACGCCGCGCTCAAGGGGGGCAGCATGGTGTTCACCAAGATGGAAGGTACGACGGTCAACATCAAGGACAAGGTGGCCTACTCAGCTATCTCCGGGATAAGTAAGTCAATGGTCGCAGGCGATGCAGCCAACAAGGAAGCCCCTCTGGGCGGTGGCAGTCTGGTCAACAGCCTGGTGGGCTTTCCTGCAAACACCGCCGGCAATGTGATTCAGCACAAGTTGGGTGGTAACCAGACCGACAGCGACGGCAACCGCATCAACAGCGATTGGGTTCCCTACCAGTCGTCTATGCTGATCAAAGGTACACCGATTTCACAAGATGCGGTGGGCAACACGGATGCTGACGACCAGATCTCCCAACCCGATAACCTCAAGTACTCGGATAAACTGCGCACTTTGTTCATTGGCGAGGACAGTGGCCAACACGTCAGCAACTACGTTTGGGCTTATGAACTGGATACCGGCCGCCTGCAACGCGTGCTGTCGTCGCCAGCTGGTGCGGAATGCACAGGCCTGCAAGCGGTGGAGGACCTCAACGGGTGGACTTACTTTCTCTCCGGCTTCCAGCACGCGGGCGAATACACCTCAAAAACAGCGCAAGCTGTCAAAGATAATGCTGGCCCAGGCATCACCACTAACTACAAAGGACTGATGAAGGGTGCCGCCATCGGCTATGTCAGCGGCAAATCGGTAGCTGTCAAATTGACGAAGTAACCCCAGGTCTTGGCACCTCTCGCCCAATGCCTCCAGGCAGCCTGCTTGGGGGCATTGGAAATAGGCATACCATTAAAAAATTGATTGGTGATCTACGGAAAGCCTTAGCCACCGCTTCCGCCAAGTCAATAGGTTTTATGGGCTTTTAAATGGCTCCAGTGTGA
>DAITMV010000282.1:0-2654 GCA_036834985.1 Burkholderiaceae bacterium | reverse complement strand
GGTCTGATTGGTACCAATAACGTGGATACCAATTCACGCCTGTGCATGAGCAGTGCGGTGGCCGCCTACAAGCAGACCCTTGGAGCGGATGCACCGCCTGCCTGTTATGACGATGTAAACCACGCGTCCACCCTGTTCATTGTGGGCAGCAACACCGCGTGGGCACATCCAATTCTGTTTCGTCGCATTGAAGATGCCAAACGCAACAATCCGTTGATGAAAATCATTTTCTGCGACCCGCGTAAAACGGACACCGCAGAAATCGCCGATCTGTATTTGCCTATTCAACCGGGTACCGATGTGATGCTGTTTAACGGCATGTTGCACATCATGCTGTGGGAAGGCTGGGATCAACAACGACTACATCAACACCCACACCGAGGGCTTTGAGGCGCTCAAGGCCACCGTGCGTGAATGCACACCTGATGTGGTGTCGCAAACCTGCGGCGTCAACAAGGAGGATTTGATCAAGGCCGCCAAGTGGTTTGCCACCTCCAAGGCGACCCTGAGCATGTACTGTCAGGGGTTAAACCAGTCCAGCAGCGGTACGGCCAAAAACGCAGCCCTGATCAACCTGCACCTGGCCACCGGACAAATCGGCAAGCCTGGCGCAGGGCCTTTCTCGCTGACGGGCCAACCGAACGCGATGGGCGGCCGCGAAGTGGGTGGCTTGGCCAATTTGCTCAGTGCCCACCGCGATATGAGCAACCCGACTCATCGCGCCGAAGTGGCTGCGCTGTGGGGTATTCCGGACGTACCGTCCCAACCGGGCAAAACCGCCGTGGAGATGTTTCAGGCGGCAGCGGACGGCGAGATTAAAGCATTGTGGATCGCCTGCACCAACCCGGCCCAATCGATGCCGGATCAAAAAACCGTTCGCCGGGCCATGGAGCGGGCCGAATTTGTAGTGGTACAAGAGGCGTTTGCCTCAACTGCAAGCTGTGATTTTGCGGACCTGCTCCTGCCGGCCACCACCTGGGGCGAAAAAACCGGCACGGTCACCAACAGTGAGCGCCGCATCAGCCGGGTCCGTACGGCCGTACCAGCACCGGGCCAAACACGCCATGACTGGGCAATTGCGACCCAGTTTGCGCATGCCTTGGAGGCGCGCCTTCGCCCTGGCATGCCGACCTTGTTCCCCTATGATGTGAATAACGCCGAGCACGCTGTAGAAGCCATCTGGAACGAGCACCGGGAAAGTACCCGTGGCCGGGATCTGGACATCACCGGCATGAGCTATGCACTGCTGGAGCAGACGCCCTTGCAGTGGCCGATGCGAGAGGGTACCAGCCAGGGTAAGGTCCGCCTGTACGAGGACGGCGTATTCCCGACGGACACGGGCAAGGCAAAATTCGCCAACACCGTGTACAAGCCCGTGGCTGAACCACGCGAATCACGTTACCCGTTCTCGTTGACCACCGGCCGTTTGCGCGACCAGTGGCATGGCATGAGCCGCACCGGTACGCTGGGGCGCTTGTTTGCACACATCTCCGAGCCTGCGGTACAGATGAATCCGCAGGACATGGACCGTCGCCAGCTTAAAACCGGTGACCTGGTCTATGTGACCTCCAAGCGAGGCAGCATTGTGGTGCCCGTACAAGCCTCGACCGAAATCGGCTATAGCCAGGCGTTTATGGGGATGCACTGGGGGGCGGAGTACTTGAGTGGCTCGTCCAGCACCGGCGAGCAACTGGCCGGCGTCAATGCCTTGACCACCTCCAGTTTTTGCCCCAGCTCCAAGCAGCCGGAGCTAAAACACGCCGCCGTGAAGATTTTGAAGGCAGACATTCCCTGGTCGCTGATTGGAATCGCCTGGCTCGACGAGTCTGCGGTGCTCACAGCCTGGCAGGCCTTGCGCCCGCTGATGGGGATGTTCTCGTTTGCCAGTTGCGTGCCTTTTTCCAACAACACGCCGCTGGAACAGGCCAGCAGTGAGCGGCAGGGCTTGATGTTCCGCGCCGCCTCGTTTGAGCCGCCCTCCGATGAGGTGCTGGATCAGATCGAGTTGATCCTGGGTTTAAAGACGCTCGATGCCTTGCGGTATGTCGACCGTAAAAAGTCTCAGCGGCGGGTGGTTCGATTGACCCGCGTGAACGACGATGTGCAGCTCAATGGCTTTTTGCTGGGCGGCGATACTTCGTCTGAGGCGTGGATTAAAACACTGCTGCAAGATGAGTTGCCCGCACAAACCTACGGGCGGCTGTTGTTGGTGCCGGGCGCCAAAGCACCCGTGGCGGTGCAGTCCAAAGGCAAACAGGTGTGTAGTTGCCTGAACGTGACCGATGCGGCCATATCGGATTATCTGGGGGCTTGCCATGGCAATGAGGAAGAACGCCTGGCCTCGCTGCAGGGCGCACTCAAATGCGGCACCAACTGTGGCTCCTGTGTCCCGGAGTTAAAACGCATGATCCGTCTGACGGCGGTGGCGGCTTAAGTTGTATAGTGGGTCATTTCGCATCTTTGATGAGTGATGACCGACATGACCTTCGCGCTGAATCGAGCCTTGCAGTTTTGTGAGCAATACGGTTTGGATGTGCCCATTGTGCTGGCGCCCATGGCGGGGGCTTGCCCGGTGGCTTTGTCCGTCGCGGTGGCCAATGCCGGTGGCATGGGGGCCATGGGGGCGCTCATGCATACGGGGCAGGGGATAGAAC
>DAITMV010000281.1:0-2816 GCA_036834985.1 Burkholderiaceae bacterium | reverse complement strand
ACTTGACATCATCATACGGAATGTAAGGGTGAAAAATACCCATGGCATTGGAGCCGCCGCCCACACACGCAATGACATAGTCAGGCTGGCGACCGGCCCGCAGCGGCATTTGGGCAATACACTCGGTGCCGATGATGCTCTGGAAATCACGCACCATCATAGGGTACGGATGAGGGCCTGCCACGGTACCAATGATGTAGAAGGTGTTTTCAACGTTGGTGACCCAATCGCGCATCGCTTCGTTGAGCGCATCCTTGAGGGTTTTTGAGCCACTGGTCACGGGGATGACCGTCGCCCCGAGCAGCTTCATGCGAAATACGTTTTGCGCCTGACGGGCCACATCCTCTTGCCCCATGTACACAATGCATTCCATGCCGTAACGAGCAGCGACGGTTGCGGTGGCTACACCGTGTTGACCGGCGCCAGTTTCTGCAATCACGCGGGGTTTGCCCATGCGCTTGGCCAACATCGCCTGGCCAATGCAGTTATTGATCTTGTGCGCGCCGGTGTGGTTTAAATCTTCACGTTTAAAGTAGATCTGGGCCCCACCCATCCGCTCAGACCAGCGTTTGGCGTGATAAATCGGGCTGGGACGGCCGACAAAATGCTCAAGCTCGTCTTTGAACTCGGCAAGAAACTCGGGATCGTGCTGGTACCTGGCGTATGCAGCTTTGAGCTCATCGAGCGCGTGCACCAAAGTTTCAGACACAAAAGAACCACCATAAGGGCCAAAATGGCCACTGGCATCCGGAAGATCGTAGGGCTTATTCATCATGCTCTTTCTAGCGTCAGGGGTGTGACAGCGAGGTGCCAATCACTGCCTGACAAAACTGCAATATCTTGTGTGGGCTCTTGACCCCTTTATTGCCGGGGCCATCGACCTCAACTCCACTGGATACATCCACGGCATAAGGCCTGACTGTTTGAATGGCCTGCGCTACGTTGCCAGCGTTCAAACCGCCAGACAAAATCAGCGGCTTGGACAACACGCCGGGAGCGGGCAACCACGACCAATCAAACACGTGACCTGCACCACCATACTCCTGCACCAGCGCATCGACCAAAATGGCTTGCGCATCGGGAAACTGATCCGCAAATTTTACCAAGTCCAGCCCCTCATGCATGCGGGCGGCTTTTAAAAACGGACGTTTGAATTGCCGGCAAAAGGCGTTGTCTTCATCTGCGTGAAATTGCAGGCACGCGGACGGGATGTGCTCAATCACCTCATGCACCAAGGCTTCGGAGGGGTTCACAAACAGCACCACCGGAGTGACCCACGGAGCGAGGTTGCCGGTCAGACGGGCAGCCTGCTCTACGTTGAGGTATCGAGGGCTTTTGTCATACATCACAAAACCGACCGCGTCAGCCCCTGCGCTGACCGCGCAGGCCAGATCCTCGCGGGTTGTGAGCCCGCAAATCTTGATTCGTGTTCGGGAATGAGCAAAAACGGTAGTCACAGCACCAGTGCAGGCGATTTTGGCAACGCAAAAACAGAATCATACCCTACCCCGACCAGCGTGAGCCCTTCAGGGGGGTAGGTTCGGGCCGCCAGACTGCGATTTTTTGAGTCGAGCACTTGCACTAACCAGTCGACCGGCTTTCGCCCCAAACCGATCTCAACTAGGCTGCCCACCAGGTTGCGCACCATATGATGCAAAAAGGCGTTGCCGCGGATATCAAAGATCACATAGGGGCCCGATTGAGAAATCTCAAACGCCATGAGCTCACGCACCGGGCTGGCGGCCTGACATTGTGCGGCCCGAAAAGCGCTAAAGTCATGGGTACCGACTAGGCCACGTGCCGCCTCTTGCATCGCCGGGATATTTAAGTCATACATGCACCAGGCCGCTTGCCGGACCAAGGGGTGACGCTGACGAGCGCAGTAAATGCGGTATTGGTAGGATCGGGATTGGGCGGAAAAGCGGGCATGAAACGCATCAGACACCGGTACAGCCCACTGGACAGCCACGGTACCAGGCAAATGTGCGTTGGTGCCGCGCACCCAGGCCTGCAAGGGCCGCTCGATGTCGGTATCAAAATGAACGACTTGTGCCGTGGCATGCACACCGGTATCGGTGCGGCCCGCGCAAACGGTATGAATGGGTTGACCCGCCAAGGCGCTTAAGGATTGCTCCAGGACATCCTGCACCGTGCGACCGTGTCGCTGGGTTTGCCAACCTTCAAACGCCTGGCCTGCGTAAGCCAGTCCAAGCGCTATCCGGCCCATGCATCAGCCTTTGATGGATTTTTGCAGTTCCCGGGCTTTACGAACCTGATCCTGATCGCCCTTGGAAATCACTTCCTTGAGCAAATCATCGGCCCCTTCACGATCACCAATGTCGACATAAGCGGAGGCCAGATCGAGTTTGGTGGCCATCTCCTGCCAGGTGGATTCGTCAATCGGCGGGTTGGGCAGGTCTAAATCCAGATCGGCCATGGCTTTATCGAATTCGTCCGCAGCTGCCTCGACCTGTTCGGCGGACACCTCAGCGGCCGGTTCGTCTTCAGGGTCTGACAACTCAGGCTCCGACGCAGGCGCCTCTTGCGCCGTTTGCTCCCGTAACTGCTCAATCGCTTCGGTCGCTGCGGCGGTGCTTTGAGCCATCTCGTCCAATTCATCGAGAATGGACAGCTTGGGTGTTTCCTCTTTGGGCTCTTCCGGAAAATTAAGCTCTACGTCCTCATCGGTCTGAACCAGCTCGGGAGGCGCTTCCAGCAAATCCTCAAACGGAATGGGAGGCTCTGGGCGGGCAGGTTCAGGTGTCGGTGAGGGTTCGGGTGGGAAAATATCGTCAAGCGGCGACGGGGGCAACTCC
>DAITMV010000280.1:0-2861 GCA_036834985.1 Burkholderiaceae bacterium | reverse complement strand
GCGCTGGTATTGGACGATTGGCTTGTCGAGGCGGTTGTCGTCGGCGTGCTGGACAACTGGTAAAAGTTGGCCGGCGTGCTCTCAGGCAACGGCGGTTGTACCGTCAAACTGCGGAACAGGTTAATTGGCGTGGTAGACAGCACCGGCAGTGATTGCGCATTGGCAATCACCGCGGATTGGCCCGCCACGACATTCAGAGAACCTTGTTGCGTGGTCAGGGTGACCTGACCATCCCGCATATTCACTGCCACACTCGACCCGCCAGAACACACCACCAGCACGACATCGCCGTTAACGGTTGAGGTGCATGCCAAATCGAATGCGGTGCCGCGAATACCCACAGTCGCAGTGGGTGTGGCGTAGGTCACATTCTCGGGCTTGGCCTTGCCAATCGCGCCAGTCACCGAACGCACCGCTCCTTTGAGTAATTTAAAGGATGCAAAGGAGCTTTGGGGTGCGGAAGGAATGTACCTGTACAAGGGAATGGCAAACTTGGTGCCACCGGGCAAGGTAAGCCGCGTGTTGTCAGCCATCGCCAGAGTGACGGTGGCTTGATCTCCCACATCAATAATATCGCCAGCAAATACGCCGGATCCTTTAACCAGTTGGCGTACTTTGCCTTTGTCCGAGGTGACACGCGCATCACCATCGATCAGCGACACACGCCCTGCGACATCGGCGGTGGTCGCGTTGGTGTTGGCGGGCTTGTCTGTGTTTTTGGAGTCGTCGTTACAATCGCCCTTACAGATACGAGCCGAGTAGTCCGTCCCGCGGATACCGATAGTGGCCGTTTCGCTTTGTAAACGATATGCATCAACATTGCCCCGCTTGCCGATCAGGCCCGTGAGGGTTCGCATCCCGCCCTTGACCAATTTGAACTGAGCACTGTCATCGCTCGGCTTTTCTGGTTTGAACTGAAAATCTTGCACCACAAAGCGGGTTGACGGACGCAAGGCCACCTGACTGGTGTCGACAAAACCCAAGACTACGGTGCTGTCTTTCTCAGTAGTCACGACATCGCCCACAAACAACTTGGAACCTTCGGCCGCAAAGCGATTTTTTCCTTCAGCCGATTTGAGCGACACGATACCGGTCACGGTGCGAATCTCGCCAACCGATGCCGTCGCAGCCCATACCCCCACAGGGATGGATAAGCCCGCAGCCACCCAGATGCTGGCTGCCATACCCCAGAACAAATGACGCATTGTTTTTATCATTTTTATAATCCTCAGCGGCAAGTAGACGAAGCACGCACAGTCGATTGTCTGGGCTGAACCTGGATGTTGGTGACCGGTCCAGTGGACGTGGTGGTAGCAGTTACATTCGTGTTGGTGTCCTTGGCGGCGTCATCCGAGGTGGACGGCTGAGCGGCAGGCGGCGGACTGCTGGGGCTTGTGGTCCTGGTTGTTTGTGACAACACCGTTTGATCCACCTGCTGGTTTGCCTGTTGCTGGGTTGCATCCGGAGTGGGTGCTGGCTGTGGGGCCGGCTGCGGTGCAGGTTGAGGTGCGGGTGTAGGCGCCGGCTGAGGTGCAGGGGTAGGCGAGGTCGAGCTCGTTGACACGTTATTAATCACCAACATGTTACCGATCGTTGATATCGTCGCGCCGGTGAGCGGAGCACCAAAACTCGTGCTGGAAAAAGCCCCGTTCAAGGTGCCCGCCGAAAACAGATTGTAGTTGGTTGTCGGGGAAATGCCGGCTGCGGTCGGCAACAATTGCAATGCGCCCCCCAGGGTGGCTGCACCACCGACTGAAATCTGATCGTAATCAACCCCTGCGACAGTTCCGCCAATATCCATCAGCGTCGTGTTGTTGGCCCCCAGCGTCAGATTGCCAGACACGTTGAGTGCACCCGGTGAAAACCCAGGGGACAGGGTGGCTTTCGACTGCCCCGTACCGATCAACAGATTACCGCTGATGGTGCCGGAGCCATTTAGCGTACCGCCGACAATGTTCATACCTCCAGCGTTGACACAATTGACGACACTACCTGTCATCAACGTTGTGGTGCCCGCGCTTTGGTTATAAGTCCCGGCAAACGTGGTGTTGCCGGTACCAAAGGTGGTTTGACCACCCGAGGTGTAACTCCCGTTAATGGCAACCGCGCCACTCGACGGTGTAAATACGACGGTACCGCCGGCTGCATTGACAATGTTTTTCTGTATCGTGATGCTTGAGTTACCAGCAAATGCCAAGGCACCGCCAAGCTGGTTGATCAACGTACCTGGCCCGCTTTGACTTTGACTGATCACCATGGATCCGAAATTGCTCAAAGTACCTGCACCAAAATCAATCGATACACCGTCGGCGGTGATCGTGCCCTGGTTGATGATATTTTGCTGGGTGATAAAAGTGATCGGAATGTCGTTCGGGTAGGGTGATACGGAGTTCAGGCCCGGATACCCGTCAAGGATCAGCGACGCGGGTAATGGATCACTTAACTTCGTAGTGTGCAGCCCATCCGGTGCTGTAAACATCGGATCATATTCAACCTGGGCGACGATTTCTTTGGTCAGTCGACCGATCGTCAAACCCGGAATGTTCTGAACACTAAAGCCGGCTTCTGTGATGCCCTTGGGCGTCGGGAAAACCGTACCAGCGGCTGGAAGTGCTGTTTGTATCGTAATGCCCGGATCCAGTTGAATGGTATCGGCGCTATTGGTCGCTAGCATGAAGTTACCGGGAGAGGCCACCACGACAGAGCCTGTACCAGCCAATCGAGCGGTGGTGGACCCAGAGGGAGGATCAAGCAACAAGCCTGAAAAGCCCCGGTTAAAAGCGATGCTTCCGTTACTCAAGGTACTTGGCGCGCCGGAAGCGTCATACCCCAAACGCAGGCCGGAGTCATATCCCATGTTC
>DAITMV010000279.1:0-2866 GCA_036834985.1 Burkholderiaceae bacterium | reverse complement strand
AAAAGGCCGGTGGTGGTATCAAAGGGCGTGACCGATTGGGACAGCACGTCACGGTTACGTGACAGTACCCGCCAGCGCGGGTTGCCTTCGTTCCAGCCAGCGCTGACAATCTTTGCAGCGCTGGGCAACGACAAGGTACTTTGCACGCCATGAACGTTCTTCATATAACTTTCAAAACGATCCATGGCATTCATGACTTCAAACGTTGTGCAGGCCCCATCGACGTTTTTACTTTGTGCGATCACCGATAGAACATCCACGCCAATCGAGAAAGAGTCAACAATCGCCGCAGTGTCTTTGTTGTAGCGAGAGTTGTCTCGCAACTCGGGAATGCCTTTGCCCAGGTCACCCGTACGCAGGCCTCGTGATTCGATGGCTGCCAGCGTAAGTATTCCAGTAGCAATGATCAGCACCACCAGTGCCGGCTTGGGATTGGCCAGAATTTTCACCCGTTGCCACAACCAGTCACCCGCATGGCCTTTGGTCGCTGCGCGATGCGCATCATTGTCGGACAACGTGGTGTAGGACAGCAAAATGGTCAGCAGCATCTTGTTGGTGATGATCATCAAGGCGACGCCCAGGCTTGCAGTAATCGCCAGTTCCCGAACAATATCAATCTTGATCAGCATCATCACCATAAAGCCCAAGGCATTGGCCAACAAAGCCATGGCGCCAGGAACAAACAGTTTGTTAAAGGATGCTTTGGCCGCCATCAGCCCACTCGCGCCGTTGACGACTTCCTGTTTCCAGGCGTTGGTCATTTGGACCGCATGGCTAACACCAATCGAAAAAATCAGGAACGGTACTAAAATCGACATTGGATCAATACCGAACCCGATGATGGGTAGCAGGCCCAGCAACCAGACGACCGGTACCATGGCACATATCAACGCCAACCCCGTGAGCTTGACCGATCCGCTGTACCAGAGCAGCAGGGCGGATGTAATGACAAAGGCGATCAGAAAAAACAGCAGGACACCTTGCGCACCATCGGTAATATCCCCCACCGCTTTTGCAAAGCCGATGATGTGAACGTCCAGATTGGCGGTTTGATGCTTGATTCGAATCTGCTCCAGTTGATCTGCCACGGATTTATAGTCCAGACGTTTACCGCTGGTCGGATCGACCTCAAGCAGTTCAGTACTGACCAGCGCTCCTTTGAAATCATTGGAAACCAGCCGCCCCACGCGGCCAGACTTCAATACATTGGAGCGTACTTTCTCCAGATCCTCCGGGGTGCCCTGGAACGTGGCCGGAATTACATTGCCGCCTGCAAACCCTTCCTCCACCACTTCGATGAAGCGAACATTCGGGGTAAACAGGGACGTGACGGTGCGGCGGTCCACGCCCGGGATGAATGTGACTTCATCGGTGACGGCCCGCAGCGTTTTAAAAAACTCCGGGGTGTAGATGGAGCTGTCCTTGGTGCGTAGTGCCACCAGCACCCGGTTACTCCCTCCAAACGTTTTTTCGTATTGAGTAAACGTTTTCATATACTCATGTTGCAGCGGGATCATCTTTTTAAAGCCCGCATCTACCCTCAAAAAGCTGGCAGAGATGGCCAGCCCGACCGTGATGAGTAAAAATACAATGAGCAGCAGTTTGCGGCGTACAAACAATGAGTCACAAAGCCGCGGTACAAATTGACCTGATTTCATGGGGTAATGACCTTATGGGGCAGCGCTGTCAGGGTTGTTGGGCGGTGATCGGTAAACGGGTCATGCCTCGTTCTCCAAAGGCCAGCACCGAGTCTTTTTCGAGAATGAGGGCAGCGTGCATCTTGTTACCCGGCGTGATGTAGCGTTTGAAGGTTTGCCCATTGTCTTGGCTGATCAGCACCGTACCATCCTGTCCGGTAACCGCCAGATGCTGTTCGTCCAGCCGACTGGCACCAAACAGTGACGCCTCGGTCCCCGATTCGATCGCCGTCATGCTGTTGTCCTGTGTGTCCAGCACATACATATGCCCCCGCATGCCGTATACCAGTGCTTTGGAGTCATCGAGCTTAATACCACCGAAAAATGAGCCGGGGTAAGGGGAGGTTATCTTGCGCCAGTGCTCACCTTGATCCTCAGAGCTCAGTAAGGTGCCTGCCTCACCGACAATCAGTGTGCGTCCGTTACCCAAGGGAATTATCCCGTTGAAGTGTTTGTCTTCTTCGGTGATGGCTCGTTTGTCCCAGTGCTCGCCGCCGTCATTGCTTTGTAAAAACAAGCCATAGGCACCCACGGCAATGGCGATGTCCTTGCTCAGAAACTGTATGTTCAACAAGGGCGTTTCTGCTGCTGGATCGTTGTGTTTGAGGGCCCAGGTTGCTCCGCCGTCCTGCGTTTTTAAAATGACCGCATCATGGCCGACCGCCAGCCCGGTCATTGAGTCCAGAAAGTTAACTTTGGTCAGTGTTGCCTGGGTCCCCGTATTGATTGCAGACCAGGTGGCTCCCTTGTCGCTACTTACAAACGATAGCCCCGACTCGCCGATACTGACGAGCTTATTGTTCAACTGTGCAATATCTAGCACCAGGCTGGTTTGCATTTTTAAGACTGTGGCTGGTTGTGGGGCGGGCGGGCGGTGCGAAAATGCGTAGGTGACGATGCCGCTCATCGCGACAATCAGTCCAATTCCAATGGCACGTTGCATATCAAACTTTCATGGGTTTAAAACAACGCGGGGGCACAAGGCCCCCGGTTTCAGTGCTAAAACTTCCTGGCGTTAACGGGTGCCTACGTTACGCAACCCGGCCGGTGTGAAATCTGCTGCAGTGCGGGTGATTTTTTCGTAGAACTTGGGTTCCTCGTTACGCAATCCCATGGCCAGATAGCCCCCCGACTGAAGATCGTGGTGAACTTCAAGGGTTGGGTAGTAC
>DAITMV010000278.1:0-2871 GCA_036834985.1 Burkholderiaceae bacterium | reverse complement strand
GGTCTTGGCTGTCCAGCAGCACGGGGTCTTCGTAGTCCATCACGCGTTCTTCGAGTAGGTTGAGGGTTTCAACGTCCAGGTGGTTGGTGGGCTCATCGAGCACCAGCACGTTGGACGGCTTGGAGAACATTTGCGCCAGCAGCAGCCGGGCCCGTTCTCCACCCGACAGTGATCGAACCGGTTGTCGCGCGCGATCGGGGGTAAACAGGAAGTCCTGCAAATAACCGATCACATGGCGTGGTTGATTGTTGATCGAAATATATTCCTTACCGTCACCGATCAGATCGATGGCGGTGCGATCATCGCTGATTGGGCTGCGCAACTGGTCAAAGTAAGCCACTTCGAGCTTGGTGCCGTGGCGAATGGTGCCGCTGTCCGGGTGCAACTGGCCCAGCAACAATTGCAGCAGCGTGGTTTTGCCCGCGCCATTGGGGCCGATGATACCCACCTTGTCGCCACGCAACAGCGTGGTCGTCAGGTCGCGAATGATCACCTTGCCATCGAAGCTGTGGGTGACGTCTGTCAGCTCGGCCACCAGTTTGCCGCTGCGTTCAGCCTCTTGCACCACGATATTGGCCTGCCCCTGCACGTTACGGCGGTTGCTGAAGGTACGGCGCATTTCCATCAGGCGTCGGACACGGCCCTCATTGCGGGTACGGCGAGCTTCCACACCCCTGCGAATCCAGATTTCTTCCTGTGCCAGCCGCTTGTCAAACAAGGCATTTTGTTTTTCTTCCGCGTGCAGGGCTTCTTCCTTGCCTTTGAGGTAGCCCTCGTAGCCACCGCTGTAGGTGGCCAGTTTGCCGCGGTCCAGATCACAGACGCGGGTGGCCAGTTTACGCATGAACGCCCGGTCATGACTGACAAACAGCACAGCACCGCGAAAACTGGCGAGCGTTTGCTCCAGTTGCTCAATGCTTGGGATGTCCAGGTGGTTGGTGGGCTCATCCAGCAGCAATACGTCAGGGTCTACCACCAGCGCTTGGGCCAACATCACACGGCGCTTTAACCCGCCCGACAGACTGGCAAATGGCTCGTCGGCTGGCAGCTGCAGGCGAGTGAGTACCTGACTGACCTGGGTTTCTATGTTCCAGGCGTTGGCGGCATCCACATCGGCCTGCAACTGCCCCAGTTTGTCCATGTTTTCCGGCTCGTGTAACAGGCAGTCGTGGTAGCGGGCCATCACTTCACCGGCGTGCCCCAGCCCTTGTGCCACGACATCAAAAATGGTGCCGTCCTGCCCCTGTGGTACTTGCTGATCCAAAAAGCGCATCACCAGCCCGTCGCTGATGATGACCTCGCCATCCTCGGGTTTGATTTCTTTTGAAAGTACGCGGAACAGCGTGCTTTTACCTGCGCCGTTGCGGCCCACCAACGCCACGCGTTCGCGAGCCAGCAATGAGAAATCGACTTCATCGAGCAGTACGTTCTGCCCAATCCTGTAACTGACCTTTTTTAAACCCAACAACATGATCTAACCACTACAAATCTTCAATAACCCGAAGTGTACCTGTGGCGCCCCTCCGGCATGTGGGGTTTTGGTAATCAGGGTTACCTTTTTGCGCCGATACAGCGGTTTGGCTGGGGTTTCGCTGCAGTGCAAATTGACCGCTGCGCTCGCTGCGCCTAGCCTCTGGGACGGTGGTGAGTATCTGACATCATTCCGTGCCAGTTAAACATTGATAAAGCCGCATACAAAGCGGCGCTCCAAAGACAAGAAGGTAACCGCATCATGGCTAAGTACACCGCAGCAGACGGTTCACGTTTGCATTACTGGGACATTGGCACAGGCCCCACCTGTGTCCTGATTCACGGCTTTGGCATGCCGGCGTTTTTGTGGTTACCCTTCATTTTGCCCCTGGCCACCCAATACCGTTTTGTATTGCCCGATTTACGCGGATTTGGCGGCTCGCACAAAGCGCAGATCAACGGCGACTGCACATTCACCCAATACGCCGATGACCTGAACGATCTGATCAATCATCTGGGTGAGCCCCAGGTGGCACTGGCCGGGTTTTCCATGGGAGCCTGCACCTCCATGCAATATCACAAGTTGTATGGTTTTGATCGCATCAGCTCTTACCTGCAAATTGATCAGGCCATGTGTCTGAGTAATTCAGAGGACTACCCCTGGGGTTTGTTTGGCAAACAACAGGCCACCTGGACCGAGCATCTCAAAGCGCTGGTACACCAGTTTGAGCAGGAGGGCACCGACAAACCGTTTAGCGCCTTGCCCAGCAGCCTGCGCAAACAACTGTGGCGGCAGTTCTCACGATTTACCAGCACCGCATTTGCTTCGCGATTGCTCAAAGGCGTGGCTTATTTGGGTCGTTATGAGCGGTTGGTCAAAAATGTAGCCCCAACAGACAACTGGCGTATTTACCTGGACTGCATCAAGGCCTTTGCCAATACCGAGTATGATTTTCGACCCACCATGGGGACACTGACCAATAAGCCAGTGTGGTTTTTTGCGGGGACCCATTCGGAGATTTACCCCCTCTCCGGTCAATTGGAGGCCCGTCGCTGGCTGCCACATGCGCACATGGTGACCTTTGACCGTGCCGGGCACGCCCTGATGTTTGATTCACCCCGCCAGTTTGTGCGTGAGTTGGGGCATTTTCTCTCGGTCAGCGAGCTTCACTGAAAACCCCAAACACAGGGCACTGACCCAGGCTGCATCCCAGGTGAATTCGAGGCGGTTGAGCCGTTCAATTAAGGCAGCAGGGCTGAGTAATTCAAAGCCCTGCACTTCGCCGTCCTGATTCTCTCTCTTATTACAACCTCCGAGCCCCCAGGAACAGAGAGGAGCTCGCTTGCCGGATGCGGTGTTGCAGAAGAATAGATGATGAGCGCGTTAAAGTCTGCAGGCAA
>DAITMV010000277.1:0-2897 GCA_036834985.1 Burkholderiaceae bacterium | reverse complement strand
TTGCATGACTTCCTCGGATAGTTCCAGCGGCAAGGTGACTTCACCCACTCGGCTAAGCACACGAACCAGTTGCCCTGGCATCAACCCTAAGCGGTTAGCATCCACCGGGTGCAGGAGTGCGGTGCAACGATTCTTACCTTTGACCAATCGCTCCGAATTGTGCATCCACGAATTGTTGCTGCGAATGTGCCTGCGCCCGATCAAGGTCAATGTCGCATCGCTTGCGGCTGGGGCGTTTGACAACAGCTGACCCACATAGGCGCTGGCGGCGCTGAGCACCTCCGGCGGTGCTGCACAGATGGTCTGGGAGGGTGTCATCAAGCGCTGCGGAAAGCTGGGACGTAATGGCCCCAGATCAATACCTTGAGGGTTCTGCTTTAACAACTCCAAACTGAGCTTGTGGGTCGTGTCTGCGCCGTAAGGGCCCATCTGCAAGCCCATGTCGAGCAGCATCTGCGGCGGCATCGACGGGCGGGCCGGCTTACCCAATTTGCTGGCGTAGCAGGCGGCCAGCTGATCCATCAACTCCCAATCGTCCAGACTGTCATCGGGCTTGGGCAAAGTAGGCTCACTGTACTTGGCCTGATTACGCACTCCGAATATATTAAAAATCAGATCGTACTGATCATGCTCAAGCGGCCCCGTGGTAGGCAAAATCAAATTGGCATGCCGATTGGTTTCGTTGATATACAAATCCACCGACACCATAAACGAGAGGCTTTCCAGCGCACGGTCCAGCCGCTGACCATTCGGCGTGGACAACACCGGATTACCGGCTATCGTGACCAAGGCCTTGATTTGCCCGTCACCTTCGGTTTGAATTTCCTCAGCCATGATGGCACTGGGGAACTCGCCCAGCACTTCAGGTTTTTGGCTGACCCGGCTGTGCCAACGACCAAAGCTACCCGGCTTGCTGTTGGGTGCAGCAATCAAATCGAGTGCAGGTTGAGTCACTAGGCTACCGCCCACGCGATCCGTATTGCCGGTGATCAGATTGAGCAGTTGAATGCCCCATTGCGCCAGAGTACCAAATCGCTGGGTACAGGCCCCCATGCGCCCATACGCAACGGCTTTGTCGGCCTTCGCAAAGTCACGGGCGATGGTGCGTATGATGTCAGCATCAATGCCACACTCGGCTTGTGCCACTTCGGGGGTTACATCAGCGATGGCAGCCAAAGCCTGATCCAGTCCGTCCGTCATCCCTCCCAATCGATCCAGCCGGATCAGCCCTTCGGACACAATGACGTGGATCATCGCAAAGAGAAATGCCGCATCACCAGCGGGTTTGATGAAGTGATGTGCATCAGCCACCAGCGCTGTCTCGGTTTTTCTGGGATCCACCACGACCAGTTTTCCACCTCGCCCCTGGAGCGCCTTGATGCGTTTGGCCACATCGGGGACGGTCATCAGGCTGCCGTTCGAGGCAATCGGATTGGCGCCGAGCATCAGGAAGTAATCGGTGTGATCAATGTCCGGGATGGTGATGAGCAATTGATGCCCAAACATCCAGTAAGCCAGCAATTGCATGGGCAACTGGTCAACGGATGTTGCTGAAAATCGGTTGCGCGTCTTGAGCAGTCCCAAAAAATTGGCACTATGGGTCATCAACCCCCAGTTATGTACATTTGGATTGCCCTGGTACACGCCCACTGCGTTGGCGCCGTATTGCTGCTGCACCTGGAACAAGCCCTCGCAGGCCAGCTCAATGGCTTCATCCCAACCGATCTGGACCCAGCGGCCATCGACCTTTTTGACAGGCTGCTTGAGGCGATCCGGGTCTTCCTGGATATCTTTTAACGCAATCGCCTTGGGGCAAATATGCCCGCGACTGAACGGATCCTGATCGTCCCCCTTGATCGACAGGACGGTCCCGTCCTGGACCTCGATGACCAAACCACAAATCGCTTCACACAGATGACAGGCTCGTCGACGCGTGTGAACCGGCGTGGTTGAAGGGGTAGAAAGCATGTGTGTCTCCTCGGATACTGTGGGCTGTTAAGGATTTTAGTCAGCCCTTGTTATTTGTTATGGATGCCGCATGGCCGCAAGCCGGCTTATTTGTCACATCTCATCCAACTGCGTCGTTGACAAGTATCAATCAAAAAGGAACACGATTGCTTATGAATTACACTCGCAGGTACACCACCACCGCTTTGTGCGTCGCAGTCATGATCCTGCTGCTTGGTGGATGCGGCGCTGACTCAGGAAGCGGCTCGTCTAACGCCACAGCGGGCTCGTCAAATACAGCCAACAGCAATAATGCCCCAGCAGGCACCCTTTTGTCTGCCGCGAGTGCACAAGACACTCCTGCAGGTATCGGCTGTGGCTGGCAGGTCGCATCAGATGCTGATCGGGCCAACATTGCCTTTCCGGATACCGCGGCCAAATACTGGGTTGCCGCGTTGCCATTAACACCCGGCAACCGCATCAGGATCGATGGGCAATACCCGAACGCCCGCTACTTCTCGTTTAATGTCTACGACCCTGCCCTGCGTCCCACCGATGCCATCGCGGACCAGGAAATCACCCCTCAAACCGGTCAAAACCCTTATGCGGTGCCCGGCGCTTCTTACGGTGGAAAATACACTAGCTATGTGCAGTATGGGGACTCCCCCACGCAAAATCCAAAGGCCCTTCGCGCGCCCAACACCCTCTACAGCGGCAATACGGCTCTGGCGTCGGCAGGCTTGCCCAACGACGGCACGGTGTTGGTGATCTACAGGATTTATCTTTCGAATGTCGGTGAATTTTTAAATGGCGGCGTGCCATTACCCACACTGAGCGTCGAGAGCGCCGACGGCAAAACCCGGATGGGCACCCTGCCCAACTGTACCGAACCCATTTTGCCGACACTCGGGGGCAATGCGCCATCGACAGGCATCAACCAGGCCTTGATC
>DAITMV010000276.1:0-2904 GCA_036834985.1 Burkholderiaceae bacterium | reverse complement strand
GTACAGGCTTGCCCAGTTGAGCTGCCAGGTGGTTAAGCATGGTTTCGCCCAACACGCTGCGGGCCGAATTATGCGTGCACAACACCAATACATTGATGGTCATGAACAAATATCCTTGTTTGATTCAAAATAAGCGGTGGCCTCACATGCTTGCCCACCACAACAATTGGCAGTCAGATACGCGAGCACTGATGCCATCTGCTCAAAATCAGCGCTGTAATACAAATGGCGCCCCTGACGCTGTTGCCGGATCAAACCGGCGTGATGCAACTCTTTGAGATGAAACGACAGCGTTGCCCCGGCCAGCGAAAAACGCTCGCCCAACTGGCCAGGCGTTAGACCGTCTGAGCCCGCTACCACCAGGGCGCGGTAAACGTCCAGCCGCGAGGCGTGAGCCAAGGCCGCGAGTGCTTTAACTACCGTCGATGAGTCGATTAATATTTCCATAATTCTATTATATTCGAACTATTGATTCGTCTGTATGAACAATCTGTGACGGCCTGGGACTGCCCTTATCCAACCGCCTCAGACAAGCACGATCACACATGCACATTGGCGTCAATTAACAAACACTTGTCTTCTCAAATCAAGCCACCGACCCTAAACCCGGCCACAATGCAGTCATCAGAAAAAGATTTTCGACGGAGACCCCATGCAAGATCTGATCACGCAATCCCTGCCCCTGCTGCATTCTGTCTTTGGACCCAACCCTGACTGGAAGCAGGTTTATCTGACGCTGCTCACGCCGTTTTTCCTGTTGGCCACGCTGATCGAGTGGCTGTACATGCGCCGACAAGGCAGGGCCGATGTATTTGAGCGTAAAGCGCTCACCGCCAATATGCTGCTCGGCGCCACGTACCAGTTGCTCGAACCCGTGTGGTTCCTCCTGTTTGTGGGCGTACTGATGGATTTTATTTACAGCTTCCGAATCACCACCATCGCAATTACCCCCTTGAGTTTTATGGCCTTGGTCTTCGGTGTGGAGTTTTGTTATTACTGGTTTCACCGGGGTAGCCATCGTATTCGGTGGTTCTGGTGCGCCCATGTGGTACACCACAGTGGCGAGAACATGAATACAACCACCGCGATGCGCCAAAGCATGTTTTACGCGGTGAATCTGCATCAGCTGTTCTGGGCCCCCATGCTGCTGGTCGGCTTTGCGCCTTGGGCGGTATTGCTGGCATACGGTGTCGATCTGGGCTACCAGTACTTTGTCCACACCCAAGCGGTACACAAATTACCCAAATGGTTCGAATTCATTTTTAACACGCCGAGCCATCACCGCGTCCACCATGGTCGCAATCCGATTTATATCGACAAAAACTATGGCGGCATGTTGATTATTTACGATCGCCTGTTTGGTACCTTCCAGGACGAGCTGGACGAGCAACCGGTGGAATATGGCATCGTTGAACAACCCAAAACCAACAATATCTGGACGCTCAATACCCACGAATGGAAAGCCATGTTCCTTGATGCCTGGGAATCCAAAAGCCTCACCCAAGCCATCTGGCATATTTTTGGCCCTCCCGAATGGGAAAAAAACAATCACCGCGTACAATAGGGACACATATCGACCCTCGGGAATAACTGCATGCGCCGCAAGCCACTGAACACCGCCTCACGCTCACGTTTGTCCAAGTACGCAAGGCCGCTGGCGCAGGTCGCCATCTTGCTGGCCGAAGCGGGCAGCCGGGGTGAGCGGCGGTTCTGGAAGCGGCGCCTGTTTGCTACCGTGGCGCCCATGCTGGAAGGCCGATCAGATCTGACCTTGACGCAAACGCTGGACCACCTGTACGACAGTCACATTCGCGCCTATGACGAGCTTGCCTTTGCCATCGAAAACTGTGTTGAATCGCCGGTGCTTGAGGCGGGTCGTGAAGTCCTGTTGATCGCAGCGCCGGTGCTGGCGTGGTCAAATTACTCCATTTCATCGGGCAAATTTGACATGGACATGGTGGCAGCGCTGACCAAGGAGCTTAAAAGCCACGTACTGGCCGAACATGTCGAGCTGACGCTTGCAGACTTCCTGTTCAGCCCCGATCAACTGCCCGAAAGCTATACGGCGGCCGCCGAATTGGCGCGACAATTGGGACGCGCCGTGCTGGACAACCAGCAAGTCACGCTGGATATTCAAACCCTGCCAGACACCCAAAACTTTTTATCCGATGCCCGCTACCTGATTGGGTCGATCACCGTGCCCGAAGGTCTGCCCATGTTCCGCTGGCAACAGGAAACCCCAACCGGCAGTCTGGTGCAATCACGCGATGAAGTCTTAAAAGCCTGGAAGGCGCATGCCAGCAGCTTGATACAAAAACTCTTGCCGGGCTGCTCGATTGAAATTCTGCTGCCCAACGGTTTATATAGCGTATGCCGTCAAGCGGAGCGGGAGGCCCGCGCCTACTCAGTCAAAGCGTCCATCGCCTTTTTGAGTACCGCTGTGAATCTGCAACCATCGGAGCTGATCGCCAGCGTCGGAGCATTTGTTGAACGCGGGGAAGTTGAAGAATACCGCATCGGCTTTTGCACCAAGGAATCCTCCGACATCATCCACGGCGTGGTGTGGCCTCTGTTGGGTGAGGAGTACGGCAATGAACCGGACCCCGTCTATGAGAATGACCTGCCGTCAGAACCAGACAATCCGATTGTACGTGCCCGCATCGAAACCCTCCTCAAAGAGGTGGGCATCAATAAAATACACATGCTTGAAGAGCGTTTCCCGCTGGAGTATTGCGAGGATTGCGGCGCGCCTATTTACCCGAATCCCGAGGGTGAACTGATGCATGCCGAGTTACCTGAGGAAGCCGGGGTACAAACCGTTCAATTGCACTGATAACTCCCGGGCAAGGGGCAAGCAACCATGCCCCTGCAGCGGGCCTGTCACATCATGGTTTAGACCAGATA
>DAITMV010000275.1:0-2927 GCA_036834985.1 Burkholderiaceae bacterium | reverse complement strand
GCGCGACGGTGACGCGCTCGACATGTTCACTCCAATGGTCCAGATAATCGTTAGGGAGCTGATAAAACCCGATTACCGCAATTTGGTCAAGCAACTTCTTGTTGCTGTCGATGCGCAAGGGGAAGCCGCCCACCAGGTTTTGTTTGGCAGCGGTCAGTTCAGCCTCCGTAGGACCATTTTTGAGGAACGTCAGCAAGGTATCGCGAGCCACATTAAGCGCCTGATTGGTTTGCTCTTTCTTAGTCTGTAAACCCAACTCAAACGGACCCGACTGGGCCATCGGCGAAAAATAAGCGTATGCGCTGTATGCCAAGCCACGTTTTTCACGGACTTCGTTCATCAAACGGGATACAAACCCGCCACCACCCAGTACGTAATTACCCACCACCAGCGGGAAAAAATCCGGATCGCCGCGCTCAAGGGCAGGCAGGCCCACAAGCACATGGCTTTGCGAAGACGGGTGTTCAATACGCTGCTCAGTCGCCCTTGGCAGGGTGACCGCCGGGAGCGGAGCGGGCGCAGCACTGACCGGCAAATCAGAGGTCAACTGCACGGCGATCTGCTCGGCCTGAGCACGGGAAATATCACCCACCATGGACACTACGGCCCGCGAGGCTGCGTAATTGGCTTTGTAAAAAGACTCGAGCGCGGCGCGGTCAATCGCTCCGATCGTAAGCTCGGTGGCCTCTGCGCCGTAGGGATGATTGCCGTACATCAGTTTCATGAAGGTTTTTCTGGCAATTGCATCCGGTTTGGTCGCCGATTCGCGAATATCGGAGATGGCGCGGGCTTTTTCTCGTTGCAGGACCTCATCGGGAAAAGCGGGGTGTTGCAGCACATTGGCCATCAGCGCCAATGCTTTGCTCAGCTCCGGTTCAGACGTCAGCGTACGCATAGCCGCTGTGGCGCGGTCTGCTGAGGCGCCCGCCCCCATGCCCGCGCCGATATCTGCAAATGCATCGGCAATTTGAGCTTCAGACAGCGAGCGTGTGCCCTCTGCGACGCCTTTGGACAACAAACCGGCGGTCATGCCGGCCACACCGGTTAACTGCGGTGCATCACGTCGGCTACCGGCGTCAAAATCGACTTGAACATCGAGCATCGGGATGCCAACCGCCCGCATATACATGACCTTGGCACCCGTAGGCGCCACCCAGGACTCAATCGGCAGGGCGGCAACAGCCCACTGGGAGGCCAGCACAGCCACACCGGCGACTACCCATTGCAACTTCTTCAAAGACATAAACGGCTCCACACACAAGGCATTGACAGTGACCGGCTTAACCATGGTTCAACCCCTGGGGACGGGCCATCGGCTTTTGTGTCACAGGCAAGGGCACCAAGACACCGGTGGTGCTGGTATCCGGATCAAAGTATTTTTTTGCCACCGCCTGCACCTGCTCGGCCGTAACGGCTTTTAGCTTGTTGATCACGACCGGGATTTTGGTAAACGGAATACCCGTCATCTCATACTGGGCAATTTCCATCGCCTGACCAAACACCGAGTCGCGCTTGTAGATTTGTGAGGAGATCAGTTGCGCCTTGACGCGTGACAACTCCGCCTCGGAGACCCCGTGATCGGCGATCAACTTGATTTGCGCCAGGAGGGCTTTCTCCAGCTCGTCGGTGGTTTTGCCCTTGGCAGGTGTGCCATTAAGCAAAAAGAGCGTGGGGCCCCGCGACGTCATGTCGTAGCCGGCACCCGCCTGGTCTGCAATACGCTGTGTTTTCACCAGATCCTTGCCCATGCGTGCGTTGTCGTACCCATCAAGCACCGCGGAGAGCACCGACAGGGCATATGGATCTGAATCGTTATCCGCATCGCGCAGGGACGGCACCCGAAAACCGACCATCATGTAGGGGTTTTCGGCCGGCGCTTTGACCTGTATCCGCTTGGCACCCTTTTGCTCCGGCTCGGGCTGCGGTTTGCGCACAGGCAGTACCTTCGGCTTGGCTTTGCCGTAGGTCTGCTCGGCCCACAGCTTGACCTGCTGAGGGTTTGCATCGCCCGCAATGATCAACGTGGCATTGTTGGGGGCATACCAGGTGTCATACCAGTGCTTGGCATCCAGGTACGTCATGGCTTCCAGATCGCCCATCCAGCCAATCACCGGGACGCGATTGGGTGCGGCCACAAAGGTATTGGCCTGCAGGGCTTCGTACAACAGCGCCTGCGGTTTGTCGTCGGTGCGCCAGCGACGCTCTTCCATCACGACCTTGATTTCCTTGTCGAACTCTTCTTTGCTCAACACCAGGTTGCTCATGCGGTCGGCTTCCAGCGCCATGACGGTCTTAAGGTCTTTGCTCTGGATTTGCTGAAAATAGGCGGTGTAATCGGTGCTGGTAAACGCATTTTCGCGACCACCCAGCGCCGCCACCTTGCGGGAAAACTCACCTGGCTTGAGCGTTTTGGTGCCCTTGAACATCATGTGTTCAAGGACGTGAGCCAGGCCTGTGGTGCCGTTGAACTCATCAATCGAGCCTGCGCGGTACCAGACCATGTGGGCCACCGTCGGCGATCGGTGGTCCTCCTTGACGATGACCTTCATCCCGTTTTTCAAGCTGAACTCGGTGATCCCGTCCTGCTGGGCATAGGCAGCCCAAGGGCTGATGGCTACAACCAGCGCCGTCAGGGAGGTTAAACACGCTTTTATCATTCTCATTAACGTCACATCCCAAAAAAACACCAACCCCAATGCTAAAATGAGGTTTACTCTTTAAAACCTGTGCGGATCCCGGTGCCACGCATCGTTGAGGCCTGGCGGGTCTAACATCGACAGCAAACCCTATGTTTGGTTTCCGAAAATCTGATGGTACCCCGAATCCCGATGATGAGTCCTCGGGCAAACTCACGCCACACATCCCCGGACAGCGCAACGACTGGCTCGGACGCTTAAAAACCGGACTGAACAAAACCCGTTCTGGCT
>DAITMV010000274.1:0-2940 GCA_036834985.1 Burkholderiaceae bacterium | reverse complement strand
CCTGCCGTTGCAAGGTGTCAGCGTTTGGGGTGTGCCGTCGTAACCATCGTCGAATCATGGCACTATTGTACGCATGTGGATCGACACGCACTTACATTTAGACGCTTCTGAGTTCGACGCAGATCGCGACGAGGTCATCGCGCGCGCCATGGGTGCTGGGGTCAGCGGCTTTTTGATCCCTGCGGTACACCACAACAACTTTGAGACAGTGCGGACGCTTGCACACGACATCCCCGGTGCGGTCTATATGCTGGGGATTCACCCCATGTATGTCGAACGCTCGGAGGAGGACGATCTCGACCGCCTGAATGACGCAGTAGCGGCAGCGCTGAACGACCCCAAGTTTGCGGGCATCGGGGAAATCGGTCTGGACGGCTTTGTGCCAGACAGTGACATGGCACGGCAAGAGCGCTTTTTTTTACGCCAACTGAAAATCGCCCGGCAATTTGAGCTGCCGGTGGTGATGCATGTCCGGCGCGCCCAGGATTTGGTCCTCAAGGGTTTAAAGCGCATCCCCGTCATCAGTGGCATTGCCCATGCCTTTAATGGCAGCGAGCAGCAAGCCAAACGCTTTGTCGAGATGAACTGTGCCTTGGGTTTTGGCGGGGCGGCTACTTTTGACCGGGCCTTGCAAATCCGCCGACTGATTCAAACCATGCCCGACCATGCCCTTGTGCTGGAGACCGATTCACCTGACATCGCACCGAACTGGATGTACAAGCAACGCAATGAGCCGGGTGAACTGCCCAGCATCGCCGAGGTGATTGCGGACATACGAGGTGTCTCACTGGGGCAACTGGCCCTTATGACACGGCACAATGCGGTGAGGTTGATACCGGCCTTGGCATCTGCTTAACAGAGTTGTCCGGCAGGCCGGACCATGAGCTCGAATCCAGCGAACCTGCGGCCAGCGTTATGCGCACCGGCACCCCCGTCAACACAGACATGCCCGATAACGGATCAATGTGTTCAGGTCCGTCAGCAAACAACAGATTCACATTGGCCCCCGACAGTGCAGAGGCAATCGTCAAACCCTTGGCGTGTTGATGCCCCCACCCATGCGGAATGGCCACCGTACCGGGCATCAAATCAGGCAACAATTTGACCGGCAATCGAATCGTGGTTACGGGTGTTGTGATATCCGCGATCGATTGCTCATCAAGATCCCGCGCACCGGCATCCTCAGGATGCATATACAGGTAGTTGCTGTGGCCGGATTTGTCTGTCAATTCAGTCGCGTTTTGAGTCCATGAGTTATGCGTACTGTGAACCCGTTTACTGATCAATCTCAACTCGGCTCGCTCAATGCTGGCCTGTTCGGCCAAAAAGTCCTCATCCAATCGATGGGCTCGCTCAATAAACGTGCTTGGGGCGAGTTGAACCAATCCGTCCGAGGTGAGCACCCTCTGCCCCAGATAGTCATCAGGTCGTGCGCCCGTCCATGGCCGTCCCGAGCTAAACTTGAGCAGCTCGCCAAAACGTCCGTGGCCACTTCGCCAGAGCATCAAATCCATCAAGACTGTCTGTGGTACTCCCCTGCTTTTGCCTGGCGATCGAAGGCGCCCTGTCCAACGGTTCAAGTGCATCAGGGAGCTCACCGCCCACTGGGCCACCTTGGAACCAAACAACGAGACTCCGCAGGCCCGGGCCAACTCGGTATAAATCGTCGCTTCATCCCATTGCAGGGCCTGCGGTTGAACCACCGCCTCGGTCGCGGCCAAATAAGGAATGGACTGCATGCCCAAGAATAAGGGAAACACAAACGGCAGGTCGGGCCTTTGCAGGGGCGAGGTTGAAGGCAACACATAATGCGCCAGGCTGGCTGTTTCGTTCTGGTAGATATCGGTAACAACCAATAACTCCAATTGTGAAAGGGCTTGACGCAAACGGGCCGAGTTCGCCATCGTCAACAAAGGGTTGCCGCCGGTCACAAACAGGGCTTTGATTTGATCCTGTCCGGGCGTCAATATTTCATCGGCTAAAATGCCGCCCGGATAACATCCGTTGACCTGCGCAAAGCCCCCGATGCGTGAGCGCCTGGGCTCATCAAACACACCGCTCTTTTTACACAATGCGGCAAAGTCAAAGATACCACGGCCAACCAATGTTCCCCCTCGACGATCCAGATTGCCGGTCACCGCGTTGGTCACCTCTGCCAACCAATGTGCCAGCGTCCCTTGCGGCCCCTGCCCTATGCCTGTGCCCGTCACAATCGCACCGGCACCTGATTGCAGATAATCACGAACCAATCCACGCAAGTCAGACGGCTCAATGCCCGTCACCGGGCTGGTTTTCTCAGGCGTCCATCGGGCAACAAGCTCACGCACTTGCTCAAGGCCCCGCATGTACGTCGCGACCCGCACCTCATCAACACCCCGCTGGACAAAAACCTCATGTAAAAACGACAGGAGAAAGTACACATCGGTACCGGGTCGAATGTACAGATGAGCCGACCCCAGCTTGGCCGATTCCGTGTAGCGTGGGTCGACGAAAATGGCCTTGGCGCCACGCGCAAGCAGCTCTTTAATGCGTTTATTGGGATGAGCCACCTGAAGAAAAGTCCACTTTGATACGGAGGGGTTGGTCCCCACGATCAGCAGACATTTCACATGATCCAGATCCACAAACGGATGAATCAGCGGTGAGCCGTACATGTGGGTTGATGAAGCAAAGCGGTTGGCGCAATCCTGGGTGGCCGATGAAAACAAATTGCGTGACCCCAGCCCCTGCATGAAGCCATTGGCAAAGATCGGATGCAAAATACTAAAGCCAGCCGCCGTCCCCATGTACATCGCTGTTGCATCTTGACTGATGGATTGCAACTGCTTGACCTTCGCGCCAATTTCGCTGAGCGCCTGTTGCCAGCTGATGGGTTCCCATGAATCACCCACCCGTTTTAAGGGCTGTTTGAGCCGGTCGGGAGAGTCATAGAGTCGATGC
>DAITMV010000273.1:0-2973 GCA_036834985.1 Burkholderiaceae bacterium | reverse complement strand
CTGGCTGGTGCAAACGGGGCAAATCAGTCCGGCGTCGGTGCTGGCGGTGACTTTCACCAACAAGGCGGCCAAAGAGATGCTCAGCCGCATTTCGGCCATGCTGCCCATCAACACCCGTGGGATGTGGGTCAGCACCTTTCATGGTTTGTGCAACCGGATGCTGCGTGCGCATTACCGCGATGCCAATTTGCCGCAAACCTTTCAGATTCTGGACACTCAAGACCAGCTCTCGGCCATCAAGCGCCTTTACAAAAGCTTGAATATCGATGATGAGCGCTACCCGCCCAAACAGTGCCAAAGTTTCATCAACTCGGCCAAGGAGCAAGGTTTGCGCCCGGCCGGTTGCGATACGCGGGATGAGTTCAGCCGCAAAATGGTGATGATGTACGAGGCTTATGAGGCTCAATGCCAAAAAGAAGGGGTGGTTGATTTTCCTGAATTGCTGCTGCGCTGTTATGAGCTGTTGGGTAATCACCCCGAACTCACAATGCATTACCGGGCGCGCTTTCAGCATATTTTGGTCGATGAGTTTCAGGACACCAACCCCTTGCAGTATGCCTGGCTCAAGCGGATTGCTGGGCCGGAGGGCTGTCTGTTTGCGGTGGGTGATGATGATCAGTCGATTTACGCGTTTCGAGGGGCACGCGTATCAAACATGACGCAATATGAGCGCGATTTTGCGGTCCGTCATCGGATTAAGCTTGAGCAAAATTACCGGTCGGTAGGGTATGTGTTGCAGGCGGCCAATCATTTGATTTCGCACAACAAGGCACGGCTGGGTAAAAATCTGTGGACCGATTCGGGCGAAGGGGAGAAGGTTCGCGTCAATGAGGCGGTGAGCGATCTGGACGAAGCCCGCTGGATCATCGAGGAAATCAAGTCGCTGATCAACGAAGGCCACGCCCGGTCCGATATTGCAGTGCTGTACCGCTCCAACGCGCAGTCGCGGGTGGTTGAACAGGCGCTGTTTAACCACGGCATTCCGTACCGTGTGTATGGTGGTTTGCGCTTTTTTGAACGCGCCGAGATCAAGCATGCGCTGGCGTATTTGCGTCTGCTCGAAAACGCGGACGATGACACCTCCTTTGTGCGGGTCGTAAACTTTCCACCCCGCGGAATTGGTGCGCGCACACTCGAAACCCTGCAGGACAGCGCGCGGAGCACCGGCGCCTCCATGTACCGCTCGGTGGCACATGTCGCCGGTAAAGGCGGCTCGTCGCTCGCCGGTTTTGTACAATTGATTGAGCGTATGCGTTTTGCTGCGCGCGGACTGAGCCTGCCCGAGATCGTCAAACTGGTGATTGCCGATTCCGGTTTGCTCGAGCACTACCGCAATGACAAAGAGGGTGAAGACCGGGTGGACAACCTGGAAGAACTGATCAACGCGGCTGCCGCGTATGTGCAGATTGAAGGGTATCCGCAAGATGCGATTGGTACCGATGCCGAGCCTGCTGTCGAGATCGCATCACCGCTGGCGGGCTTTTTATCACATGCCTCGCTCGAGGCCGGTGACAATCAGGCCCAACAAGGTGAGGATGCGGTGCAGTTGATGACCGTGCATGCCTCCAAGGGGCTGGAGTTTCATGTGGTGTTTGTCACAGGCCTGGAGGAGGGGTTGTTTCCGCACGAAAACAGCATTGGTACGTCTGTCGAAGGGGGGGATGGCTCCACGGTCGACGGTATCGAGGAAGAACGCCGCCTGATGTATGTGGCCATCACCCGTGCCCGTCAGCGACTGTACCTGAGCTATGCGCAGCAACGCATGCTGCATGGTCAAACCCGTTACAACATGCGTTCGCGCTTCCTGGATGAATTGCCCGAGGAGGCCATCAAGTGGCTGGCAGCGCCTAAACCGACCCTCGTCAAGCAAGCGTGGGACAACACCGAAACCCGATGGGGCGCACCAGGTACGTTTGGGCAGGGCGCTGGCTCATACGGGCGGGGCAACACCAGTGGCTACAGTGGCGGTTATGGCTCCCGCGAGCAGGATGCGGCCGTGCTGAAAATCAACCAGCTCCGAACCAGCTGGCCTTACAAGATTGGTCAGACGGTCAACCACACCAAGTTTGGTCAAGGGCTGGTGGTTAACTACGAGGGGCAGGGCGATGATTTGCGGGTGCAGATCAATTTTGGCAAACAGGGCATGAAGTGGCTGGTGGTGGCGTTGGCCAAGTTGAGCTGAACGAGTGCATTTGACGGTGCACCTTGAAAGGCTCTATCGCCAATGGACTATGGGGCGTTTTCGTTTAAACGCCCCGCGGATTTACACCCCCATCGTATGGTCTACCTTCAACGAATTTTTCAGTAACTCCAGGTCCGCCTGATGAAAGTGGCTCTCCAGAGCATGAACGGTGTCATGAGGCGTGGATGCGACCGAGTGTGAGTCCGCTGTTTTGGCTGTAGACGTCAAGTGAACGGATTGGTCCGCCGAGGCGTCTTTTTCTTGTAACCACACTTTCAACTTATCAAAATTAAACTGGGTTGACCCACATGAGCCTGCAGATGCTGAGGGTATAACACTGATGCTGTCTTTGAGTTGTGAGAGGTCTGTGGCTTGCGGGTTGTCGATGATCAGTTTGGCGATGATATCGGTGTGTCCATCGCTGTGTTTGACGCTGACCTGAATATCGTCTTTGGCCTTGTCGCCGTCGGCATCAATCAGTGTCAAGACAACATTATCGTTGACATTGAAGTGGGGCTCTGATGTTTTGAGTGCCAGTTTATCTTCACCGATTTTGAAATCGAGAATCGTATCGAAATTGATGATAGAGCATGTTTTGCCGTAATCCGAGTCCAGATTAAATACGAAAGTATCGTGCCCAGCTCCCCCTTTGATGATGTCGTGGCCAGGGCCGCTGATGATGATGTCATCGCCTGCGGTGCCGGTTAAACGATCGTCGCAGTCGGTCCCGGTAATGATTTTCCCCTGCGGGGTGCAACTCGGTGCGGGAGTGGGCGCTTGCGTTGGAGGGC
>DAITMV010000272.1:0-2981 GCA_036834985.1 Burkholderiaceae bacterium | reverse complement strand
CCAAAGGCCTTGGGTGGCGCAGGCGGCCCGGGCACCAACCCTGAACAATTATTCGCAGCTGGCTACTCGGCCTGCTTTGTGGGTGCCATGAAGTTTGTCGCGGGCCGCGACAAAATCCAGCTGACCGCTGAACCCTCCATCACCTCCCATGTGGGGATCGGCCCTATTCCAAACGGCTTTGGCATTCAGGTTGAAATGAACATTTCCGTAGCCGGCATGGAACGCGGCACCCTCGAAGACCTCGTGGCACGCGCCCATATCGTTTGCCCCTACTCCAATGCGACCCGTGGCAACATCGAAGTCACATTAAACGTGGTGTAAGCAGACAGGTCTGACGCGGTGATCAACAAATGGTTGGCAAGCCTGTTGGCAGTGATCATCGCAATTGGCCTGTGGCATGGAGTGCCCGTGCCCTCGTTTGTATACGAGCCGGCACTCCAGTGGCACACACGAAGCAAACCTTATGAGATCAAAGCGCAGGGGGTTGTGGCATCGGTGCTGCCGTCGCCCCGCGTGCGTTTGTTGCAGATGCAGCTCGCGGTCAAGGCCGATGACACCCTCAGCAACCGTTCAACGCTCGGGCGACCCGATCGAGAACAACCACTGCTCATCGCCCCGCTGCTCACGCTCGACTGGGCCTGGCGCCAGCTCATCGCGGGCAATCGCAGCCCTGAACGCCTTTTGCTCACAGAACCCACCGCCTGGCTTCAAACCGATGACGACGGTCGATGGAATGTTCTTCAACTGTCGAGTGGAACCGGGCAGGGCGCCCTGACCCGCGTAGAGATAACCGGTGGACAAGCTCAAATCCGCAGCGAGGCGCTGCAAGGAAAAGTCACCATCGACCGCGTTGTGTTTGACCCAAACGGACAAACGCAGTCCACACTGGGAATACGCTGGCTACCGCTGGGCCTTGCCGGCGATGAGGCGGTCAACTCGCTGAACATACGCGCAACGGGCCTGATCAGGCGCCTGTCCCATCCATCCGGCCAGTCATCTGGCACTATCAGTGATCACCAGCGATTTAATATTGAGTCCCTGGAACTGGAGGCCAAAGGGCCGCTGGACCACTACCCGTGGTACGGCACGCTGGCCATCCAATCGATGACCTTGGGGCTGGGGCCTTCGCCCTCGGTCTCTGTGCAGGATATACGCGCCTACGTGAGGCGTGACGACGATCCGGACAGCCACCAGGCAAGCGTTAGCGCCAAACGGGCGCACCTCAATGTAGCCGACGGGAGGTTACAGGTCAAACAAGGGCAGTGGTCTTATACCGACCACGCAGCACAGTCCTGGTCGTTTGATGCACAAGCCGATTTTGCGCGACGGGTGGTTTCATTCTCCCCAACGCAACTACAAGGCAGTGAATCGATGCCTGTTCAGCCCTCACAGTGGTCCCTGATCTGTACAGATCCCGACAGGATCAGGACCCGCACGTGGCGATGGGTCAACGGCTGGATTCAAGAGCCCCGACCCTACCTCGGGCGAAAACCAGCCCGGACGAATGACTCACAGACTGACCACCCGGGCGATACTGCGCCGGGCATTATCGGCTTGTGTCAGTAGCGGCTTGTTTATCGGGGTGCAACCGGGTGAATTTGGCGAGGAGTTGATCCCGGGTTTCGATCATGTCCGGATTGACAGGAATACATTCGACCGGGCACACCACCACGCACTGCGGCTCATCAAAGTGCCCAACGCATTCAGTGCACTTGCCCGGGTCAATTTCGTAAATCTCCTGGCCCATGCTGATCGCACCGTTGGGGCACTCAGGCTCACAGACGTCACAGTTAATACATTCATCGGTGATGATGAGTGCCACGGCGCATCAACCCCCAGCGTTGGCGACGCGATCCATTTCGGCCTGTTCGGCCGCACGCTCGGCGAATTTTTTAACCAGCCAGCCCTCAACGGATGGAAATACAAACTTGCCGACATCTCCGCCCAAGGTGGCGATTTCTCGCACGATCGTCCCCGAAATAAACTGGTATTGATCCGACGGAGTCAGAAACATGGTTTCGACATCAGGCAAAAGATAACGATTCATCCCCGCCATCTGGAACTCATACTCAAAATCACTGACGGCGCGCAGGCCACGGATGATCACCGCCGCATTTTGTGAACGCACAAAATCTTTTAACAGGCCTGAAAAGCCCTGCACTTGCACGTTCGGATAGTGCTCGAGCACCTCGCGTGCAATGTCCACACGCTCTTGCAGCGTAAAAAATGGCTTTTTGCTGCGGCTGTCTGCCACGCCCACCACCACTTTGTCGAATATCTTGGCTCCACGACGAACCAGATCCTCGTGCCCACGAGTCATCGGGTCAAAGGTCCCTGGATAGACCGCTATCTTCATTGTTACGCTCCTTCAGCCCGCCTTATGCGCGGCGCAGCAAATGATAGTGCACCTGCCCGGCTTTGTCTGCCCGAAACACCTCTAGACCGAGTTCACGCAGCCAATCGGACCACTGCGTGTTGTTTACCCCCGTCAACGACTCATGCCACTCGATATACAGTACACCCTGGGGTGCCACTTGCGAAAGGGCCAGCGGCAACGACTGCTTAAGCAAGTCGGAACGAAACGGCGGGTCCAGAAAAATCACGTCAAACAATGCGCCAGCTGCGCGTTGCAGCCACACCAAGGCATCCGCCTGGACAACCGTGAGCTTGACTGGCAAGGGCGCGGAGCCTTGCAGGGTTTGGACATGCGCCTGTAACTGGCGGGCCAGCGCAGGATGCGTGTCGATCAAGGTCACCTCGGCAGCGCCCCGTGAAGCAGCCTCCAGGCCCAGCGCTCCGGAGCCGGCAAACACATCAAGCACCGTAAGGCCGTCGAGCGTTTGGCCCAGCCAGTTAAACAGGGTTTCACGCACCCGATCGGGCGTAGGGCGCAAGCCATCGACATCAGGAATGGCCAGCACACGACGACGCCAAGCGCCTCCAACAATACGGAGCTGCCCGGCGCCCTTGGACTTATTGCC
>DAITMV010000271.1:0-2998 GCA_036834985.1 Burkholderiaceae bacterium | reverse complement strand
TTGACCATCACGTAGGCCGCCCCCAGGGGCGCGATCCCGGCCACCTGATAGGGACCGCTGATCGTCAGGGCGTTGAACTTGGGGTTGCCCATGAGCAGCGTGAGCGCTGTTTTCATGTGCTCATAGGTGGGCACGGCCCCCACGGCATCTAGACTGCCAAAAAACGAATTGAACTGACGGGCCCGCAAGGTGGACAGGGCCACCCCATCACATTGGCCAGCTTTAAAGCTATCGGCAGCAACACCTTCGTTGGTAAACACCTGGAGTTCAACAAAAACATTCCAGCGCTGGGCTTGAATAGCCAGGTCTTTGGCGACGTTGTAGACAGGACCTGTTCTGCCGAGTAAATCGAAAATGCAAAACTTTAACTGCAAGGGTTTGTCCAGCGGCTTCATCTCTTTTAACAGCTTTTCAGCCTCGCGCGACATGTCAGGAATGGCAACCGGCGATTGGGCAAACACGAGGCTGCCAGCAACCATGGTCAGCAAACACAGTGCAGTATTGATTAAGTATTTTACGGACATAACGGTTCTATAAGGCTTTTTTATATTTAAAAGATTTATGCACAAATGTGCATCCAATCCGAGTAGTTTGTCAGGTATATCAAATTACAGTGTGCTGATACAACAAACTCGAATTACAATCTGGTGCAAATTAAAAATTAAGGGCATATACAAAAATGGAGACAAAAGGAAAACTACTGCTTGGCCGGACTCCGGTAGAGTGGTTCTTTGGCCTGCCTGTGATTACCCTGCTGATCCTCACCTTGGTGATTGGTACGGGCGAAATGATTCACGGTCAGCTGCTCAAAATGGGCGAGTCGATGTTTGGCGACCCCAAAAACAACGTGCAGTACTTCATGCTGCGCGGCGACCCATCCAAACCAGAATGTAACCCCAATATTGACATCGAAGCAGAGGTCCAAAAACAGATCGCAGCCCCAGCGGCCGCGCCTTCTGATGATGGACTGGGAGACCTGTTCGGTGCCTCGGGCCCTGCTGATCCAAACGCCATTCGCCAGTCGCTGGAGGCGGCTCGCAGCCAGTGCCAGGAAAAGCATGTTCTGTACAAAAAGATTGCTGAACGAATCACACCGCACGTAAAGGCATTCCGCACACTGGAAACCGGCTTTTTTGCGCTGTTCAAGTTTGGTACGGAAAACCGTCCGCTGGTCTTGCTGCTGATGGTGTCGTTTGCTGCGATCATCACCACAGCGGGCATGCACCACGTGGTCATTCGCCCTGCTGCGACAGCACTGTCGCACAAGCTGGCCTCCGGTTCGATTGCGTTGGCCAGTATTTTCCTGACCATTTCATCGATCTCGTATTACCGCGTATCACTGGCATCCGGTGTTGAGCTTGAACATCCGTACATGCACTTTTTGTGGATGGCGCTGTTTATCAGCTTGGCCGGTATCAGTATCAAGCAGATGTTGAACGTCCCTAAAAACATGACTAAGGGTGGCGACATTGGCGGCGCATTGCTGTCGGTTCCGCTGTTTGGTTTTATGGGTATTTTGGGCGGCAGTTACTTCTTCTTGCATGGCAACTTTTCGGGGCTGGCGATTTATGTGAACCAGTTGCTTGAACTGCCCAGCATTTTCCTGAGCCTGGCGCTGTATATCTGGTCGGGTATGTTGCTCAAGCAAAGCCGTATTGTTGACTTGTTCATGAACATTCTGCGTCCGTGGAAGTTCTCCCCCGAACTGTTGACCTACATCATCTTGCTGGCTGCAGCGCTGCCAACCGCCTACACCGGCGCATCCGGTATTTTGGTGATTGCAGCAGGTGGTATTGTGTACAACGAGGTGCGTGCTGCCGGTGGTACACGGCAGTTTGCGTTGGCCGCCACGGCCATGTCCGGTTCGCTGGGTGTGGTCTTGCGCCCTTGCCTGCTGATCGTTCTGATTGCTGCGTTGAACAAGCAAGTGACCTCCAGCGCGCTGTACCACTGGGGTTTCTATGTGTTCCTGGTGACATCGACCCTGTTCTTTATCGTGTCGCAGATCACGCGTCGCAAGCGTACGACGATTGAGCGTCCGCTGGTGGCCTTCCCTGCGATGATGAAGCAGGTGCCTGCCGTGCTGCCGTATGTGGGCTTGGTGGCTGCTGTGGTACTGGCGTATGAATACCTGCTGGATACCAAGCTGAACGAAACGTCAGCCCCGGTGATCATGCCTGCCATCATGTTGTTCCTGTTGATTTTCGACAAAATCCGCAGCGGTAAAAACAAGATGCCAACACTGGCCACCTCCCCAGCGGCAGAAACGACGGTCAAGGATGCACATGACGATCGCAAGGAAGGTGTGGAGCCTGCCATTCGTGCAGCGACTACCGAAGCGATTGGCCACATCGGCGCCCTGATCATGCTGATGACGCTGTCATTGGCCATGGGCGGCGTGGTTGAACGTGCGGAAATCATGGAGATGGCCCCCAAGACCTTCCCGAACGTATGGGTGGCGATGAGCTTCCTGATGGTCGCCAAGGTGATTCTGGGCATGTTTATGGATCCGTTTGGTGCGGTGATTCTGGTGTCCGGTACGCTGGCCCCGATTGCTTACGCCAACGGGATTGATCCGATCCACTTCTGGATGATGGTGTTGGTGGCCTTTGAATTGGGTTACCTGGCACCACCGGTGGCCTTGAATCAGCTGCTTACGCGATTGGTGATCGGCGAGGAGGAGGTCAGTAAAGCCGATAATGAGGTCAAGAAAAAGACCTTCTACTGGCGATACGAACGCTGGATATTGCCCACCATCGTGATGACCATTGGTTTGTGTATGGTCGGTTACCTGCCACTGGCGGTGAAACAGTTCGAAGTACTGCATCCAATTGCAGACCACTTCATGCCGATTCACCCTGAAGCGCTGGAAGCGCCCAAGAGCGATCAGAAAGGCCCACCGTCGGCGGCTGAACAGCCAGCCCCTGCTGCTGATGCATCGGCCCCTGCAGCACCCGCTGCGGATGCCGCCGCCCCGGCTGCTCCCGCGGTAGCGGAT
>DAITMV010000270.1:0-2999 GCA_036834985.1 Burkholderiaceae bacterium | reverse complement strand
CTTTTAATACCGTCAATGGGCATTTCGGCCGCCTGTTCCCCTTGCTGTTTGGTGGTGGCGAGGCGCGTTTGGTGATGTCCGGCGAGGAGATTCTGGATGCGGGTGTACAGGTCTTTGCCCAGCCGCCCGGCAAAAAGAACGGCACCATTCATTTGCTCTCCGGGGGTGAAAAGGCGCTCACAGCCACAGCCTTGGTGTTTGCGATCTTTGAATTAAATCCAGCGCCGTTCTGTCTGCTCGATGAGGTGGACGCCCCGCTGGACGATGCCAACACCGAGCGTTTTTCACGCCTGGTGAAAAAAATGTCAGAACAAACCCAATTTTTGTTTATTTCTCACAACAAAATTGCCATGGAAATGGCTGAGCAACTGATTGGTGTCACCATGCAAGAAAAGGGAGTCTCCCGCATTGTGGCGGTCGATCTGGCCTCAGCCGAACAATTAGCAACGGAATCCGTATGAACGACCTTCAATTGGCACTGCTCACCGTCGGTGGCGGCGTTATCGTGATCATGGTGGCTTGGAACTGGTGGCAGGATCTGCGCGTTCGCAAGCAGAACAACCAGCGATTTGAGCACCCCACGGACGACCCGCTGCTGTATGGACAGGGCCGTGCCGAGCCGACCATTCACGTCCCCTCCGGTGACGTACCACAAGGGCAAAGCCTGCCTGCCCAGTTTGATCAGCAGATGATGGCAGGTGTCAACGCTGCGGTGACCCAGCCTTCTCCCACCGCCGGCGCTGCCGCTCCACTGGATGAAAAGCTGCA
Source organism: Burkholderiaceae bacterium (assembly GCA_036834985.1). Classification (GTDB taxonomy): domain Bacteria; phylum Pseudomonadota; class Gammaproteobacteria; order Burkholderiales; family Burkholderiaceae_B; genus DAITMV01. Next base: position 2,231 of record DAITMV010000270.1, on the reverse strand, counting down.
CGCCGTCTTGTATATCAGTCTGGACAAACCGCTGGCCGTCGACATGGTCAATGACCGCTTGCAGTTGCTGCGCCGTGCTGGCAACAAACCGGTTCGTATCGCCTGCACGCGTGCCGACGAACAGGATGACACCTGGTACTTGCCCGCTGCGGGTCTGCAGATCGCCAATATTCGCCTGGCCATTCAACTGGCCAACCGCAAAGGGCCCCTGACGGCCATTGAATACTCAGAGTTCATCGCCCGGTTAGAGCAGTTTGTTGAGCTGTATGCCGGCCAGATCGAAAGCCCAGACATGGCCGAAGTCATCACCCGGGCTGACAAACTCGATCAGCAAGCCGCCAGCCTGGATACCCTGATGGGGCTGCATTGCGTGTTGCCCGACACGGTGTCGCCCCAGGTGCTGCAAGATCAGTTGGTCAACGGCGGGTGGGTTAATGTGGGTCGCCACTGGTGGCTTGCAGAGGGTGATCAGCCCTTGGCCTCCGTCGTGATTCACGACACGCCGGGCAAACGGGTGATGAGTTTTACGCTGGACGTACCCAACGCCTCAGACCCGATTCGTGCCATTGACGCCATTGCATCATTGGGCACCCGCATTGCTGACAGTTACACCGGTGCCTTGATGGATGATGCGGGCCGTCAGCTCAATTCACATGCCGTTCAGGCTATTCGTGAACAATTGACGCAACGCGCGCAGTCGCTCACACAGGCAGGGTTTGCGCCAGGCTCCTTGTCAGCACGTTTATTGTTTGCCTAGATTATCCGGCGTGATGGTGACCGATTCCTTGCCCCTGTTTCCAGATGAAGAACCCTCTTTAGAGACGGAGCAGGGACGGGCTGCTCGCGAAATCAAGCAACTGCGGGAACAGCTCGAACGTTTTAACCACGAGTACTACGTACTTGATGCCCCCACCGTTCCAGACGCGGAATACGATCGCATTTTCAAAGCCCTGCAGGCTCTGGAGGCCGCGCATCCACATTGGTGTGATCCCCTGTCACCCACCCAACGGGTTGGTGGCAAGGCACAGGACGCATTTGCACAGGTCGAGCACGCAGTCCCGATGCTGTCGTTGAACAACGGTTTTGAAGAGGCGGATATTCTGGCGTTTGATAAACGCTGCCGTGAGGGCCTGGAATTGGCGGACGGGGCAACCATTTCCTACGCTGTCGAACCTAAATTTGACGGCCTGGCAATCAACATTCGCTACGAGCATGGCCGTTTTGTTCAAGCGGCTACCCGGGGCGATGGCGCAACCGGTGAGGATGTGACCGAGAATATTCGCACCATCCGGGCCATCCCCATGACACTCTATACGGATAATCCTCCCGCCGTTCTGGATGTACGGGGCGAGGTCTTGATGTTCCGCCGTGATTTTGATGCCTTAAATGAGCGTCAAGCGCTGGCAGGTGACAAAATATTTGCCAATCCCCGCAACGCAGCGGCGGGCAGCCTGCGTCAACTGGACTCCCGAATCACCGCGGCGCGGCCACTACGTTTTTATGCCTACGGGATGGGCCAATACAGTGGCGAGCATTCGCTGACCAGCCACACTGAGTTGCTAAGTTGGCTGTTTACTCTGGGTTTGCCCGTCTCCGATTTGCGCAGCACGGTGCGCGGCGTCGATGGTCTATTGGCGTATTACCGCATGATCGGAGGGCAGCGTGACAGTCTGCCTTTTGACATCGACGGTGTTGTGTACAAGGTAGATGCATTTAGCGCGCAACGGCAACTGGGCTTTGTATCGCGAGCGCCCCGTTTTGCAGTGGCACACAAGTACCCACCGCAAGAAGCCTTGTCGGTGTTGCTGGATATCGAAGTCCAGGTCGGCCGTACTGGCGCACTGACCCCGGTGGCCAAGCTTGAGCCTGTCAACGTCGGTGGAGTGGTTGTCTCGTCGGCGACCTTGCACAACGAAGATGAAATTCGCCGTAAAGGCTTGCTGATTGGTGATACGGTAATTGTCCGCCGTGCAGGTGATGTGATCCCTGAAGTGCTGGCACCCGTGCTCGAGCGCCGCCCCCTGCACGCCAGGGCCTACACAACGCCTACCCACTGTCCGGTGTGTGGGTCCTTGGCGGTTCGTTCCGAGGATGAGGCCATTACACGCTGTACCGGAGGGTTGGTGTGTCCGGCGCAGCGCAAGCAAACCCTGCTGCATTTTGCGCACCGCCGCGCCATGGATATTGAAGGCTTGGGCGACAAACTGGTCGAACAGCTGGTTGATCAGGGC
>DAITMV010000269.1:0-3002 GCA_036834985.1 Burkholderiaceae bacterium | reverse complement strand
TCCTGGTTCCGCAGGATTCGTCTGCCAACATCCCGGAGGACTCGCCTTTCCGACTCAGCGAGATCTACAAAATCTTGCTCAGTAGCCGCGCCAAACAGATCCTGGTGGTGCTGGATACCTGTTTTTCGGGGCGCACCGACGACAACAGCCTGATCTTCAAAGACGTCGCACCCGTATCCATCACGACCCAATCCGGGATCTCCCCACCCGCTGATCCGCGCATGACCGTTTTAACTGGCGGTGGCCCCAATGATTTCGCGAATGCGCTGCGACCCCGTGGACACCGCCTATTCACCTACCACCTGCTGAAAGAATGGGCCCGTACCGGCGTTGTGGGCCGCGAACGCTACACCACTGTGGTTGACGCCGTCGCCCAAGATGCCTATGCCATGAAGCCAGCCTTTGAGCAGCGCCCGCTGTGGATTGGCAGCGAGCTGCCCATGGCGAAGTAGGGTTAATTCCCCGAGGGTGCACTACGCCCGGGCACTCAGACCGCTGATAGCGCTACTGTCGTTCCCCGTTTTCGTACATCCCATTGAATTCAACACGTCCCAGTGCGTTGTATTCAATGCCTTTTCCGTGTTTCTGGTCAGCTTTCCATCCCCCGACGTATTTACTACCATCAGAGTAGTAAAACGTGCCAGGCCCATCGAATAGGTTTTCCTTGAAGGAGCCCTCATACCGCCCCTTATTAATAATGACGTGATAGATGCCCTCGCCATCTAATTTGTCATCATAAAAATCACCTGTATACCGATCACCGTTCAAATAGCTAATCTCGCCCTTGCCCTGCTTTCTGCCCCGGACCAAGTTGCCCTTGTAAAAAGACCCGTCGGGCTCATAAATTCTGCCGATGCCCTGTGGCGCCTCGTCTTTGAACTCGCTAATGTATTTTTTACCCTCAGGTGTTACATACACCCCCAAACAATTACTCCATGAATGCGTAGTCCAGGTGCCCGGACAATTAGGCACTGAACTATTCTGGGCATAGGTGTTTTGCAAAACAACGATAAGGCCGAGTAAACAAATTTTACGCATTTCAATTTCCTGGTATTACTGATTTATCCCTGATATATAGGTTTAATGCTTAAAAACTTGAGTTATTTTCGATCTAAATAATTGCGCTCTGAGTCGGACATCGTGCGACTATTTTTAGATCGCGCTAAGAGATAACTAACTAGCTTCTCTTGAGCCCTTGGACGGGTTATATTTTTTAACCTCGACTCAATCTGGTTAATCAGGACCTTCGGGATCAACCCTGCGAATTCAGGATACATCCTTATCCGGACAATCCGCGCGCTAAGGTCCGCAACGTCTATTTCCACAGGCATAACCACTTTTTTGCCCAAGTCGGTGATTGTCCGAACTTCATAGGAATATATGTTGTCACTTTTTTTCAAATACTGGACCGCATAATTTCCCAAACGAAAAGAACTAGAGTTATCGATACTTATCGGCTTAGAGAAACTAAGTGGAAAGCCCGCATTTCGCAATACAAGCGCGGCATAGGATGGCTGCCTTGCAAGCGAATCCACAAATCCCGCCATGTCGGGAGTAATTGGCACACTCATCACAATTGGTGCAACCGCAGCTTGGGCACCCAAGGCGGCCAAAAATAACCATGGCGCAATTAAACGCAGAGCCCAGTTCATCATCTCAATCCACACAATGTTGTACTACGCCAGCTCCCTTACCGGGTTTTATGCTGGCGTGAAATTTCAGTCTAGGTTCGTAATAACTCGCCTCAAACAAATCAGCCGATTTATAACATTAGCTGCCATAGCACTGGGCGTCGCTAGACACGGCCGGCCTCTCGTCGCTCCGCTAGGGAGTATGAATAGACTGAACGTTTTCCTGAATATAGGCGCGGATGATGTCGTCAAAGCTGGCTTCCGGCAACAGGCCCAGATTCTGTGCGCGCAGCGCATGGATGCGCGCCGGCCAAGTCTTAACGATGTTGTGAATGGCAGGGTCGAGTGTCCAGTCGATCAGGGCTGCGACCTGGGTGCCCGCCACGCGCGCTAGCGCAGCGGCCATTTCGGCCGGGGTGGTAGTCAGCGCGGGTAAGGTCAGAGCAGTGCGCGGGCCCCAGGCCGCATCGCTGGTTTGGGCCGCACAGATCAGCCCTTCGATGCTGCAAGCCGCAGACGACAGTGCAACCGGGGTGTCCGGTGGAACTGGGCATGTCGCGCGCACGCCAGCCAGGGGCTCGCGCAGCATGCCGCTCAAAAAGCCTGACGCAGCGCCGTTGGGTTTGCCCGGACGCACGCTCACCGTCATCAGGCGCACGCTGCGGCCTTGCACAAAACCCTTGCGCGCGTAATCGGCCACCAGCTGCTCACCCATGAACTTCTGGATACCGTAGCTGCTTTGCGGTGTTGGAAGCGTGCTGTCATCCAAAGTGCTGGGCATTGGCTGCCCCGGTGCGTCGCCAAAGACCGCCAACGAACTGGAGAAAACCAGCATAGGCCTGGTTTTCAGCGCCCGGCAGCGTTCGAGCAACGCTAAGGTCGCAGCCAGGTTACTGCGCATGCCGAGGTCGAAATCGGCTTCGCATTCGCCGCTGACGGCCGCAGCCAGATGAAAAACAAGTGTCGTATCTGCAGGGATAACGACGTTTGCGCTGGTCGATTCTTGCAGCAACTCGTTGAGGTCACCGGTCACGGCGCGCACGCGCACATCAGCCAGCAGGTCCGCCGGTGGCGGCACCCGGTCGACCAGGGTGATGCGTTCGATCGCAGTTGGATCTCCGCCCGCAAACGCCAGGTTCTCGGCTGCCAGCAGGCTGCGCGCGAGCAGCACACCCAGGAATCCGGCCCCTCCCGTAATCACGATCTGACACGGCCGCTCGGCCTGGGCGGGGGTTTGCAACATGGTTATTTCCTCGGTGATGGTCGACATCTAGTACGGGCTCGGGTGAAGCCCCGCCCGCATGATGACACCCTGCGACCGCTTGAGGCAATAAAAAACCCGCTTCTCCAATGAAGAGAGCGGGTTTTGAT
>DAITMV010000268.1:0-3050 GCA_036834985.1 Burkholderiaceae bacterium | reverse complement strand
CAATGGGGGCACGTACCGCTTGCACGGCGACCGATTTTTCAGCACCTAGGGTGCCCTACTTTCTGTAGTAGTCAGCCTCCTCATCCAGTATTTCTTCGACTACCTGACTCAGGCCACCACTAAAGTAAGCCTGTCCCAGCGCACTGAGCACATCGGCGCGTACCCCAACCGTTTTAGCCCGGGTTAATGCCTGTCGACAAACCCGCTGTGCGTCCGCTGGGGACGATTGTTTAAGCGCTGTCTGGCACTCCTCCTGAACGGTTACGACCGGCCCGGCCAATGCGTATCCGGATATCAAGGCCAACAAAAACGCACCTGCATAAGGCGCAAAACGCAGATTAGAAGACATGATTTAAAACCAATTTTTGTTTTTAGTAGTACCAATCATAGACACAGCACTTTTGGCATCACATTATATGAAAACGCAACAAGACATTTGTTTATCCACCCGGGTTAGCCGATGGGAAGGTGAAACTTTATCTACCCTGGACAGACTCATGGAAGAGAACACTGTTTTACGCAACCAATTAGGCCAACGTGAAAAGCAATTAGCCGAATTAAGAACGCTGGTTCATGAATTCTTGATGAAGCCGATCAAAGACACATCGTCTGTCTGAGGGTGATATTTAAAACTAGGAGCTTTCCATGATCGAATTTGAATTTGATGATTGGTCCAATCTGTATAAAACCGACCCTCAAGCATTCGAACAGCGTCGCGGTGCAGCGCTCGAAACCTTTATCCAAGAGGCGCCCGAGCATACACGGTTGCGACTGCAACAAACCTTGTTTCGCATTGAAATGGCCCGAAAAACCGCCAAAAGCCCGCTTCAGTCGGCAATCAGTGCCTCCAAACTGATGTGGGAATCATACGGCAAACTGCGGGACCACGTCGAGGCGATCGCCAAAGACGTCACTGCTCAACAAAACCGTGGCAATTTAAGGCTCGTCACCGACAAGCCGTTGAGTGAAAATACTCAGGCCGTGCTCGAACGCAATGGGGCACGCATATTCCAGATACGCCGGCAAGATTCATCCGGTACCTGAGCAAGCGGTCAAGGGTATAAATACACCGAGCCGGTCACGGTCACATTCACAGTGGCCTGACCGCCCTCCAAAGGCATCGGTGGAGCATCTGCCGCGGCAGCCATCATCCTGAAGGCCCGGGGGGCGGGTGCAAAGCTAGCTCCTCCCTGTCGCACGGTGACCTCCTTGACACTGGCGGCCCGAAACCCGAACTGATGCGCTGCAGATTGCGCTTTTTGTCGAAAGTCTGCAATCGCCCGACCACTTAAGCGTTCCTCTTCACGGCTACGCGCGGCATCACTCAGCCGGTAGCTGACCTGTGCGATCGCAAATCCATTGCCCAGTCGCCCACCCGCCTTGGACAGGTTGGCAAAATCGGTGCCCTCGATAAATACATCAGCCCGTGCCCGCCACCCATTGACCTTGCCGTCTTTGTTGTAGGCCGGGAACGTATTGAGCTGAGTCCTTCTGGAGACGACCGCAGGCTCTTTGGCGATATTGTTCAAGGCCTCGGCCAGTGCACCCGCTGCTTTCATGCTGGCTTGCGCCGAGTCGCTATCGGCCACTTCGACAAACCATTGCATGGTAGCGATATCGGCAGAGACTTCGCTGCTGGCGGTCGCTTCGAGGTTAAGCACTGGGGTGGGTGGTGTCGATGGCGTGGTTTGGGCCTGCGCAGCGCCCGTGGTACCGATCAACAAGGCCAAAAGGGGGATTAACGGCTGTAATGCGAAACGATTACGCTGAGCGGGCATGGCGGTTTACCTTTTCAAAATGGGCAGGACGTTGCAATTATCCCGAATTAGCGGTTCTAGTCGGGTCAGGGCATCCTATTGGCGGTTAAAATAATACTGCTGTGTCTTAACCTGTATCGCAGATGCGTATTTTCCAAACGTTTATAACCCTATTTTGCTGACATGGCCGCCCATTTAAAACAACCACGCTCGTTGATCAGTGCTTTGTTCACCGTTGCCATCATTGCGGGTGCGGGGTGGGTCTTGTCCCCGTTTTTACTCGCCATCGTATGGGCCGGGATCATCGCAACCGCGTTTTGGCCGCTGCATCGGCGTATTGACGCCATGATGCCGGGCCGTGCCAACTTCTCCGCTTTTTTGACCACCTTGTCAGTGGGTTTGTTGTTGGTAGGCCCGATGATCGCCTTGCTGGTTTTCATGATCAATGATGTGGTTAACGTGAGTATTTTCTTGCGTATGGCCGATTCCGAAGGCGTCCCTGTGCCGCCGTGGCTCAAGGACGTGCCATTACTGGGCGACTACCTGACAGCCCGCTGGAACCAATACCTGGCAATTCCTGATCAAGTCTCAGGCTTGCTCAAGGAGGCCATTTCGAATCGGCTGTCGGTGGTGCAGGAAACCGCCCAAACGATTCTGGTGGAACTGTTGGGGCGCGTAGCCACCCTGTTTTTTGCCTTGTGGGTACTGTTCTTTTTTTATCGGGACGGAACAAGCATCGCAGTGAGTATGAATAAAATCGGACAAGACTGGCTGGGCCGCCGCTGGAACCCTTACATCTCCCTGATGCCACAGGCGTTAAGTGCAGCGGTCAACGGGTTGGTGATTGTCAGTTTTGCCGAGGCGGTGTTGTTGTCGGTCCTGTTTGCCCTGCTGAACGTACCTGCCCCCGTCTTGTTTGGCACCTTGACAGCCATTATTGCGTTTGTGCCGATGGCGGCCCCTGCCCTCCTGGTGCTGATAGGCCTGTTGCTGATAGCGGCTGGCAGCCTGACAGGTGGCTTGATTGTGATTGTTGCAGGCTCACTGATTGTGTTGCTCGCTGATTACCTGGTGCGCCCCCTGCTTATTCAAGGGGGGACACAGCTGCCGTTTCTGGCCATTTTGTTTGGTGTGTTTGGCGGCGTGATTACCATGGGTATTGTAGGCTTGATCATCGGGCCGGTATTGCTGGTGTTACTGGTGGTATTCTTCGACGAAGCGTCACATACGGCAGAAGTGCCTCCCGAGGTGGCGCGGCCCCGCGCCACCTCGGGAGGCACTTCTGCCGTATGT
>DAITMV010000267.1:0-3097 GCA_036834985.1 Burkholderiaceae bacterium | reverse complement strand
CCAATAATGGGTACGATTCAAAATAAAACAAAAGTAATAAATTGCCTGACATGCTCAAACAAGTTACGTACTTAGAACGGAGGATCTCGTGAGTCCAGTTGTACTGATATTAGAAGATCATCCCCTGTTTGCCTCAGGGGTTAGAGATCTGGTCAAGCTGATCTATCCGGGCGCCAACGTTGTTCATGCCACCACACTGGCCAAGGCCGTCAACCTGTTCCGCCAGGATCCTCCCATCATGATTGTCAGCGATCTTCATTTGCCCGATTGCATGCCAGACGATCTTCACAATTGGTTACAGGGCGATGCAGCCTCCACTCCAACGGTGTTACTGACTGCAGACTTAAATTATGTCAATGGCCCGCGGGCTCAGCTTCGAGACAACTTGTGGGTCATTCCCAAACAGATGGCATTTGAAAAAGCCTCTGAGGTCATCATCGAGGCTTTCTCTGCTGCCGGTATGTCAACATATTGGAATCAACAGAAGTCATTTCAGAACGTGACCGAAAAGTTGATTGAGCGGGTGGCAGGCGTTACCAAAAAGAAAAAAGAATTGACCGATAAACAAGTGCAGGTCATGGAGCTGGTGTCCGTGGGCATGACCAACAAGGAGATCGCCCGGGAGCTGAGCGTCAGCCCCGAAACGATCAAACATCACATGAAAGACATTTTTGACCGACTTAATGCCACTTCCCGCACGCAAGCGGTGGCCATTTTCCGTCGTATGTCGATGATTGAGTCAGTGCATTGACTATAAGTTTGTAGGGGACTCCCCAAAAGGGCCCCTGTTTGGTCATGAATTTTCTCCGTCAATACGTGTGAGGCCAACTGAATGGCTCACGACCGTATTGCTTGGAGAGTAGTTATGTACGACAAAATTGTAGGTATGTTGGTGGTATACGCTTGTGGTACGTCGGTTTTTCCGTCACTGGATACAACCATTAAGTTTGGGCTGGACAATCTGGTACACAAGATCGCCTATTTGCTTCAAACAACCTTGGCATAAAAAAACCCCTCAGCGGTGATGCACTGAGGGGTTTGGTTGATGCTGCTTGTATCGAGTTGTGTTTGCAGATGCGCCGTGTCAGAACGAGTCTGCAGGGACTCGTACAAAGCCTTCCATCAACACGCGGGCACTGCGGCTCATGATGGCTTTGGTCACCGTCCATTCGCCATTCTGTAAACTTGCAGCAGCACCCACACGCAAGGTGCCGGACGGGTGCCCAAAACGCACTGCAGTCCGGTCGCCGCCGCCCGCTGCCAGGTTCACCAAGGTGCCAGGAATCGCAGCTGCCGTGCCAATCGCCACCGCCGCCGTACCCATCATGGCGTGATGTAATTTACCCATCGACATGGCACGGACCAATAAATCCACATCCCCAGCCTTGACGGCTTTACCGCTGGACGATACGTAGTCCTTCGGTTGGGCAACAAACGCTACCTTGGGTGTGTGCTGGCGGCCTGATGCCTCCGATAGGTCCTTGATCAACCCCATGCGTACTGCACCATGAGCGCGAATAGTCTCGAACATGGCCAAGGCCTTAGGATCGCTGTTGATGGCCTCTTGCAGCTCTGTACCCGTGTAGCCAATGCTGTCGGCATTGACAAATATCGTGGGAATGCCTGCGTTGATCAGCGTGGCTTTTAGTACGCCAACCCCGGGCACGTCCAGGTCATCCACCAGATTGCCGGTGGGGAACATGGAACCACCACCGTCTCCATCGCCTTCATCAGCGGGATCCAAAAACTCCAGCTGTACCTCGGCGGCAGGGAAGGTGACGCCGTCGAGTTCAAAATCGCCGGTTTCCTGCACTTGTCCGTCGGTGATCGGCACATGCGCAACGATGGTTTTGCTGATATTGGCCTGCCAGATACGCACCGTGCACATGCCGTTGTGCGGTATGCGGCTGGCATCGACCAGGCCAGCACTGATGGCAAAACTGCCCACCGCTGCGCTCAGGTTGCCGCAATTGCCTGACCAATCCACAAATGCCTTGTCGATGGACACCTGACCAAACAGGTAGTCCACATCATGATCAGCCTTGCTGCTGTGGGATAGGATCACGGTTTTGCTGGTCGATGAGGTAGCTCCGCCCATGCCGTCAATCTGTTTGCCGTAGGGATCGGGGCTGCCGATCACGCGTAGCAGCAGGGCATCCCGCGCAGCACCTGGCCCCTGACAGCTTGCCGGTAAATCCTGCAGGCGGAAAAATACCCCTTTGCTGGTACCGCCACGAATGTAGGTGGCCGGTACTTTGATTTGAGGAGCATGTGCCATTTAAGCCGCCTTGTTCGATTCCAGGAAGTCTTGTGCAAAACGCTGCAACACACCACCCGCCTCATAAATGGACACTTCTTCGGCTGTATCCAGACGGCAGGTCACGGGAAATTCCACGCGTTCGCCATTTTTACGGGTCATGACCACGGTCAAGGTGGCGCGGGGCGCACGGGTGCCCACGACATCAAAGGTTTCGGTGCCGTCGATCTGGTAGGTTTTGCGCGTTTCGCCTGCCTTGAACTCAAGCGGCAAGGTGCCCATGCCGATGAGGTTGGTGCGGTGAATACGCTCAAAACCCTCTGCCACGATGGCTTCAACACCTGCCAAGCGTACGCCCTTGGCGGCCCAGTCACGTGAAGATCCCTGGCCATAATCGGCACCTGCAATGATGATCAGCGGCTGCGCACGATCCATATAGGTTTCGATCGCTTCCCACATGCGAGTCACTTTACCCTCAGGTTCAATACGCGCCAGCGAGCCTTTGCGTACTTTACCGTTTTCGTCCAGCACCATCTCGTTTTGCAAGGTGGGGTTGGCGAACGTGGCGCGTTGTGCCGTGAGGTGATCGCCACGGTGGGTGGCGTAGGAGTTAAAGTCCTCTTCAGGCAAGCCCATCTTGTGCAGGTACTCGCCCGCTGCGCTGTTCATCATGATCGCGTTGGATGGGGAGAGGTGGTCGGTGGTGATGTTATCGCCAAGCACTGCCAGTGGACGCATGCCTTTGAGCGTGCGCGGGCGAGCGGCCAGTGCACCTTGGCCTTCGGTGTCCCAATAAGGGGGGCGACGGATGTAGGTGCTTTGTGGGCGCCAGTCATACAA
>DAITMV010000266.1:0-3156 GCA_036834985.1 Burkholderiaceae bacterium | reverse complement strand
CTATAATCGCGACTACAAGCCACTCGAGGCACTGGGCATCGAGCAATTTGTCGTGCTGTCGCGCTGAGCGTACGCAACACATGCCCCTGACCGCCCCCCCATCCACATCGGCCAGCACATCATCGTCGTCCCGATGGAGGCAATTGAGTCTGAGCTATCAGTTACTGATCGTGCTGTTGGGGCTGTTTTCCGTCACATTAACAGCGTTCAGCTTTTTTAATACCTACCGCCAAACCGAACAGCTGGACAATCTGTTTCGCGACGAATCCAAAGCACTTATCAACAACATCGCCACCGCCAGCGTCGATGGCCTGCTGCAATCGGACTACACCTCCCTAGAAAACCTGCTGCAACGCAACAGCGGCTTTGAAAGCGTCCAGCAATTGATCATTTTTGATAAAAATGGCAAAAGCATGGCGCACGGTACGCGCGAGCCAGACTCATCCCGATTCAGGATCACACTCACACCCACCCATGCTCAGCCCCCGGCGGAGCGGCTGAAAACCGGCGGGGTGATGCTCATCACTCTGCCGGACCACTACCAGATGGAGGTCTGGCAATCGGTAGTGGATGTCAGCGTGGTCGGTTATGTGTATGGTAAGTTTTACTTCAAGGACTTAAAACAGGCGCGTTCCAACCTGCTATGGGTCAACAGCCTGATTGCCATGGCCTCCATCGTGATGGGCGTAGGTGCCGTGACCCTATTTTTGCGTCGCCCGCTGTATGAGCTGCGCGCCTTGGGTCAATTTGCCCAAAACATCAACAATCAGGACGGTAGCCAACTCACCTTGCAACCGACCAGCCGCGAAACCCGCCACCTGATCCAATCACTGAACTGGACATCCCAACGCCTGTTCCGCAGCAAACAAACCATGAGTCTGGCTCGCGACCGCGCCGAACGGGCCAACGAACTTAAATCGCAATTTCTGGCCAACATGAGTCATGAAATCCGCACCCCACTCAATGGCATATTGGGCTTGACCGAAGCGTTGCTGCAAAACGAACAACTCCCCAATGCGGCACGCACCCAGATGAAACTGGTTAACCAATCCGCCGAATCGCTGTTGCGGGTGGTAAACGATGTCCTCGATTTTTCCAAAATCGAAGCCAATAAACTGGATTTTGAATCCCGCCCCTTTGCACTTCGACAACTCATCCACAACTGCTTAAACCCATTGCGTTCGGCGCTTAAACCAGAGGTCGCACTGGAGATCGTTATACACCCGGATGTTCCTGATCAACTGATTGGCGACGAGGTGCGTATTGCCCAAGTAGTGCTCAACCTGGTGGGCAATGCCATCAAATTCACAACCCAGGGATATGTCCGCCTGCACATAACGCCAGCGCCTCAGACAGCGCTTGCAGGAACCACCCAACCTGCCGTGCCGGTCGAGGGCAGTGACTGCCTGCCCACCATGACGCTCAGTTTCAGTGTCAGCGACACGGGGATAGGCATTGCAGCAGAAGATCAGGCTCGCGTTTTTGACGCCTTCTCGCAGGCCGACAACTCCACCACGCGTCGGTTTGGCGGTACCGGCCTGGGCCTGGCGATCTGTTCCCGGCTGGTCAAACACATGGACGGTGTGCTGCAGGTCAAGTCATCCCCGGGTCAGGGTAGCTGTTTTTATTTCACGATCAGCCTGCCCATCGCCCCTGAAGGGCCGACGGTCAACGCCCACTCGGAGGCCCAGGCGGCAGATCGGGGGAGCGACTCAGTGACGGACAACCCGTCCGACGGCCCTCGCGACATCTTAGCCCCCGTGGCGGATTTGCATGTTCTGGTCGCCGAGGACAACCATGTCAACCAGCAGTTGATCACCCATGTTCTGACCCGCTTGGGCATCACCTGCGAGATCGCACAAAATGGTCAGGAAGCCATTGATTTACTGAAAAACGCCGATTACGACGCTGTTTTTATGGACTTGCACATGCCGGTGTTAGGGGGCCTTGAAGCCACGCGGCATATTCGCCAGGTACTCGGTTACAGCACGCTGCCCATCATTGGATTGACCGCCGATGCGGTCAGCGGTACACGAGAAGCCTGCCTGTCAGCCGGGATGAATGCGTGGGTTTCCAAACCCTATCGCCAGCACGATATCGAAAAAACACTGCAGGCTCTGCAGCTGCACTATGCCCCTATACCGATGGGTAACTTTGACCATGATTCAGACCTGCTCAAAACCATGGCAGGCATTACAGCCGACGATCTACGCAGCCAGCGTCAGGTGATCTTGCGAAGTTTTGCAGAGCGGGATGACACGGCGCTGGCGCGCTGCCTGCACACGGTCAAGGGTCACTGCGCCCTGTTCGGCGAGTCAGGCCTGGCCCAACTGCTGCAAGTGTTTGAATCACGCGCCGTGCAAGCGGACCCGGTGAACCCAATCACCGAGCTGGATATCGGGTATACCGCCAAACAACTGGAGCAATTGGCCAGCCGTCTCGACAAATTGGCCAACACGCCATCATGACCACTCCATCAGCGTTTGACGCAACAGCCCAAGTTGTCATAATGGAACCTGGCCACTGCGTTGGTGATTTCGCTAATCATGTTTGATGACATACCTCCCGTTCCGCTGGGCACTGATGCGGACACTCAGGCCGTGACCCGTTTGCTTGGTGAAACAGCCGAGCAGTATCTACCCACTTTGTTTATCTCTCACGGTGCCCCCACCGTGGCCCTCGATGCGAGCAGCGCCCGCACGGCATGGGAGCGTATCGGCGAAAAAATACTTGGGGCGTTTGGCAAACCCAAGGCCATCTTGATCATGTCCCCTCACTGGATAGGGCGCGGTCAAGCCGTGTCATCTGCCAACGGTGCACCGATCCTGCACGATTTTTACGGGTTTCCCAAAGCGCTGTACGCCTTGACATACCCTAGCCCGGGCCTACCCTCACTGGCTGAGCAAATACAAACCATGCTGCTGGTGCAAGGCTTTGCCTGTCAGCTGGATGCCCAACGCGGGCTGGATCATGGTGCCTGGGTCCCCATGCGCTCGATGTTTCCCGAGGCCGACATCCCGGTGCTGCAAATCTCCATGCCTTTTCCGCAAAACTCGGCGCATTCCGTTCAGTTGGGCCGCACCTTACAGGGACTGCCGCGCCAATGCGTATTGACCACTGGCTCTCGCCGCCTCACACCCAACCTTGCCGAATATT
>DAITMV010000265.1:0-3216 GCA_036834985.1 Burkholderiaceae bacterium | reverse complement strand
CAATTACAGTTGCCCGGCTCGCGCGGTCCAGGCTCAGATAGTTAAGCCCGACGTTGTTCAGGAACTGCAGCCGGGAGCGGATCTCCACCAGAATGCGGTCGGCAATTTGACCGCGCGAGCCGGGCAACTGTAATTGCGAAAAATAGCCCAACGCTTGTGAGATGGGCAGTTGCGCAATTTCATGTAAATGACGTGACTGCTCATTGTCGCCGACGGTGACGCAGCGGGCCTCACGCCGCAGGCGCGAGCCTAAGCAGGCGGGGCAGGCACGCATCGATTGCAGTTTGGAGAGCTCTTCTTTGACCGCATTTGAATCGGTGTCCCGATGCTTGCGGGCCAGGTTGGGGATGATGCCTTCAAAGGGATGTTTCTTGATGACCGGAGCGCCGCGATCGCTCGCATAGGTAAACACGATCTCGTCCTCGCCCGATCCGTGGAGCACCGCCTCTTGTACGCCGGGTGCCAGTTCATTCCACGGGGCATCCATGTCAAACTGGTAATGGATGGACAGGCTTTGCAGCATCTGGAAATACACGGCATTGCGTCGATCCCAGCCTGAGATGGCACCGCTGGCCAGGCTCAGGTCAGGAAACGCCACCACGCGCTTGGGGTCAAAAAAGGTTTGAATGCCAATGCCATCACAGGTGGGGCACGCACCGGCCGGGTTGTTGAACGAGAACAGGCGGGGCTCCAGCTCGGCCAGGCTGTAATCACACACCGGGCAGGCAAACTTGCTGGAAAACATCACCTCACGCCCTGTGTCTATATCCACGGCGATGGCCTTGCCGTCGGCCATACGCAGCGCGGTTTCGAAGCTTTCGGCCAGTCGCTGTTTGGACTCGGCACGAACTTTTAAGCGGTCCACGACCACCTCGATGGTGTGTTTTTGCTGTTTATCCAGCTTGGGGACCTGGTCCAGCTCCAATAATTGGGCCGACTCGGTGCCAATGGCCAGCCGAACACGCACAAAGCCCTGGGCGCGTAGATCGTCAAACAGATCGTGTTGTTCACCTTTTCGCTGGGTGATCACGGGCGAAAGGATCATCACACGGGTGTCCTCGGCCCAGCTCAGAACCGTGTCGACCATTTGCGACACCGACTGTGAACTGAGCGCCACCGAGTGGTCCGGGCAGTGAGGAATTCCGGCCCGAGCATACAACAGACGTAAATAATCGTGTATTTCTGTAACGGTCCCGACGGTTGAGCGGGGGTTGTGGCTGGTGGCCTTTTGCTCAATGGAAATGGCGGGGGACAGTCCCTCGATCATGTCGACATCGGGTTTTTCCATCAATTGCAAAAATTGACGGGCATAGGCTGAAAGGCTCTCCACATAACGACGTTGACCCTCTGCGTACAGGGTGTCAAAGGCGAGCGAGGACTTGCCAGAGCCAGACAATCCGGTGATGACCACCAGCTTGTTGCGGGGCAAATCGAGTGAAATATTTTTCAGGTTATGCGTTCGGGCACCCCGAATGCGAATGGAATCCATTGTTTTCTGACTGCGGACAATACAAGCAACCTGATACTATAAGTTGTTTAGCGAATTGAAGCACCTGCCCATTGTATGTGGGCGGTCAAAATGGTTCTGGTCATGGCAGTGTCTGATTCAAATATCTCTCATTCTGTAAATACTCAGCCCGAAACCGGGCAGTCCGCATCGACGGCTTCCTTGCCTGATCGCATGACGCCTCAAGAACGTGGGGCGGCCGGTTGGCTGGCCAGCATCTTTGCCTTGCGCATGTTGGGTTTGTTCATGATCTTGCCGGTGTTTGCACTGGCGGCCAAAACCATGCCCGGGGGAGATAACCCGGCGCTGATCGGCTTGACGATGGGCATCTATGGCCTGACACAGGCGGTTTTCCAGATCCCGCTGGGCTGGGCCTCGGATCGTCTGGGTCGCAAGCCCGTCATTATTGCCGGATTGGTGCTGTTTGCTGTGGGGTCGCTGATGGCTGCACTGGCGACAGACCTGAATCATTTGCTGATCGCCCGCTCCATTCAAGGGGCAGGGGCCATTTCGGCCGCAGTGACAGCTTTTTTGGCAGATTTGACACGCGAGGAACACCGTTCCAAAGCGATGGCGATGGTGGGCGGCTCCATCGGGTTGACTTTCGCCCTGTCGCTGATGGGCGCACCTGCCCTGTACAGTTGGGTGGGCTTGTCGGGTTTGTTTGCACTGACGGCGATATTGTCGGTGATGGCCATTGGCGTGGTGGTGTTCAAGCTGCCAGCCGAGCCCGCGCGTTTGTCGGCCCATTTGCAACCGCCCAAGGTGTCCTGGAAAGAAGCCGTGCTCAAACCTGACTTGCTGCGTCTGAACGTCGGCATTTTTACCTTGCACCTGACTCAGATGGCCATGTTTGTCGTCATGCCCGGCATGATTTTGCACACCACCGGCTATGCGGTGGCGCAGCACTGGAAAATTTACCTCCCCGTGGTGCTCATTTCCTTTGTACTGATGATTCCACCGATGATTTGGGCCGAAAAGCAGGGCAAAACCAAGGTGGTCAAATTGCTGGCGATTGCCGGTATGGGGCTTATTCAAGCGTCCTATATGTGGCTTGGGCAGTTTTATTGGGGCATCCTCACCTTGCTGGTGCTCTACTTTGTGGCCTTTAACCTGCTCGAAGCCATGTTACCTTCATGGGTATCACGAGTGGCCCCCGCTAACAAGAAGGGTCTGGCCTTGGGTGTTTATAATACGACCCAAGCCTTGGGATTGTTCTGCGGGGGTGCGCTAGGCGGCACAATTTCCAAAGCATACGGACCGTCGGCGGTGTTCGAGATGATCGCCGTTCTGACTGCTGTCTGGTTTATTGCTGCAGCTGGCTTGAAGGCATTGCCCAAGCGATCTGCCGCATCAACCGCAGCGATCAACCCACAAACTGCCAATGCGTAGGAGCTACTATGGCCTCAGTAAATAAAGTGATTTTGGTTGGTAACCTGGGCCGTGACCCGGAAGTGCGTTACCTGCCCGATGGTGGCGCTGTTGCCAATCTGTCGATTGCCACCACCTCCAGTTGGAAAGACAAAAGCAGCGGCGAGCGCAAGGAAGAAACTGAATGGCACCGCGCCGTGATTTATGGCCGTCTGGCCGAAATCGCGGGTGAGTACTGCAAAAAAGGCCGTTCCGTGTATCTGGAAGGTCGTCTGAAAACCCGCAAATGGACCGATAAAGACGGTGTGGACAAATACACCACCGAAATCGTATGTGAC
>DAITMV010000264.1:0-3243 GCA_036834985.1 Burkholderiaceae bacterium | reverse complement strand
GTTCTATCGTGACGCCCGCATTTTGCCGATTTACGAAGGTACAACGGCCATTCAGGCCAATGACCTGGTGGGTCGCAAAACCGCCCGTGATGGTGGTTCAGTTGCCAAAGGTATTGCAGCGCAAATCGAAGCGACCGAGCGCGCGTTGTCCGAGCGCTCGTCGGCCAATGCCAAGGCAGTGCTCAAGCAACTGACTGCCGCACGCAAAGCGTTTGTGGAAGTGGTTGAGTTTGTCTGCGCCAACGTGAAGTCAGACGTGAACGCGGTGTTTGCGGGTTCTGTTCCCTATCTTAAGCTGGCGGCTATTACGGTGTGTGGTTGGCAAATGGCGCGTGCGCTGATGGCGGCTGAAGACAAAATCGCAGGTGGTGACGCCGACGTGTTTTATGCGACCAAAGTGGCGACCTCGCGTTTTTACGCGGATCACATTTTGTCGACCGTTCAAGCGTTACGTGATTCCGTTATCGACGGGCATGTTGGCGTTAATTCGGTACCGATCGACGCTCTGTAATCTGTCTGTGACTCTCTAAAAGCCGCGGCCTTTGCGTCGCGGCTTTTTTATTTACAGCAACGGTGTGTTATTAACATTGGCTGCAACCCGCGTGGCATGTTGCAGCCCCCACCCCGTTACCAGGGTTCCAAAATAGGCGGCGGAGGCAGCCATACTGATTTGTGCTTTTTTAAGGTCGTCCTCTGCTGATATGTTGGAGGGATCCAGAAAGTATTTGGTCAGGCCTGACAGCACACCGTACGCCACACCGCCGATGGCGGAAAACTTGAAGCTCTTCCAGCCCCCGTCACTGATGTGATTTTTGATACCTCTCCATAATTCAGGCGGTTGGGTCAGGGCGTGAATATTCGAATTAATTCGGGCACTGCCATTGCGCTGCCTGCAATGTTCTCGCAGGATGCCCATCAAAAAGGCGGTAGCCCCATTGACCAGCAGGGTTCGCAAGCCTTCTCGCTGAATCAGGGCGTGATGGGAGTCATCGGTCATGAAGTTCTCCATGCCGGATGCTTTGAGGTAGATCGTGACCGCGTCAAACACAAAACCTGTCAGACCAGGTAGCAGTGGCCCATACTGCTCATTCAATAGATGAATGGCGACATCGCTCCCCTCCCGGCCTATCATGACTGGCGCATGATCTCCACCGATCAATCCGCTCACTATGGATCCAACCAGCGGGTTTAGTGTGAACAGAATGGCCTGTGAGGCACCAAAGGCTGCTGGGTGCGTCATACCCATTCCTTTACTGGCCTGGCGCAACATTAGGTTAAAGAGCGTGAAGTTGGCAATACAGGTTTTAATCCCTGCAATCATGCTGGCATGGCCGTCACTGCTGATGTAGCGTGCCAGACGAAAGGCGTTGTTGGGGGCTTGAGGGTCTTGTCTGATATCGACTGCGGGGGTGCGCGAGGTACGACTCAGGCAGGGGATAGGGCACGGCATTTAAACAGGTTCCAGGGCGTCGTTTGTTACATGGTGGGCGAGATCTACTGCGATTTGTCGAATGCTGTGGATGATCAGCGCTATGTCGTGACTGTTGGCGCTGTGAAATGGCGTTTGATGGATCAAGAGCAGCGCTTGGCTATCGGGGTCGATGGCAAAACACAAATGTCCGTGAATCTGCATGCTCAGATTCATTTCGAGCATGTCGCGATACATGTCCGCAGGCGTTTGCGGACTGACGCAGCCCAGTTGGGCGACAAAAACAAAGAGATCATCCGAGCCATGGCGCTTTACACTGAAGTGAAACTCCATGCCATGAAATTGCAGTGGTTGACCATCGATCACGGCTTTTGCATCGCTGATATTTAAGCGCCTGCAGATATCCCGCAGCAAATTCTGAAAAACAAGGTGGTTCATAACGGCCATTGTGTGATCGGGTGTCATCGTGGGTGACGCAGGGGTATGAATGGTTCCTGTACAGGAAAATGCCCAAAAAGCCATCGTAACAAGGTATAATGAGGGGTTAAGTTCAATCAAAGCAGCGTGTGGTTTGATCAATCAAGCCCGTTGCTTGCAGATCCCCAACTGGAGTTTCCCTTGTCGATACTGAATGCAAGCGCCCGCCCGCGCGCCTTGCTCGCGCTCGCCGACGGCACCATTTTTGAAGGGTTCTCAATCGGAGCCCCAACATTCAAGTCTGGTGAGGTGGTGTTTAATACCTCGTTGACCGGTTATCAGGAAATCCTGACCGACCCGTCCTATTGCCAACAAATTGTCACGCTCACCTATCCACATATCGGAAACGTGGGCGTGAACTCGCAGGATGAAGAGTCCTCTGGTGTCTTTGCCTCTGGTTTGGTCGTCAAGGACGTACCCGACATGAGTTCAAACTTTCGCGAACAGCAAACGCTGCCTGCGTATTTGAACGAAAAAGGTGTTCCTGGCATTGCCGGCATCGATACCCGCAAGCTGACCCGCATTCTGCGTGAAAAAGGCGCTCAAAATGGGTGTCTGATGGCCGAGGGCTGTGAGGGTGGTTACTCTGCCGAGCGTGCGGTCGAGCTGGCTCGCCAGTTCCCCGGCTTAGCTGGTATGGATTTGGCTAAAGTCGTATCCACCCAAGCCAGCTATGAATGGATCGAGGGCGAATGGGCCTTGAACCCGAATAACAAAGGCCCCGATTTTGTGACCGCGGCCCAGCGTCCTTTCCATGTGGTGGCATTTGATTACGGCGTCAAGCGCAACATCCTGCGTATGCTGGCGCACCGCGGTTGCCGCATCACCGTACTGCCTGCCCAGGCGTCGGCCGAGCAGGCGTTGGCGCTCAAGCCCGATGGTGTCTTTTTGTCCAATGGCCCCGGCGATCCAGAGCCGTGCGACTATGCAATTGCCGCGATCAAGACCATTCTCGATTCCACCCGAATTCCGGTGTTTGGTATCTGTCTGGGTCATCAATTGATGGCGCTGGCCTCTGGGGCAAAAACCCTGAAAATGAAATTTGGCCACCACGGCGCTAACCACCCCGTGCAGGATCTTGATACCCGTCAGGTAGCCATCACCAGTCAAAATCACGGTTTTGCGGTTAATCCGGACACATTGCCTGCCAATTTGCGCATAACGCACCTGTCGCTGTTTGACCAGTCCATTCAAGGTCTGGCCCGTACCGACCGCACAGCCTTCTGTTTTCAGGGGCACCCTGAAGCCAGTCCAGGTCCTCAGGATATTGGATATCTTTTCGACCGTTTTGTAGCCGACATGGCCGAGTTTAAGGGCGATCATGCCAAAGCGTAACG
>DAITMV010000263.1:0-3243 GCA_036834985.1 Burkholderiaceae bacterium | reverse complement strand
ATGCATGGAAGCGGGTGAGTATTGAAGCCACGGTACTGGCTGCGACCATGTGCGGTTTTATTGCGCTATCCATCCGTGATTTGCTGATCGCTGCCGACATTCTGAGCTACGAAAGCATTTTTCTGAGCCAATACACCGGCGTGGGCATGTTCATTTCAGCGACGATTGTCATTTTGAGCCGCTACCACCATTTATTCTATGGCTTGCGCAATGCCAACCAGGAGCTGGCCGATCAGCTCGCCGCCCGGGAGCGCCAGCTGTATGAACAATTTGACCGGCTGCGTTCCTCTGAATCGCAACGCACCCAACAGCAAGAGCGCCAGCGCATCATGTCTGATATTCACGACGGCTTGGGCTCGCAGTTAATTGGCGCGTTGGACGCCATGCAGCGCAAACAGCTGACCCAGGCCGAGATTGCCGAGCTGCTGCAAGAATGTCTGGACGACCTGCGTCTGGCCATCGATTCACTCGAACCCAATGAATACGATGTCCTGACCGTGCTGGGTAATTTTCGCTGGCGTAACGAACGGCGTTTAAAGTCCACCGGGCTTGAGTTGCAGTGGTCTGTGACAGACGTTCCCGCGCTACCTTATCTGGACCCCCAACGAACCTTGCAATTGCTGCGTTTTGTACAAGAAGCGTTTGCCAACATCATCAAGCACGCCAAGGCCACCACCATCCGGCTGGAGGTCGATAAAGACCCGACCGCAGACTGTGTAGTGCTCAGAATTGTCGATAACGGGGTCGGATTTGATGTCATGACCGTGCGCCACGGCAGGGGGCTGTCCAATATGCGCCGCCGAGCCACGGAACTTGGGGCCCAGTTCCGCATTATTTCAGAGGACAACCCGAAGGCCACTGTCGTAGAACTTCGACTGGCCACCAACTCGCCGGGCTAAGCATCTAAACCGGCTGGCCTTAAGGAAACAGGGGTTCCAACGGGTTGATCAATGCGGTCGATGAGCCCTTGAATTGCCGTTCACGAAAATAACTCGCCTGACGAAACAGAACATCCACCGCCAACCACGGCATGGTTTTGACACGCGCCAGGTCGGCGAGGTCTTTTTGGGAAAACGAGGTGTTGGTCAGGGAAAAATCAGACCCTGTTTCCAGATAACCCATCGACCATTCAGAAAAATAACGCTGACTGATTGGACCATATTCAATCTGGATCATTTCCTGATGACGTTCATCTGCGATGATTTTGTCCCGCAGCACCGCCAACTCCGACTCAAAGCCCTCGACCCACTGAATAAACGTACCCGAATGAAACAACAGTAATCCGGAGATGTGTTTTTTATTGTTATGAAGACGGCAGGTTTTTAATAACGCCTGCAACTGCGCCTGTGTAAAGTCCGGACTTGCCACCGAGGTGTAAATGAAATGAACCAAAGATTCCATAGTTATTGAGTCCAATATGCCCAGGGACTGCAACCCGTTCAGATGCTCGCTTGCAAAAGACGGATCCAGATGCGTATAACCTGCTGGGCGTACCCCGCATTCGCGAGGCATTTATACAGTGCGAGTCAGCGACACCCAGTCTCAGGATCGCGTAACGCTTGGTCTAACACCAACACAGGATTGTTGACTGGCACCGATCCGGTTACCTCCCCCAATCGGGCTAACTTCAGGGAAATTACCTAGGCAACGGTTCAAAGACGTGTTAAACAAATTCTTATGAATGCTTAACCGATGGGCGGGAGTTTGCTGGCGTCGTCAGAATGATCAGCCGCCGGGCCCGCATCAGCGGGCAGGCCTCCAGGCAGCAACTCGTCGGTCCAGTTTTTAACGCGGGCAATTTGCTGTTTAAACAAAAAATCCAACACGGCCAGCTGCTCATGGACGGCCTCGCGCAGCACCGTACCCGGGTTGGAGGGCCGCAGCCGCAAGTGGGCGTCGACCTCTCCATCAGACAGTTCCAACGTCATGCCACCTTTTTCGGCAATGTGACGCATGGCCCGGTTTTCCATCAAACAATGCACAAAAATCCGCTCGATACCGGCATTGCGGGCATGAATGGTGCCACGGTCAAACAGCAAGGTACCAATCCCATGACCTCTAAAATCGGCGTGAATCGACAAGCCCAGCTCACCCACCTTGATCGTCGGGTGCTCAATCACTGCCAAATGGCAAAACGCGCGCAACTGCAACTCTTCGTCGTAAATGCCAAACACACCGTCTTTTTCAAAATCGATCGTTGCGCAATACTTGGCAATGGCGGCATCGCCCACATGCTGGCCAAAGCGCAGACGTCGGTCCTCGGGCTCCAGTGCAATCAGGTGGGCCGTGATGAACGGCAACTCGTCCTGCGCAAGCTCTTTAACGGGAATATGGGGCAAACCCAGCAAACGAGCGGCCTGACGAGCAATCCGACCGTTCGCATCAAACCATTCAATGGAATCCGACGTCATGGCAAAGCCCTGTTACAGTGATGGGTCTAGTATCCATGTTTTAACGCAACCGTGGTGATCAAAACTCTAGGTAAAAGCGACTACGCCAGCGTGTGGTCACAGATGAAAGCCTTCACCGAACGGCGCACCGACGCGACTGAGGACCAAATCTGGGTCACCGAGCACCCGCCCGTCTTTACGCTGGGCCTGGCAGGCGACCCGGCACACCTGTTGCACGCGGGCGACATCCCACTGGTGCACTGCGACCGGGGAGGGCAAATCACCTACCACGGCCCCGGGCAACTGGTGGTCTATCCACTGCTGGACTTACGCCGAAACGGCTTGAAGGTTCGCGAGTATGTTCACGTGCTGGAGCAGACGATCATCCAGACGCTGGCACGCTGTGGCATCGATGGTGCCCTGCGCCGGCCGGGTGCCCCCGGCGTGTACCTGTTGCTTGAAGGCCAGTGGGCCAAAATCGCCGCCTTGGGCATTAAGGTTAAAAATGGATGCACCTACCACGGCCTGTCGCTGAACGTCGCGATGGACCTGACTCCCTTTGACGCCATCAACCCCTGTGGGTATGCGGGTTTACGCACTATCGACATGCAAGTGGCGGGTGTTAAAATGTCAACCTCAGATGTTTACCCAATTCTCTTAGAAGAGCTGCACACCGAGCTTGTGCGCGCGCGATCCGCCGCACAGGCCCCCACTGCACAACAAGGAGTGGGATATGTCCCCAAGGCGCCACCCCCGGAAACCCCCCACGCGCACACCCCCCACCCGCCCTTTCGTCCCCGGCAGCAATGAAAAAACCCCCCCCCAAACCCCGCCCCTCCCCACCAAGAATGTC
>DAITMV010000262.1:0-3298 GCA_036834985.1 Burkholderiaceae bacterium | reverse complement strand
CAGCCAACACACCATAGAAGTGGTCTTGGCCGTCAGGAAAACCGCCTGTTTGATTTTCTCGAAATCCAGCGTACCCGCAGACCAGGCCATCAGGAATGCCCCCGCCGCGCCAACCGCTGCCGACTCGGTTGCCGTCGTGATACCGAACAGAATCACGCCCAGCACCACAAAGGTCAGTATCCCCAGCGGCATGACCGAGCGAACCAGCATGTTCAGGATTTCATACTGTTCGGCGTCGAAATGCCAGTAGTAATACACCAGCAAACCGGCACACAAAACGCAGGCGATCCAGAACCCGGTGTAGAAGCCCTCAGGCACCGCTTCGGTGCGGGGTGCCTCCGAGGTGTCCCCGTCGCCCAATGCCTGCAAGGTTCCCTCCGCATTGGCGGTTTTCGCTGTGGCAGGTTCGGCACCCGGCGGTAGCTCAAGCCCTTGTGACCCAGGGGGTTCTTGCACTCCGGACGATCCAGGCGGCTCCTGCACACCAGATGCGCCGGGAGGCTCTTGAACGCCCGAGGATCCGGGTGGCTCCTGAACGCCAGAAGCACCAGGAGGCTCCTGAACGCCAGAGGATCCGGGTGGCTCCTGAACGCCGCTGCGCTCGGCCGTGGCCGGCGCATTGGTGGACTCGATCTGGGCCACGGCGGCCCGCGCATCAGCAGCGTTGTTGTCCTCTTGGGAATGGATCACCACGTACCAGTACACGGCACCCAAACTGATCACCGTCATCATGACCGGCACCAGCGACATCACGAAGCAACGCATCAGGAAAAACCAAGTGACGCGAACCTGCGCGCTTGCAGCGCTGACCGCCTTACCCGGCGACAGAACAGCCTGCACCAGCGCAATCAGAAAGCGATTGGAGTAGCTCTTGGCAACGTGCTCGGCCCAGGGCGAAACCATGGCCCGCGTCTGCTCGGCCGGCAACTTGGGAGCGATCTTGGGATCAATCAAGACCCAGCCGATCACGTAGACCAGATACAGAAACGCCAGGAAAAACCCGGGGAACATGGCTGCGGCATACAGTTTGACCACAGACTGGCCTGCCACTGCGGCGTAGACAATGATCATCACCGAGGGCGGTATCAAAATGCCCAAAGTGCCGCCAGCGGTAATCACGCCGGAAGCCAGGCGCACGTCATAGCCCGCATTCAGCATGGGACGCATGGCGATCACGCCCATGAGCACCACCACCGCGCCGACCAATCCGCTGGCAATGCCCCAGAACGTGCAAATCACCAGCGTGGCAACCGCCAAAGAACCGGGCAACTTGCGGAAGGCGAGCTGCACGCTGTGGAACATCTTGTCCACCAGCGCACCGCGCTCCATCACATAGCCCATCAGCACAAACAGCGGGATCGACAGCAACACATCATTGGTCATGGCACCAAAAGTGCGCTGAACCATCAGATTGAAGACTTTGTTGTCAAACCAAGGGGCCGATGGGTCATAAAAGGCAGTAAAGCCGAAGACCATACCCAGGCCCATCAGGGTGAAGGCGGTTGGAAAGCCCAGCATGATCACCACGATGATCAGCGAAAGCATCAACAAGCCGAGTGCGGGATCGCTCATGCCTGGCCTCCCTTCGCACGCTGATGGGCGGATTCGTCGATATTTTTGGCGTTGGCAATGGCGTCGCGCGCAGCTTCCGCATCCACCAGGGTGCTGCCCGACAACTGCTGTTCAACCACATCAATCTCCTCGGCGTCCTTGAGTCGGGGGGTCCACTCGCCGGTACGGATGCACACGATACAACGGAAAATTTCGGCAAGCCCTTGCATCAGCACAATCAATCCGGCGAAAGGGATTACCGATTTGAAGGGGTACAGAGGCAAGGGGTCGGCGTTGAACGTCTGCTCATGGATGGCCCACGAATCAGCGGCGTAGTTCCAACCGGCCCACGTCAGGGCGATAACGCCCGGAATGAAAAAGACGATGTAGAGAACGACATCAAGCCAAGCCTGCGTACGGGGCTGTGCGCTGCCGTAGAAAAAATCACCACGAACATGGCCGTCCTGGCTGAGGGTGTAGGCACCACCGAGCATGAACAACGTGCCGTACATCATATTGCTGGCATCAAAAACCCAGGCGGTCGGGGCGTTCAAGGCATAGCGCTTGAACACCTCGATAACCACCATCAACATCAGTGCCACGATCAGCCACGCAACGGTCTTACCCACCCAGGTGCTAATCGAGTCTGCCGTGTGCAGCAGCGATTGCGAATTCATAAGGTACTTTCAAAAATAGAAACCCCCATCCGGATGAACCACCCGGATGGGGTCAAGGTTCCAGTCGGCCCGTCTTATTAGGCTTTACCGTGGAAGTAGCGGTCAAACGCCATGGTGAAGTCCACCATGTAATCGTTCTGCCATTGTCCGGCGCGACCAGCGAACTCGCGCTGGGACTCCATCACTCGGCGGAACACATTGCTCTCTGCGGACTTCTTGGCAACCACTTTGTCCCATGCATCCAACTGCGCTTTCAGGATGGAGGTGGGGGTGCGGTAGAACTTGATGCCCTGCTTTTTCATGTCCGCATAGTCTTTGGAGTTACGGTCAATAGCCTTCCAGCTCATTTCAGCGGACGACGCTTGCACCGCGTAGTCGATGATGTGCTTGAGTTCCGTAGGCAGTGCGTCAAGCTTGGTCTTGTTAAACAGAATTTCGAACTGCTCGCCGCTTTGGTGGAAGCTCTGCAACATGCAGTTCTTGACGACATCCGGGAAGCCCAGAACACGGTCGGAAGACGCGTTGTTGAATTCAGCAGCATCGATCAGGCCACGGTCCAATGCAGGAACAATCTCACCACCGGGCAACGGGTTCACGGCGCAGCCCAATTCGGTAAAGATGTCCACAGCCAGGCCAACGGTACGGTACTTCAGACCTTTCAGGTCTTCAACTTTGGCAATCGGCTTCTTGAACCATCCCAGGGGCTGTGTGGGCATGGGGCCGTACACATAAGACTGCACGTCAATGTTCAGGGACTTGTAGATTTCTTCTAGCAGCTGGCGACCGCCGCCGTAGTTGTGCCAGGCCAGAACCATATTGGGATCCATGCCGAACGCAGGACCGGAGCCCCACAGCGCCAGCGCCGCGCTCTTGCCGTAGTGGTATGCGAGAACGCCGTGGCCGCCATCCAGAGTGCCTTTGTTAACTGCGTCCAGCAACTGGAACGCGGGAACGACAGAGCCGGAGGGCAGAACCTCAATTTTGAGTCTGCCGCTGGCCATATCGTTGACTTTTTTGGCGAAGTCATTGGCGTACTCATGAAAAATATCCTTGGCCGGCCAGGTGCTTTG
>DAITMV010000261.1:0-3302 GCA_036834985.1 Burkholderiaceae bacterium | reverse complement strand
GCCTGAGCCTGGCCGTACCAATCTTTGCGGGCGGTTTCGTGAACAGCCAGGTCCGTCAAACCGAGAGCTTGCTCAAGCAGTCCGAGCAAGACTTATTAAACAACATCCGTACCGCAGCGCTGACCACGCGTCAAACTTTCGTTGGCGTGCAAAGTGGCCTGGCACAGATCAAGGCACTGCAAGCCGCTGAAAAATCCAGCCAATTGGCGTTGGAGTCGAACAAGCTGGGATACGAGGTGGGGGTACGAATCAATATTGATGTGCTCAATGCCCAGCAACAACTGGCCACCACACAACGTGACTTGGCCAAGGCCAAATACGATACCTTGCTCAACGGCTTAAAACTTCGTCAGGCCGCCGGTTCGCTCAAGGCCGAAGACCTCGCCGAGATCAACGCAACACTCCAAGAGTAAGCAAGGCCTCCACCGTGCGCTGCGTGGCCCCCTGATGCTGACGGGCATAACGGATGGCGTTGGCGCGCCAAGCTGACAACCCATCGGGTTGATGTAATCGGGTCAACACCCCGCGCATGGCGGCCTCCACATCGGAAAACCGCTGCGCAGCACCACTGTGAATGGCATCGACCGCCGCTTTTTCAAAATTGTAGGTATGTTCCCCCAGTGCCACCGGACAGCCGCAAGCGCAGGCCTCAATAAGGTTTTGACCTCCAAACGGCAACCAAGAGCCGCCCATCAGCGCGACATCGGCCGCAGCGTAGTAAGCAGGCATCTCACCCATGGAGTCGCCCAGCAGCACAGCGTGTTCCCATCCCGAAAGCCTGGAATCACCCCAGCCGCCGCTGCGTCGGATGACGTCAAACCCGGCGGCCTGGATCACCGATGCCACTTCATCGAACCGCTGCGGATGCCTGGGTACCACCATCAACACCACATCCTCAGCCAAAACCGGTTGCACCGCCAGCAGCTGCTGCCAGGCCCGGATGATCAATATCTCCTCACCCTCTCGCGTACTGGCCGCCAATACGACCTGGCGCTTACCATTCCCGGCCAGCCACTGCTCACGCCAGGTTTTGCCCAACGCCATCGTGTCAGGTTTGGGAACCACATCAAATTTCATGTTGCCGGCCACTGCAGTGACGGTTGCACCGAGCCGCGCCAAATGCTCTGCGTCTGCAGCCGTTTGGGTCACGATCCCTGACAAACCCCGCAAAGCCGGTGCACTGAGCACCGCAAATCGCGCCAAACCCCGGGCAGTCGAGGGCGATACCCGGGCATTGACCAATACCATGGTAACCCTCGCTTGCTGAGCACTGGCCAACAGGTTGGGCCACAGCTCAGTCTCCACCAATAAACCCAATTGCGGCTTGAGCCGCCTGAAAAATCGGCGATATAACCATGGAAAATCATAGGGCACATACACAAATCTGGCGCCTTGTATGGCCGCAAACACCGAACGGGCGGCCTCCCTTCCTGTGGGGGTTGTGGAAGAAAACACCCAATCGACTCCAGGCCCAGAGCGCGCGCCTTCCGTAGCAAAATGCGCATCGAGCGCCGCCACCAGCGGCGCCACGGCATGCGTCTCACCCACCGACACCGCATGTACCCAAATCACTCGCCGGCTCCCCCGGGATACAGGCACCTGAGCTGCAAAACGCTGCATCCAGCCACGCCGGTAAGCGGGTTGGGCCCAGGAGCGTTTGAGCAGATACACGACCATCAACGGCATCAAGAACAGCAGCACCACGGTATATAAGGCCCGCGCCAACCATTGTGTCAGCGACTCTGAAACCTTTACATGAGCATGGGCAGGAGTCACGTCTAACCCTGCTTGACCAAGCGCATTCGCCGCGAACACGCTTCAAATACCTCGTCGACACCCGGTGTGCGACCTAGGTCACCCAGACTGATTGCATTGGGGTTAAAACGAGGGGCATATCGCCACTGCGGTGTCGCAAAATACAGTGCCACCAGAGGCAAATGCAGCGCGGCAGCCAGATGTGTCAGACCGGTATCCACCCCCACCACCAGATCAACCTGAGCCATTTTTTCAGCCAATAACCCCAGATTCATTTTGGGCAGAACGGTCACCCCGTCAATCATCAGGGCGATGTCTTCGGCCTGTTTTCGTTCAAGGTCAGTCCCCCACGGCAATGCGACCTCATATCCCAGATGCGTTAAGCGATGGGCCAGCTCTTTCCAGGAGGCGATCGGCCATGATTTTTCGGCGCGCGCTGTGGCGTGTAAAAACCATGCGGTTTTAGTCGATTCGTTACGAGCGGAAAACTGCGATACCGGCTTTAAATCAAAGGACGGTGGTCCTTGCAGGGAGTAGCCCAACAAACCGGCCGCCAGTTGACGCAAACGCTCCACAGCATGGGCATCGGGATCCCAGCCACCACGGCGGGCATACACCAAACATGCCCATGTTTCCCGGGCATAGCCAAACCCGGGGCCGTACACCGGCCCATCAGCCGCTTTGGCCAACAAGGCACTCTTGATCAAGCCCTGCAAATCGATGATGCAATCGTAAGGGGTCGCCGCTAACTGATCACGCAGTTGTTTCCATTGTTTCCATACCTCAGCGGGCCCAGACTTTCTCCAGGTTCGCAAGGCCACCGGAATACACTGGTGCACGTGAGGATTCATGTTCACCAAATCAGCAAAGGGAGACTCCACCATCCAGTCGATCTGACAATCAGGAAAAGCGTGGCGAATGTCAGACAACACAGGCAGGGCATGAATGACATCGCCCATGGATGTTGTCTTTACGATCAGTATGCGTTGCATCGCCAAATGGAAGCCTTCACCGGATGGATCAAAACCATGATTGTACGCAAGGCATGCTCTACAATGCGATGTCTCCCACGCACATTGACATACTTTTGTTAATACCAGCCAACGTCACCCGCTGCCCGATC
Source organism: Burkholderiaceae bacterium (assembly GCA_036834985.1). Lineage (GTDB taxonomy): Bacteria > Pseudomonadota > Gammaproteobacteria > Burkholderiales > Burkholderiaceae_B > DAITMV01. The sequence goes on along the minus strand of DAITMV010000261.1, from coordinate 424 downwards.
TCAGCCGTGCTCATCACACTCAATGCACAAGCACAGCTGGACATGGTGCTTCGCAGCGTCAGCTTTTGTGACGACATTGTCATTGCAGACTCCGGCAGCACCGATCAGACGCTGACCATTGCGCAACAACACGGTGCCAGAGTGGTTCATAAGGAATGGATAGGCTTTGGGCCACAGAAAGCGTTTGCAGTGGCCAACGCCCGTTACGACTGGGTATTGTGTATTGACGCTGATGAAGAAGTCTCCCAGGCCCTGCGTACCCAGATTGAACAATGCATGGCACAAACAGCCGACAACACGCTTGCCGCCTACGCCATGCCGCGCAGCAATTACTTTATCAACCGGTTTTTACGGCACGGCGAGGGCTACCCAGATATAAGCCTGCGACTGTTTAATCGTCAGCGGGCCCGTTGGAGTGACGATG
>DAITMV010000260.1:0-3389 GCA_036834985.1 Burkholderiaceae bacterium | reverse complement strand
GGTGCAGGTGTGGGTCGGCAACTATGTGCTGATGACCTACGGCGATGGCGCGGTGATGGGTGTACCGGCGCATGACGAACGCGATTTTGCGTTTGCAAAAAAATACGAGCTGCCCATCATTCAGGTGATTGACTGCCAAAAGCCCTACTCAACCGATGCGTGGCAAGCCCACTATGCTGATCACGGTGTGTGTATTGCCTCCGGCGCGCTGAATGGCCTTGATTACGATGCTGCGATCGACTATGTCGCCGAGCAGATGCAGGCCAAGGGCCTGGGCGAGAAAAAAATCCAGTACCGCTTGCGCGACTGGGGCATCTCACGCCAGCGTTACTGGGGCACCCCAATCCCGATGGTGTACTGCGATACCTGTGGTGATGTTCCGGTACCCGATTCACAACTGCCCGTGGTGCTGCCCGAAGACCTCGTGCCTGATGGTTCAGGCAACCCGCTGGCCAAAACGCCGTCGTTTTACAACTGCGCCTGCCCCAAGTGCGGCCAGCCAGCGCGTCGCGAAACCGACACCATGGACACCTTTGTAGACTCGTCCTGGTACTTCACCCGTTACGCCTGCGCCGATGCGTCGACCATGGTCGATGAACGCGCTGCCTACTGGATGCCGATGGATCAATACATCGGCGGCATTGAGCATGCCATCCTGCACCTGTTGTACTCGCGCTTTTGGACCAAAGTGATGCGTGATCTGGGTTTGGTCACCTTCAAAGAGCCAGCCAGCAACCTGCTCACGCAGGGCATGGTGCTCAACGACACCTTCTTCCGCGAAGCACCCAACGGTAAAAAAACCTGGCTTAACCCGGACGATGTGGATGTCACCACCGACGAGAAGGGTCGCCCACAGGGTGCCACCCTCAAGGCCGATGGTCAGCCGGTGGTCATGGGTGGCGTTGAAAAAATGTCCAAATCCAAAAACAACGGTGTGGACCCGCAAAGCCTGATCGACCAGTACGGTGCTGACACCGCCCGCCTGTTCACCATGTTTGCAGCGCCTCCTGAGCAATCGCTGGAGTGGTCCAGCGCAGGGGTCGATGGCGCGCATCGCTTTTTGCGTCGGCTGTGGATTTTGGGCAGTGAGCGTGCGGCGAGCATTGCGGCAGCGCCAGCCAGCGTCGATGGGGCATCCTTGAACGACGCGGCCAAAACCTTGCGTCGCGAGATTCACACGGTCCTTAAGCAGGCCGAATTCGACTACCAGCGTCGTCAATACAACACCGTGGTGTCTGCCGGCATGAAGATGCTCAACGCGCTGGAATCGGCCAAGCTCGATGATTCGGCCGCCAGCCAGTCTGTGATGCGTGAAGCCCTGGGCATCCTGATCCGCGTGCTGTACCCAGTGGTGCCGCACATCACCTGGACGCTGTGGAACGATCTGGGCCTGGCCGCGCAATACGGTGACCTGCTCGATGCCCCTTGGCCCGTCGCCGATGAGGCCGCGCTGGTACAAACCGAGATCGAATTGATGGTGCAGGTGAACGGCAAGTTGCGTGGATCGGTCAAAGTGCCTGCGGGTGCCGACAAAGCCCAATCAGAAGCCGCTGCCACGGCCAATGATAACGTGCAAAAGTTCATCGCGGGCCAAGCGATCAAAAAAGTGATCGTTGTCCCCGGTAAACTCATCAACATTGTTGTGTAAGGCAGAACGCACATGGTCAATCGAATCAAACTCGGGGTATTGATGGTACTGGCGGCGCTGGTATTGTCTGGTTGCGGCTTTAAGCTGCGCGGCCCCAGCGAACTGGCATTCAAGACCATGAACCTGGTGGCAGGCGACTCATCAGCCCTCACGCAAGAGTTCAAACGTGTGTTGCGCGCCAACGGAATCGCCGTGGTGCCGGATGCCAAACAGGCCGAGGTACAGCTGACCGTGCTGGGCGAGGCCCGCCAGCGCAATATTCTGTCGTTCACCTCGGCAGGCCGTGCACGTGAGGTGCAGCTGCGTTACATCTTGAGTTTTCAGCTCAAGGACGCCAAAGGGCAATTTATGATTGTGCCCTCGGAAATCGCCCTGCAACGTGACATCACCTACAGCGACGATCAGGTGCTGGCCAAAGAATCCGAGGAGCAGTTGCTCTACCGTGACATGCAGTCCGATGTGGTGCAGCAGTTGATGCGCCGCTTGAGTGTTGTCAAAGCCAACAAGCCAGCTGAAGGCTAAGCTGGGGCACTATTGAGCATGGTCCAGCACATTTCTCCAGACCAGTTAACGCTTCATTTGGCCCAAGCCGCCAAGTCGGGTGGCATCAAGCCTGTGTATGTGATTTGCACCGACGAGCCCTTGCTGCAAGTCGAGAGCAGCGATTTGATCCGCAAACAGGCACGCCTGGCCGGCTGTACCGAACGGCAGGTGTTTGTCGTGGAAAAAGGCTTTGATGCACAGGCCTTTCTCAATGTATTTGCAGCGCAATCGCTGTTTGGTGACCGGGCGCTGGTCGAGGCGCGCATCCCTTCAGGCAAGCCCGTCAAAGAAGCGGCCGCTGCGCTCGAAAAAGCCGCGCAATGGCTAGGCCAAGGTCAAAGCGACGCGGTGTTGTTGGTCACCCTGCCCAAGTTAAACAAAACCGCCATGCAGGCCGCCTGGTTTGTCGCGCTCACTGCCCCCGGGGTGTTGATTCAAGGGGGCGCACCAGATCACGCCCAACTGCCGGGCTGGATCAAACAACGCCTGATCAGCGCTGGCCTGCAAGCCAAACCCGAAGCCTTGCAGTGGCTGGCCGAACACGTAGAAGGTAATTTACTCGCTGCCCAGCAGGAAATCGAAAAACTCAAGCTGTTGGTGGACAACACCAGCCAGGTGATTGATATTCCTCTGCTGCAAAGCTGCGTAGCCAACGTGGCGCGGTACAATGTCTTTGAGCTGGGTCCCTGTGCGCTCATGGGCGACAAAGACCGTGTGGCCCGCATGATACGAGGCCTGGCCGCTGAAGGCGAGGCCCCCACACTGGTGTTGTGGGCCCTTCAGGAAGACATCCGTTCGCTGGGAATCATTTTGGCGCAGATGGAGCAAGGCGTCCCCGTGTCCAACGCGATGCGAGATGCGCGTATTTGGGGCGACAAGCAAAACGCGGTGACGCGGGCATTAAAACGCCATAACCGCCAAAGCGTCGCACAATTGCACGCACAAGCGCTGGTGACCGATAAAATCGCAAAAGGATTAATACGAGCCGATGTGTGGCAAGCCCTGTTGATGCTTGGATTGGGCCTGGCAGGCGTCCCGTTGGTTCAACCGCTGGAAACATCATGACTGATAACGTACACGCTTATGTAGAAACCGTGGGTAAAGCCGCCCGCACGGCCTCCCGTACCATCGCCAAGGCCAGTACCGCCGCCAAAAATCAGGCCCTGCTTAACATAGCGGCCGCGATCCGGGCCCACGC
>DAITMV010000259.1:0-3414 GCA_036834985.1 Burkholderiaceae bacterium | reverse complement strand
CCGTGAAACAGCCGAACATCCTGAGGCAGGTACGCAATGGCCTAGCGGGCCTGCGCCGGGTCAAGCAACTGCAAAACTACCCCGGATAGATACACCCGCCCTTGTGTGGGTCGATACAAACCCGACAGCAACTTGAGCAAGGTGGATTTACCCGACCCGGTGGGACCGATAATGGCCACGCGTTCACCCGCGCCAATCTGAAAGCCATCCATCTGCAACACGGTGAGGTCGTTTGCGCCATAGGCATAACGCACGCTCTGACAGCGCAATTGCGGTGTCACCGCATCCAGATGAATCGTATCAATCCCGGGATCAGGCCCCAGATCGGGAAGTTTCATCAACCCATTTAATGCCTTGAGCGCCGCTTTGGCGTGGTGCCAGCTCACCCCCATGCCGGTCAGGGCCGTGATGGGTCCGAGCACACGGCTGGATAAAATCGAGCAGGCCACCAAGGCCCCCATACTCATCTGCCCCTGTCCAATCGTGTACACCCCGACCATCACCGTGCAGGCATAGCTCATCTGCGATATCGCGTTGGCAATGGTTCCTGACAAATTCGAAAGGGTCTTGATGGTCAGGCTACCGGTGCTCAGCTGACGCGTGAGGGTTTGCCACCGCAGGCTGAACCAACGCTGCCCCCCAGTGGCCAAAATGGTTTCTGCTCCATCAACGGCCTCGATCAACATGCCATTCTTGATGCTGGACTCCCGCAGATGATCCGTGCTCAACCCACCCAAGGGGCGCTGGATCAACCAGGATGCAACCAAGGCAAGTGGCAGCGCGGTCAATGGCACCCATGCAACCGGACCACCAATCGCCGCCATGACCGCCAAAAACAAAGCAGCAAAAGGCGCGTCCGCAATCAGATACAAAGTAGTCGACGCCATAAATGTTTTGACCGATTCAAACTCTCGCACCTGGCTGGCAAAGGTACCTACAGTGGCAGGACGCGCGTCCATGCGGATCATCAAGGCCTTGTTAAAAAAGACCTGTGACAGTTCCTGCTCGATCGCCTTGCTGGTCCAATCCATCAGGCTGGCACGCAGCGTCCGCAAAATGGCCTCCAGCACAATGGCAATGCATATTCCTAAAAACAGGACCCACAAGGTGTCGTAGGCCTGGTTGGGCACCACCCGGTCGTACACCTGCATGGCAAACAGTGACGTCACCAGCGACATGATGTTCACCAACGCCGTAGCCAGTGCGGCTTGCCCAAAACGACCCAACCGTGCCTGCAAGGCATTTCGAAACAGCGCCGTGGCGGACAAGCCCCACCCCGTTGGATGTCTCATCTAGCAGCTCCTGCCGGGTGATCTTGTGATTTGACAGTAAATGATTCAATTCGGTAGGCGGGGCGTAAACGAATCGAGTCTGTTGAGGAGGTATTGATTGGCGTGGCAGGACGTGATCGCGCAGCCGGGTCCAAGGCTGGCGTGTCATCGGCGATTGGAGACGCATCCAGCATGTGTTGCCAATTGCTCAATAATAAAGGCGCCGTCATCGCCTGGTTGGTCTGGGACGGATCAATCGCATCGGTCAGCCTGCCGGTCAATAAATACAATTGCCCCCACGCCGCTTGCTCGGCATACACGGCGTCGACATAGGCCAACTCGGCCGCCGCAGTTTCGCGCTGGCTGTTAAGCAAATCCAGCCATGAGCGTTTTCCGGCTTGATACTGTTTGTAAAACCCGGATACGATCGCTACATTCGATCGCTTTAAGCCGTCCAGATACTGCAGTTGCTGCCGATTGGATTGGATATCCAACCAAACGCTACGAATACGCTCTTGCACATCGCGCTTATTTTTCTCGATCTCGTCGGCTGCCGCCTGTGTTTTAAAAACGGCCGCCCTGGCATGACTCAGTGCCCCCAACCCTGCGCCTGGCTGAAACTGGAAGCCCGCCAGCAGACGGTTGTCCGAGTAAGTCAATCCACCCGAGCTGTGTACTTTTTCGGCCCGCACAATGGCTTGCGGCAAAGCAGCGGCTCGACTCGCCGATGCGTCTTGCCCGAGGGCAAATGCTTCCCGTGACAAACGAATTTGGGTCGGCGAAAACTCAATCGCCTGTGTAGATGCGGCTGCGTCACTTTGAAATAGGTTCGATAAAAACCGCACAGGACGTACGTTGGCGACCTGTCGATCCAGCAACATGCCCAATTGTTGCTGGCTTTTTTGCAGTTGATTGGCGGCTCGCACACGGTCATTGACCGCTTGGTCCAAGCGCGTTTTAACCAGTTGAACATCGCTGCTGCTACCCACACCAACCTCGGTGCGGCGAGTCATCATCTGCACCAGTCGGCGATGCGATCCAATATTGTCATCGTGGACACGTAATCGATCGCTGGTGGTCAATACCTCAAAGTACAGTTGGCTCACGCGTAACTGAACCTCAAGCACCGCCTCATTGACCGCAGCGATGGCCGCCTCGGACCGCGATTGAGCCGCCGAAATCGACGATCCGATCCGCCCAAAGGTGTAGACCGGTTGCGTCAAGCTCAAGGTGGTCAATCCGCCCCCTCCGGTCGCCGCGGAGGCATCTAGTGCAAAAGACGGAAACGCCTGCCACTGGGCCGCCTCCAACTGCAATTCAGCGACAGTTAAGCGCGACCGGGCCGCACGCACCTGGGGATGGTTCTGACCAGCATAGGATAAAGCAGCCACCAGCCCGACCTCGCTGCTGTCCTGAGCCCTTACACAGGAGGCATACACTGCAGACAAACCCACCACGATTGATGCCGCCAACAAAACAGGCCCTTGCATTGCAAGCCACTTTCTCCGAACTCATATGGGCTTGATGCTAAGACGAGCCGTGCTGTTGTTTCATACCCTCGCTGAGCGATTACTCCATCAGGGGGAGCAGACAACAGGAACGAAGCCCTTCTTGGTGTCACGAACGAATAACCCTGCCACCGCTCCACGAGTCACCGAGGTTTTGATGAGTACCACATCCGTGAATTGCCCTCCACGCGCCAAGCGAGCTGTCCACAAAAAGCATCCTAAAAAATTTAAAGCATTGGCTGCCAAACAGGACGCCATCTGTCCCCCGGTGTACACGCCTGTGCCGATTGAACACAAGGAGCCCGTCGCTGAGAGCAAAGAAGTGGTCTGCGATCCAGCCCCCGTTGCAGCCACGGCCTTTGTACCCACCGATGCAGCCGACACCGTCATGGCAGACCCTGTCATCGACGGTGACTCAGGTGGCATGTCCGGGTTGTTCGGCGTCGCGCCCTTACTCGGACCTGCCTTGTTGGGAACGGGCGTGTTGGGTGCTACGGCACTATTGTCTTCCGGGGGCGCTCACGACGGCGGATCGGAAACACGGATCAGCGGCACGCCAGCGCCAAGCTCCTCGCCGGCGCCTTCCCCAAGCCATACGCCCACTCCCGCGTCCACCTGCGAACCAACCCCTGCCC
>DAITMV010000258.1:0-3477 GCA_036834985.1 Burkholderiaceae bacterium | reverse complement strand
CCTTAGGCAGGTTCCAGCAATTATTTGTATTGGCTTACACAAACGGCAAGAGGCAACCTGCACAGTGGGCACAATACGCTTGGAAAATACTCACACTGCAGGGGCAAAAATTACTCAAAGATGGCAACACACTGGAGTCAGCAGAAGAGAACATGGCGGAGCTGACTGCTGAGGCGGAAGTGTTTTTGGAAAAACAACTACAGATTCTTAAATCATTACAAATCTTATAATGCGAAAATTGCACAAGGGCTTGGGTCCTTCAGGCCTGACCGATGTGCTGACGGCCAAAAGCCATATCATCAGTACCAGACCTATCTAATCAACTGTTAAAGAATGCCCCATATGGGTCGATATCACCAAACCTATTGTTAATTCTTTCTGGACCCCCCAATGGCTTTTGATGCGTCAACCCCTTTTTCTAAGCGTTTGGTATGGCACACACACCACATTGTTGTCGCAGTGGCACTGGGCTTGTTAACCGCCTGCGGTGGCGGGGGTGGCGGAGGCGGCGGTGCAGTCAGTAGCAATCCTGGACCCCCCACAGTGACACTGACTTGGAGTAATGCCCCTGCCAATGCAACCGTCGCAGCAGGCACCAACGTCACTTTAATGGGCATGTATACCTATGGTGACGCCTCCATCAACTGGACCGACGAATCCGGAGTTAAACAAACCCGTAAGCTAGCCGCAAGTGGTTCGACCGAGGTATTTGCACCGAACAAAACCACAACCTATACGCTGGTTTCTAGCTACCAAGGTGTTTCATCCGCTCCACTGACTGTCAAAGTTACCCCTCCAGTTGCCGTGCTGACATTGACCCCTGCACCCACCTCGATTCTCAAGGGGCTGTCGACCTTGCTCACACCGAGCTTCAGTTGTACTGGCGGCACCATCACACAAAGCATGATCAACGATGGCACGAAGGACATCCCCGTCAGCTCGGGCACGGCCATTCAGGTCACACCAACCCAGACCACGACCTACACTCTGCGGGTGACGTGCCAAGGCAATAGCTTTGAGGCCCCAGCTGTGGTCACAGTTACGGACGGGCCGCCTAAGTTCACGCTTGGCGGCAACCTCACAACTGCCCGTAGCAACCACGTTGCCTTACTGCTTTCCAACAACTTGGTCCTGGTCGCTGGCGGAACCAACGGTTCTGCTGTCTTGAAATCTGCGGAACTCTATGACCCTGTTAAAAATACATGGACTGCCACGGGTGACATGAACACCGCAAGAACCAGTCACTCAGCGGTTTTACTTACCAACGGTAAGGTGCTTGTGACCGGCGGATTTGACGGCACGGTTACCCTTAAAACCGCAGAAGTCTTCGACCCTTCAACTGGCAAGTGGACGAATACATCTGGCAGCATGTCTTTCAGCCACACTGCCCATACGAGTACTTTGTTGCCCAATGGAACGGTTCTTCTCGCTGGCGGCATCTTGGGTCCATCGAACAACGCCGACGCCAGATCAACAGAGGTCTACACGCCAACCACCGATGCATTCACTGCAGGGCCCAATCTGCCAGAGCCGCGTCAGGGGCATACCACCACGGTCTTGAAGAACGGCAAGATATTGCTGGTCGGAAACAGTAACGGCGATGCGACAAAAGCCATTGTGCTTCCAGATGCCGGGGCGGCTTCGGTTGCAGTGGCCACTGGTGCGCTCAACTATGGTCGGTGGAATCACGCCGCCAATCTGCTTAGCAATGGATCGGTCTTAACGGATGACAAAGTTTTGGTCACTGGGGGTTTTGGTAACAACCCAAAGTCTGCTGAGATTTACAACCCCTCTGACAATAAGTGGTATTTGGCAGGCAATATGAATGAGGCCAGGGCCTTTCACACCAGCACTTTGTTACGCAACGGCAAGGTATTGATCATCGGTGGCTATAACAATGTCAGCGGAACTCTCTCAACTATCGAAATCTTTGACCCGGCTCTGTTTACTTTTTCAACACCCCAGCCAAGTTGGAGCACCCTCTCCAAGGTGATGAATACCGCTCGCGCCGCACACACCAGCACGCTGTTGAGCAATGACAATATTCTTGTTGTCGGAACTTATCTTCAGGGCGGAGGGGCAGCCACTGCATCGACCGAAATCTGGGCGCCTTGATGACTGTAATTCAGCTCGGTAAGTCAATAAACTGACGATTGCCTAGGCGGCAAACAACCCACCCACGCTGGCCCTTAAAACAAATCTGCCCAAAGCTGAGCAGATTGCTCTGCAAAGCAAAGCGCTTAAACTGAGTGGATAACACATGGTCGCTACCGTAACCTTCTACTCCGACACCCGTAACCGAGCCGCGATTGGCCAAGGCTACGATGGTGTGGTTCGGGTCAGTGTCAGTGGGTATTACGGGACTGGGGTATTGCTATACGATGGCCAGGCCATTTTGACGGCAGCGCATCTGTTTAAGAATGGCGCAACAAATGCAGATATTCAATTCAAGACCACGTCAGGCAATCAGAGCGTCAGCAGCAGTGGGGTATTGATCGATCCCAACTACGATAGCGATGGCAACAATGATTTGGCAATTGTCTGGCTATCCAAGCCAGCGCCTTTGGTCGCCGAGCGTTACACGCTATACCGAAGCTCCGATGAACTGGGCAAGACCTTTACGATGGTTGGCTATGGGGAACCCGGAACCGGAACCTATGGGGCTGATGACAGCTATTCAGGAACACCTCTTCGCCAAAAGGCTCAGAACCAGTTTGATATCGGCGTAGAGAGACTGAAAGCATCTCTTGGTTCAAGCATGGGATGGAATCCCCTCACCGGCAGTCAGTTGATGGCAGACTTTGACGATGGTACCTATGCCCATGATGCCTTGGCCCGTCTGGTCAATGTGGCGGGTACTGGACTGGGAATCAACGAAGGACTGATTACCCCTGGCGACAGTGGTGGGCCGGCTTTTATTGGAAATCAACTGGCTGGAATTGCCAGCTATACCGCCAGCCTCTCAAAGAGCAATGTCGACCCAGATATCGACAGCAAGACCAACAGCAGCTACGGTGAAGTGGCGGCATGGCAACGGGTGAGTTTTTATCAGCAATGGATAGACCAGAACCTGCGAGCCGCTTATCCCAATGCCCCCACCAAGCCCGAGGAAGTGAAGCAATCGGTGGCTGAGGGCAACAGCGGCACCACCTACGCCTATTTCCTGTTGAATTTCATCGGAAGCCGAACCAACGTCAGCGACATTCTCAGCGTTGATTACGCCACCCGGGATGGCACCGCCAAGGCCGGTTCGGACTATCTGGAAACCCACGGCACGTTAAAACTCTACCCCGGCGAGAACAAAGCGGTTATCCCTGTTGAAATCATTGGGGATACCACGCCGGAGCCAGACGAAACCTTTTATCTGGACGTGACTAACCCAGTGGGAGGCAGCTTCGGCGATGGAGTTGTGAAACTGACCGCCATCCGCACAATTCTTAACGACGATTGGGCGATTACGTGAGAGTGCAAAGCTGA
>DAITMV010000257.1:0-3478 GCA_036834985.1 Burkholderiaceae bacterium | reverse complement strand
TGAGCGGCGAAGCTTGAGCGAACGCCCTATCCTGCAGGGCGAAGGAGCGACAACGCCACACACCACAAAGGGGCGAGCGCTGTCTCGAACCTGCGCTCCATCGCACAGCGCAGCTCATCCAACCGAAACATCTCGAGCCAACTCTCCATCGCACAGCGCAGCTCATCCAACCGAAACATCTCGAGCCAACTCCCCATCGCACAGCGCAGCCCACCCAACCGAAACATCTCGAACCAGCACCCGCCGCCGATTGCAGCCTCAATCACGGAGACGAAAAAAAACCGCTGACTCGCAGCGGTTTCTTCAAGAACGTCTATTCGATCCGTCAAGCATACCGACGCAGGCGCAAGGACATTTCCTCCAGCAACCGAATACCACTGGCTTCAGCGCGGTCACACCATTGCTGCAGTTGCGCCAACATCTGTTCTTTGCTCAGATTGGAGCGTTCCCACACCGCACGCAACTCGGCACGCATGGTGTAAAGGGTTCGCATTTTTTCTGAGCGCTTAAATAACTGCTCCAGGTTTTCGCGCTGAGAGTTGTCGAGCTTAGGCTCGTCGATGGGAAGCAGGCTGCGAGCTTTGCTCAAAGAGCGTTTTTCTTCGCTGCCCAGTTGCTCACCCATGCGATTAAGCTCTTGGGAGCAAGCTTTTTTCAGTGTACGAGCGTACTTGGCGAGAACGTCATACCGGTTGTTAATCACGGCTTGCACGCTGTCCAGATCAAGCACTGGTTTGGCATTGGCCTGCAATTTCGGGCTCGGGGCAACTTTTTTGACCTTGGCCAAACCCAGCGCCTGGAAAATCTGGATATACAGCCAACCCAGATCAAACTCATACCACTTGATAGAAAACTTGGCGGACGTGGCGTGGGTATGGTGGTTGTTGTGCAGCTCTTCGCCACCTACGATCAAACCCCAGGGCACGAGGTTGCGGCTTGCATCAGGGCAGTCGAAATTGCGGTAACCCCAGAAATGGCCTACGCCATTGATCACACCTGCGGCCCACACAGGGATCCACAACATCTGGATACCCCAGATGGAGACACCCGGAAAACCGAACAACAGAAAATCGATGATCAGCATCAGGCCCACGCCTTGCCACGGGAAAGCGAGGTAAATGTTGTCCTCAATCCAGTCATCAGGCGTACCGTGACCATATTTGGAGAGGGTTTCCTGATTTTTGGCTTCCGCGCGGTACAACTCTGCACCTTCCCAGAACACCTTTTTCAAGCCACGGGTTTGAGGGCTGTGGGGATCATCAGGGGTTTCGCATTTGGCGTGGTGCTTGCGGTGAATGGCAGCCCAGGCTTTGGTGCCCATGCCTGTGGTCATCCACAGCCAGAGACGGAAAAAATGTCCGAGAGCCGGATGAACGTCCAGTGCACGGTGCGCCTGGCAACGGTGCAGATAAACGGTCACAGCTACAATCGTAATGTGGGTAGCTATGAGGGTGAATACAACCATGGTTGTGAGGGACGCCCCGGTCAACCCGCTTTGCAAAAACTCCATCATGTCTGTGTTCTCTTATTCAAACAAAGTACGCAGATTGTACAGAGGCGCTTTGTGACAACCTAGTGAAACCATTCGGTTTTCACAAAAAACAAACACTCAGTGCACAATTGTTCCGGTCTGCCGCGTAAAAACCAGACCCCTCTCAGGAGGACAGCGGGTTTTGGATGATCCGGACTGTCCTCTGCGGATAGGGTATCTCAACCCCAGCTTCCTTAAAGGCTCGATAAATGTATAAATTCATGTCTGATTTGATGCCTAGCGTGCCTGACTCCGGGTCTGATATCCAAAACCCCAGCTCCAAGGTGATGCCATCGGCGGCAAAGTCAACCACATACACAACCGGCTCTGGATCGAGCAACACCCGGTGTTGCGCCAATGCGGCTTCTTTGAGGACCCGCATGGCCCTGTCCAGGTCACTCTCGTAGGACACTTGTACACGGATATTGGTTCGCACCCGTTTGTCTGTATAGGCAAAATTACTGACGGGTGCGCTGATCAGCAGCTCATTGGGCAAAATGGCCTCAGAACCGTCCATGGCTCGAATCACCGTATAACGGGTTTTGATCTGCGATACGGTACCCGTGTATTTATCAACGGCGATCAGGTCGCCCAACCGGATACTGCGGTCGAGCAAAATGATAAAACCCGAAATGTAGTTGCTGGCAATCCGCTGCATACCGAAACCCAAGCCCACACCCAACGCCCCGCCAAAAACGGACAACACCGTCAGGTCGATCCCCACCAGACTCAAACTGATGACCAGGGCCAGCACCAAAATCAGCGCTCGCGCAAAACGAGCCAAGACCGCCCTGAAACTGGCGTCCAACTGGGTAGACCTCATCAAGCGGCTCTCGATGGAAGCGCCCATCCAGAGTGACAAAATGACCGTGACGATCACCGAGACGATCCCCTGCGCCAGCACAACGAGGTTTAACTTGGTTTTGCCCACGTGAATTTCGTAGGCCGAAAGCACGTCGTAGAGATCTTCCCACAGGCCACTGACATACAGGGCCACCCCGACCCAGACAATCACTTCGATCGCTCGCTCAAACCCCTGCAGCACACTGCTGTTCGAAAATGCCCGGCGCATGGCGTACACCGACACGCGAATGAGGGCCAGTGCCACCGTCAAAGTGAACATCAACTTGATCAGATTGGAGCTGAGCCATATCTGCGCAAGCTGCTCGCCTATGAACAAAAACACTACGCCCAGCACTGGAAAGGCGAGGCGGTTGACGATCGCTGAGGTATCACCAAAAAAATCAGGATCGGGATTGCCCCAACGCTTGATCACCAACTGGGCAATGGCGCCTGCAGCTAGCAAAGCCACTAATACAATACCAATCTGCCAGATAATTTCGGGTTGCTGAAGTTCGTTCAGCAGATCAATCACAAAGGGTTTGATAAGGTTTTTCTGGGTCATTTTTGCTTTTGCATCACCATCACAAAAAAGCCGTCGCATTCGTCACGCTGTGGCCACAAACGCAACCAGGGCTGATCGGGTTGAGGCGTCACCGAAGCAGGTCGCGCGGCAGGTGGCAGGATTTCGGTCCAGTGACGGGCACGAAACTCCGGGTGCGCTGCCAAAAATTGCTCCACGATGGCTTCATTTTCTTCGGGCAAGACGCTGCATGTGGCGTAAATCAACCGGCCATCGGGTTTGACCAGTTTGGCGGCTGCTTCCAGAATGCCGGCTTGTTTGACCGCCAATTCCTGGACGTCTTTGGGTTGCTGACGCCACTTCAAATCCGGATTACGGCGCAGGGTGCCTAAACCGCTGCAGGGCGCGTCAACCAGTACGCGGTCTGCCTTGCCCAGGTAGCGATCCAGACGGGCGTCGTTTTCATTGGCGATCTGCATGCCATACACGTTGGACAATCCGCTGCGAGCCAGACGAGGCTTCAAGCGCGTCAAGCGCAAATCGGAGGTATCCAGACAAAGGAGCCGGCCCGAATTACGCATCAC
>DAITMV010000256.1:0-3515 GCA_036834985.1 Burkholderiaceae bacterium | reverse complement strand
ATATTCGCCGGGGTCAGCTGGACAGAACCTGTGGCGTAACTGCCCGGAACGAACTTGGTGATGTCGCGGCGGCCATCGACGAATTGGCTATCACCCTCAAGGCGCGGCTTAATTCTCTGTCTCAGTCCAACATGAAGCTCAATAGTTTGGTGGCTCAAAAAGAAGAGTCACAAGCCTTGTTGGAACGCACCTTGGCGGAGTTGTCTGCCACTGCCAAAATTCTCGAAAGTGCAGGGCGCATGTGCGGTGTGGGTGGCTGGCGGCTGGACTTGAGAACCAATGAAATTAACTGGTCCGAACAGACCTACCACATTGTTCAGGCTGATTTGAGCTATCGCCCCACCATTGAAAACTCAGTGAAGTTTTATGAGGGTCAGGCTCGCCAAGTGATACGGGATGCACTTGATCACGCCGCGGCAACGGGCGAGAAGGTGGATGTAGAACTTCCCTTTATCACCATGAAAGGACACCGCATTCGCGTCAAGGTGTATGGCGAAGTCCAATACGAACAGCAAGGTGATAAGCGGGTTCCCGTGTCCATCGTCGGGGCGTTTCAGGATGTGACTGACCGGCATTTGGTAGAAAGCGATTTGCGTCATGCCAAAACCCTGGCAGAGCAGGCCAATAGAGCCAAAACAGAATTTCTGTCCAATATGAGTCATGAAATTCGTACCCCGCTCAATGCGATTGTGGGGTTGGCCTACATGCTCAAGCAAACAGACCTGAGTACAGAGCAGCAAGAGTTGTTGCACAAGTTAGAAGGTGCAAGTCGCAGCCTCATTGAGTTGGTCACCGGTATTCTAGATTTATCCAAGATCGAAGCGGGCGGCATGGAGTTAGAAGCCCGTGAGTTCTCTGTCTATGAGATGTTTGATTTTTTGGCCGGAGTGGTGGCAGGCGCTGCAGCCAAAAAGCAGCTTGAGTTTGAGATGTCTCCGTCCCCGGATATTCCCGATCGATTGCGCGGAGATGTCGGCAAGTTGCGTCAGGTGTTGGTGAATCTGTTAGGCAATGCAGTTAAATTCACCGAGGCCGGTTATGTTCGACTCAGTGCGTCCATTGAGTCCAAAAATGCTGCAGAGTGCGTCATCAAGTTCTCGGTCCGTGATACGGGGATAGGCATGGATGAGGCGGCCCGCTCGCGTTTGTTCCAAATGTTTTCGCAGGCTGATTCTTCCATCTCCAGACGTTTTGGCGGTACCGGGATCGGATTGGCGCTGAGTCAAAAAATTGTCGGCCTTATGAAAGGCTGCATCACAGTACAAAGCGCTCCAGGGCAAGGCAGTACCTTTGAATTTTCTGTACCGCTTCAATGGTGTTCCGATGATGCGGCGGCCGCTGGATCTGCCGGTCTGTTATCAACATCAGCGAGCACCGGCGTCTCTGTACCTGAGGTCACTTACAGCAAAACTTGTCTGACGGGTTTGACCATTCTAGCGGTCGATGATTACCCCTTGAACTTGCTGATCTTATCGAGTCTGTTGAAAAATCACGGCGCAACGGTGCTCCAGGCGGCTGATGGGCTTGAGGCGCTGGAGAAGCTGGCTGACCCCGCCCTGACGATTGATCTGTGTCTGATGGACGTTCAAATGCCTCGTATGAATGGTCTGGAGGCCACTGTTGAAATTCGTGAACGCCTGGGGCTGGTGGATTTACCGATTCTTGCCCTGACCGCTGGCGCCATGCTCTCAGAGCATCAAAGCGCGCTGGATGCCGGTATGAATGCGGTTCTGACCAAGCCGTTGGATGTTGATAAAGTGATTGCTGCGGTATGTAAATGGACCGACCGGTCCCGGCAGGCTGATGCAGCCGATTCTTCTCAAGGGTGATATGCGCCATATGGTATGGATTCAAAAACTGTTCAGTCTTTGCTTGATGGGCTTGTGGCTGGGCAGTGTACAGGCACAGGCGGTGCGCGTAGCGGTCTCTAAGTCACCGCTGTCACTGCCAGTGTATATCGCCAAGGAATTGGGCTATTTTGAGAAGTACAAGGTGAACACCGAGCTGGTCGAGTGTCTGGGTGGGTTTCGGTGTTTTACCATGATGCAGGAGGGTAAGGCTGACTTGGCCGTGAGTACTGAACTGCCAATCATGTTCAGCTTGGGCAAACAAACTGATTTTTCAGTCATCAGCACGTTTAATACCAACAAGGAAGACACCAAGCTGATTCTGAAAAAAGGAGTGATGAATTCGGGCCCGAAAGACCTGATAGGCAAGAAAATTGGCCTGACCTTAAAGTCTTCATCTCATTATTTTCTGGATCTGTATCTGCTGTCCCAAGGCATTGACCCCAAGCGTATTGTAAAAGTTAATCTGGCACCCGAACAATTTTCCAAAGCCATCAAGGCCGGCGAGGTGGATGGCATCGTAGCCTGGGAGCCTTTCGGGTTTCAGTTGCAGCAGGAATTCAAGCAGGGCGTCCGGCTCATTCCCACCGGCAAGCTCTACACCCAAACGCTTAATTTGAGCGTCAGTAAATCTTTTGCGAAAAATCAGCCACAGCAGATTGACGGCATACTTCGCGCTTTGCGAGATGCCATTACACTGATTCACAGCAACCCAGCCAAGGCCAAGGCATTGCTCAAGAGCCAGCTTGCCTTGGATGATGCGTTTGTTGATTATTCATGGCCCAGTTATTACTTTGAATTGTCCTTACGACAATCGTTGATCACAACGATTCAAGGTGAAATCAAATGGGCCATTGGCGAAGGCTATGTGGCGGGCAATGCGATGAATGTGGACTTGACCACCATCATGGATCCGAGCTTTTTGACACAGATTGATTCCCACGTGGTTGACTACATTTACAAGTAAGCCGGGCTGATGATGAGCACTGAATTGTCACGAGATGAACGATTTGAAGCGTACGCCAGCCAACTGGGCTA
This sequence comes from Burkholderiaceae bacterium, assembly GCA_036834985.1. GTDB lineage: Bacteria > Pseudomonadota > Gammaproteobacteria > Burkholderiales > Burkholderiaceae_B > DAITMV01. Next base: position 630 of record DAITMV010000256.1, on the reverse strand, counting down.
CCGTTTTGACGGCGACATCAAAATCGGGGGTCATTATGTACCCCTGGTGCAGCACGGGCATGAGCTGTACATCAGCGGGCAAGTGCCCAGGGTGGGCGACGTGGTGGTCGTCACAGGGCGGGCTGGCGCACAGGTTGATTTGACTCAAGCACAACTGGCCGCCAAAGTCTGTACCATGCGGGCCTTGGCGCTGTTGCAACGCAAACTCGGTAGTCTGGATCGAATCCAGCGTATTTTACGGATCACCGTGATGATTCAATGCACGGAACATTTTACGCTGCACAGTGAAGTGGCCGATGGGGCCTCCGACCTGTTGTATTCCATTTTGGGCGAGGCCGGAGCCCACAGCCGAACTTCCGTGGGGGTTTATCAGTTACCTAAAAATGCAACCGTTGAGCTGGACATGATCGCCACCTGCCTGCCGTTTGCCTGAGGCAGCGGCGCGGCAACAGTTCAGGCCTTACGGTTTGTTGGCGGCCACGCCACTTAACACCTGTGCCGTTGGGCCGGCAATTGTGCCTGATTCACAATGCTTGAGCTGATCGTCAAAGAAGAAGTCAGGTTCGAACGCTTGCAGGAAGGGGCCCTCAGACACACGTCAAAATACGCACCGCGCTGGTGACTGCACGC
>DAITMV010000255.1:0-3560 GCA_036834985.1 Burkholderiaceae bacterium | reverse complement strand
CGGATGGCAATGGCGACGTCCATCGCGCCAGAAAAACTTAAATACCCGCAGGCGCCGCCATAGACGCCACGTTTGGTGGGCTCGAGCTCGTCGATGATTTCCATCGCACGCACTTTGGGTGCGCCAGACAGCGTCCCCGCGGGGAAGGTGGCGCGCAGCACATCCATCGGCGTGAGGTCTTTTTTCAGAACACCATCGACATTGGACACGATGTGCATCACATGGGAGTAACGCTCAATCACCATTTGCTCGGTGACTTTGACGGACCCTACCTCTGCGATACGACCGACATCATTTCGCGCCAGGTCAATCAGCATCACGTGCTCGGCAATTTCCTTGGGATCGGCGAGCAGCTCCATGGCCAAGGCCTCGTCTTGCTCGGGCGTCGTGCCGCGAGGGCGGGTACCGGCGATGGGCCGAACCGTCACCACCGACTGCTCCGACCCCTCGCGTTCTTCCTGACGCACGAGGATCTCGGGCGAAGAACCGACCACGTCGAAATCCTCAAACTGGTAATAGAACATGTAAGGCGATGGGTTGAGTGACCGCAAGGCCCGGTACAAGGTCAGCGGCGACTCCTCATACCGCTTGCTCAATCGCTGGCCCAGCACCACCTGCATCACATCGCCTGAGGCAATGTATTCCTTGGAGACTTCCACCATCTTGAAAAAAGCCTCTTTGGACATATTGCTCTGGATGGGCGTTCGCGTGGTGCGTTGGCTAAAGGGAATCGCCACGGGCGTACGGACCTGCACACGCAAGGCTGCAAGCTCGGCTTTTGCCTTGGCGTAGGCATCGGGTCGAGACGGGTCAGCATACACAATCAGGGATATTTTGCCTTTGAGGTTATCAACCACGGCCAGACGGTCGGTGAGCATCAGCAACATGTCCGGAATACCCAAATCATCCGGCTTGACGCCCTTTTTCAGACGTGGCTCGATGTGCCGCACGGTGTCATACCCAAAATACCCCGCCAACCCGCCGCAAAACCTCGGCAAACCGGCGCGTACGGGCACCTTGAAGCGCGCATGGTACGACTGGATATACTGCAGCGGATCGCCGGTGACGGTTTCTACAATCTGCCCCTGCTCCCAGACTTGTACCTGATCGCCCACCACCTTGATGGATGTGGTTGAGGGCAAGCCTATAAATGAATACCGTCCAAAACGCTCGCCGCCCATCACCGACTCGAGCAAAAAGGTATTGGGACGGTTGGCCAGTTTAAGATACAGCGACAACGGCGTATCCAGATCGGCAAAATACTCCGACACCAGGGGGATTCGGTTGTAACCTTCGGCGGCAAGCGCCTTGAATTCTTGTTCAGTCATAGTGCCAGCAAGTGTGAGGTTGGCTTATTGCAGTGCGGTGAGCTTATCAAAGGCCTCCACCAGGGTTTGGACGATACCATCACAGGGAGTTTCTGTAACCGGCTTGCCCTCGTTATATCCGTAGGGCAACAGCCAACAGGGGCTGCGCGCAGCGGCCGCCGCTTGTGCGTCGTTGTGCGAGTCGCCAATCATCAGCGCCTCGGTCGTGCGCACCCCCATTTGCTGGCAGGCATAGTCAATCGGCATGCGGTCCGGTTTTTTGAGCACGCAGGTATCGCCGCCTACGATGGATGCAAACTGCTGAGCAATCTTCGTGCGCTCAAGCAGGGGCTGGGTAAAACGCATCGGTTTGTTGGTGACCACCGCCAGCTTGAAGCCCGCTTGTGCAAACGCGGTCAGCCCCTCCAGCACACCCGGGTAAAACTGCGCGTGACGCCCGTTGATCACATCATAGTGCTGCTGAAACAGCGACATGCCCCGCTCAAATTCCGCTGGCTTGGCGCGCCCCTCCATCAAGCCAGTCAGGCTGCGGTGCACGAGGTTTTCTGCGCCTTTGCCCACGTACTGAGCCACCAGCGCCTCAGGCACGGTGGGACGTGACATGTCGGCCAGCATGGCATTGACCGCCGCCGCCAGATCGGGCACGGTGTGCAACAAGGTGCCGTCCAGATCAAACATCACCGCGCGGATGCCCGTGTAATCGTGTGGTAAGGAGGCCGTCATCAGATGTCCGCCAACTGGCTGCGCATGTGGTCAATCACCGCTTTGTAGTCGGGTTTCCCAAAAATGGCCGAGCCCGCCACAAAGGTATCGGCTCCGGCCTTGGCGATTTGAGCAATGTTGTCGCCTTTGACGCCACCGTCTACTTCCAGCAGGATGGGTTGCCCCCCTGCCGCCACATGCGCATCGATACGAGCCCGAACGGCCGCGATTTTGGCCAGCGCCTGCGGAATAAAACTTTGCCCGCCAAACCCTGGGTTCACGGACATGATCAGGATCAGATCCACACGGTTCATGACGTGATCGAGGAAATGCAGCGGCGTACCCGGATTAAACACCAGCCCGGCCTTGCATCCGAGGTCGCGGATCATCGCCAGCGTGCGGTCCAGGTGGTCGGTCCCCTCCGGGTGCACGCTGATGATATTGGCGCCGGCTTTCGCAAAATCAGGAATGATTCGATCCACGGGACGCACCATCAAATGCACATCAATCGGCACATCCACGTGGGGGCGAATGGCCTCACACACCAGCGGACCAATGGTCAAATTGGGGACGTAGTGATTGTCCATCACATCAAAATGAATCCAATCGGCCCCCGCGGCCACCACCTGGCGCACCTCTTCTCCCAGGCGGGCAAAGTCTGCAGACAAAATACTGGGGGCGATACGGTATGAACTCATGGATTTTCCTCTGACAGGGTTGTTACACTGTCATTTGACCAAAACCTCTATTTTAGCCGTATATGAGCAGCCCGAAGCTGTACCAGTTTGATATCCAGATCAAAACCCGCTATCTGGAAGAACAATCGGACGTCATGAACGGTCCGTATGTGTTTGCCTATACCGTGACCATCAAGAACACGGGGACCGTGACCGCTCAATTATTGACCCGTCACTGGATCATTACCGACGCCACCCAACACATCGAAGAAGTCAAAGGCCCGGGCGTGGTCGGCCACCAACCCGTGCTCCAACCGGGCGAAACCTTTGAATACACCAGCGGCTGCCCACTGGCCACCCCGGTCGGCAGCATGAAGGGCAGTTATCATTGCCTAGCGGAAGACGGTCAGGCGTTTGATGCGCCGATTGCCGAGTTTGTGCTGTCCATGCCGCGCACCTTGCATTGAATTGACCCACGATAGCCCACCCCTACAGCCCTCCACGACAGTCAGCCTTGGCAAGCCGCTGCGACGGCTGGCAGCAAGGGCCCGGGGTCAAGGGCCATCCGTGGGCGGGCGCTTGTGTTGCCCTGCAGGGTCTGAATCGTCCACGCTGTGGTCTGTGCGGGTATGCAATGTCCACCACATGATGCCGATGATCACCGACAGCGCCAGCAGCATTTCCAGAATTAACCAAAGCATTGACCACACCTTTTTTTGATGATCTTGTGATGAATTACCAATCCACGTTTGTTTACAGCCTGTTGGCTGCCTGTACACTCATTGTATCGGGATGTGCCTCCTACAACGGCAGCGTCAACCGACCACCCGCCACACCACCGATCTCGACGGCA
>DAITMV010000254.1:0-3562 GCA_036834985.1 Burkholderiaceae bacterium | reverse complement strand
GAAGTTGGTTATGTGTTGCAAAGTGTCCTTGCGGGCGTTTGCCTGCTCCTGCGCTCTGGCTTTGGCGATGTCGATGCCCATGCGAACACCTTCTCGTTGTTGTTGCGAAGCTAATTGGGCTTCGTTATTTTTGGTCATTGCGCCAATCCGCATAGCTTCTACTTGCAAGTTGCCGGAAATTTTCTTTTCCTCCAACTTGAGTTTGTCCACATTAAGCGCTGCGTCGGCGGCAATCTTGGTGGCCTTGAGCTTAAGGTCTGCCTCCTTGATCTGGTTGGCTGCGGCTTTGATCTGTAATTCTTGCATCTGCATTTGAACCACGGGGTCTTGGGCCTGCTGCTGGGCTTGCTGTTGCGCCGCCTGTGCTTGGTTCTGCTGCATAGCCTGTTGCGCGGCTTGGGCCAACATGCCAGATAGCGCCACTTCGATCTGCGGTGGGAGCTTCTCGTCTTCGGGAGGCATGGGCATGCCCAACTGCTGCTCAATTTGCTGGCGCATTTTGTACCCGGCATGCTCAGCAATGTGTGCGGTAATCGCACCCATAATCTTGGGAGCTTGCGGGTTTTGCCCAATCAACTGCTGCATCATTGGGTCTTGCAGCAGCATCATGTGGACTTGGATGTGCGCGTCATGGTTCTGGTACATGAACGCCTTCATGGGCTTGCCGTTGAGGGCCGCTTGGTTCTCCGACACAGGGTCAACCGGCTTCATATCCTCTTCAATTGGTACAAGTTTGTCCGCGTTTTTAATACCCAAAACGTCCAACATCCCCCTGTGTAGCTGGGGCAGGTCGTAAATATCCGGGGCCATCTGGGCCATCTGTATGACCGCTTGGTACTGGATAACCCGCTGGCTCATAGTCGCCGCGTTGGGATCAGAGACGGGAATTAAGTCAACCAAGTCGTAGTCGCCGCGCTTGGCTTTACGGCTTCCGTACTCGGGCTCGTAGGTGTAATCAGCGTCTGTGTAGTCGCGAATCAGGTTTTTCAACAGTTTTAGCTCTTGCTTAAGGGCAAAATGCACCCGGGCTTGCACCGCCGTCATCACCTTAAGCTGGCGCTCAAGCAGGGCCAAAGTTGTCCCAACCGGTGCATTTGCCGACATATCAGACACATTTATGTCCGCCGTTGACGCAAAACGACGGCCTTCGTCCACAATATTGCCCAGCAATTGGTACAAAACGTTGGACGGCTCCTTATAAGGTAGCGGCAGAATATTGTCGCGGATAGTGCCCGAGCCTACGTCCACATCACGCCACTCGCCCGGAGCAATCGGAGTGTCATCTCCCTTAATGCGCAGACCACGGGATTTCAGACCGCCGGGCAAGTTTGCCAGCGTGCCCGCATCGACCAACTGACGCATGATGCTGGTAGCCGACTTGGCAAATCCGCCAATCAAATGGAACAGGCCAAAGCCGTAAGCCCCAAAGCCGGGGATGTACTGGTAGTGTACAAAGTGCTGCCGCTTTAGGCGCAGGGTGTCATCTTCCTGCCAGTTACGGCGGATTGACAAGATGTCGTTGGTGCCTTTTATTAGGGTTACTACGTAGGGAAGCATTATCCCGGTAGGCTCTCCCTCGTCGTCCTCGTCCTCAAACCCTTCCAAGTCCAAGTCCACATGGCACTCATATAAGGTATAGCGCTCATCGCCCAAGTCGTTAAACCCGGTTTCCTTGTCCTTGGCTTTCTGGATGTCCGTACGATCCTTGGGTGCGTCGGGCAGGTCAATGTCTATGTAGAAGCCCGCCTGCTGGAGCTTTAGGATTTCGTTCTTGGTCTTGCGCATGACATGGGTCACGCGAAAGCAAGTATCCAAGTCAGTGGCCCCGTAAGGGAGCAAAATGTCTTCGGCTGGGACAAACATCGACACTTGGCGTCCCAGACTGGGGTCGTAGTACACCTTTTTAAACGCCGAACCGGTGGCCGGGAGGCTCCACAGCATGCGCTCATGCTCGGCCCGGAACTCCACCATGTTCTCGGTCAATTCAAAGTTCATGTCCTCCTCAACCCGTGCTGCGGCTTCTCTTACATCCGGGTTATCAAGCCCAATAATCTTGGTTTTGACCGGCCCACGGGCAGGAAACGTCTCAGTAATCGTTTCAGCTTGAAAGCGCACCACGGCTTCGGTAATCATGGGATGGAACACACCGCAAGCCCCCTGCCACGGCTCCGTACGGTCTTCCATTTGCAGGCCCAGCAGCTTTAACCCCTCGACGTACGCCTTTTCCCACTCCTTGCGGGAGGACTTATCGTTGTCAATGTCCCCAGCCAAGTCGCCTGCCAAGGTTTGCAACGCTCCGCTGTCCATGTATTCAGCCAAATTGTCGTCAAAGCCTTCCTCACCGTCGTCTTCCCCCGGTTGGATGGATATTTCCAGCCCGTCTTTGCTGATATTGACTTCTTCCGGGTCAATAATTTCAATTTCCAAAGGTTCTTCATCTTGCGCTAACGCATCAATCCCCATTGGTTGCTGGTATAGGGCTTTGTCTACATTGGTTGCCATATCAAATCCTTAAAAACTCAGTAATACGCCGCACGGCGTTTGAAATAAACAGGTTCGTCTTTTGCGTCTGTGTTCAGCGTGATGAAACCGCCTTGACGAAAACGCAGCAACGCTTGGCTGGTAGTGTCCACAAAGTCATCATTATCACCGTTGGGGAACGAGGCTACTTCTTCGATAACTTCCCGCGCCCAGCGAGTATCGGGAGCCCACACCATACCAGAAGCAAACAAATCGGCAATGGCGTTGACCCGTACTATCTTGTCGTTGCCTCGGCTGGGGTTGGTTTCCTGCACGGGAATGTCCATCGCCCGCAATTCTTGGATCAACGGCGCACCCGCAGACTTTTTCTCCACAATGAACGCATCAGGCTCCCACTCCTTATAGTGTTTGAGCGCTGCGGCCTTGAGGTCAGGGAAAGTCATGCGGTCTTTGAACGCGTCCAGCAAAATTATCTGGGCCTCGTCTTTTTCTTCCTCGTTGTAGAAAATCCCCCATGTTGTGCAGGCCGAGTAGTCAGAATTGTTCTTTACTTCGTGGGCCGTATCCCATGACTGGATGATGTACTCACACTTGGGCGGCTCTTCCGGCTCCCAAATTCTCCACAGTTTGCGGGAAATTATGGCGGCGGCGTTGCTTGTGGGTTGCTGCATGTACTGGGCGTTCCAGTACTGCGGGTCAATGGATGCCTTTGTGGTCTTTAGCTGCTCCAGCGGCCACTGCTCCGGCCAAAGGGATTTCTCGCCCTCAGTTCCCTCGTTCAATATGGCGGGTAGTTCTACGATTTCCCACGGCTCGGCGTCGGGATTCTTGGTCTGGTAGTCGATCAGCCGCCCGGTCAGGTCAAGTTTGCCCCAGCGCGTCATCACAATAATGATTGCCCCGCCCGGCATCAGGCGCTGCAAGGGGCCCGTCTGGAACCACGACCAAGCGGTATCAAATGCTAGACGGCTGTTGGCTTTTACGTCCTGCTCAGAGTGAGGGTCATCAACAACAAATAGATCAGCACCACGACCGGCAAGAGCACCGCCCACACCAGCAGCGTAATACTGACCACCAGCAG
>DAITMV010000253.1:0-3564 GCA_036834985.1 Burkholderiaceae bacterium | reverse complement strand
CACCAATCAAGATAAGACTCGGCCCATGGCTGCTGCACTCTTGATCGGTCAATGCCAACAATTGCGCCAGATTAATCGTCTTAGCGGTTTCATCCGCCCTAGAGACGCTCTCACAGATCACGACAGGTGTATCTGCTGCACGACCCGATTCGAGCACGCCAGCGGCCCACCGACGGGCTTGCCGCAACCCCATATACACAGCCAGTGTATCGGCCCCGGGGATTTTTTGCGCGATGTCGTGAACGCTTTCGCCATCACCGATCGCTGGGGTCACGATGGCGACTGAGCGGGCAATGCCTCGCAAGGTCAATGATGTTTGTAGGCTGGAGGCCGCCGCCAGCGCAGCCGTGATACCTGGAACGACTTCGAATTGAATTCCTGCGTTGCGCAGAGCCGTCATCTCTTCGTCGGCGCGACCAAAAATCATCGGATCGCCGCCTTTTAAGCGGACAACCCGCTGATATTTGCTGGCCGCATCGACCAATTGTTTATTGATAAAGTGCTGCGCGGTTGATAATTGACCGCAACGCTTGCCCACGGGAATTTTGATGGCGTTCGGTGCCATGTCCAGAAGTTCCTGACTGACCAGCGCATCATGCAGTATGCAATCTGCCTGCGTCAGGTAGCGCAGACCCCGGACTGTGATCAAGTCCGCAGCACCAGGGCCTGCACCAATTAACGCCACGTGTTTCATACCGTGATCCCACCTTATTTGCGATGACTGAGTATTTTCAACCTGTGCAAACGGGTGAATGCTTGCACACTTACTGCATTGCAACAATCATGCCCGCGGCAGCGGTCTGATGGGTCGCAGCGTCAATCAGAATAAAACTGCCCGTGCCCCGAGATTGTGCATACGGATCGGCAATAACGGGTTGCGCGAGCACCAATTCGATGCGTGCGATGTCGTTCATTTTGACCTCGGTGGTGGCCTCGGCATGGGACAGGGTATGGATGTCCATCACGTGATCAACGCGTTGAACCTTGGCCTGTACGGTGCGTGAGGTGTGTTTGAGCCAGTATTTGCGGGCCGGGTTGAGTGCATCGCTATCAAGCCAGCAAATATCGGCAACCAGTTTTTTGGTTGTTGTTGGTGCATGCGCATCATCGGCGTGCACAAATTGGTCACCCCGGGAGACGTCGATATCGCGATCCACAACCAAGGTGACGCACTGGCCTGCGTGGGCTTGAGGCAAGTTGTCGTCCAGACTGATGATGCGCGCAACCGTCGCGGTCTGGCCCGAGGGTTGTACTTGCACGGTATCACCGACCTTGACCGATCCACTTTCCACGCGACCCATATAGCCACGGAAGTCGTCGGCCTTGTGACCATCATGACGCGCAACAAGTTGAACGGGGAAGCGCAGGCCCAGCGCGTGGACAGCCTCGGCACGTTCGGAGCGGCTGGGCAGGGTTTCCAGCAGGTCCAGCAGGGTGGGGCCGGTGTACCACGGGGTATTGTCGGACTCGACCACCACGTTGTCCCCTGCCAGTGCGGAGATGGGTAATACGTAAATGTCGTCCATCCCGACTGAGGCAGCCAGTGAGCGCACGGCGGCGTCGGTGGCCTTGAACTTGTCAGTGTCAAAACCGACCAGATCCATCTTGTTGACCGCAAAAATCACCGCAGGCAGCCCCAGTTTGGAGGCGATGGCCGTATGGCGTTTGGTCTGTGCCAGCAAGCTGGCGGTCATGGCCTGGCCGCTGCCTTCAAAGGTGACGCGGGTGATGTCCACCAACACGATGGCTACGTCAGCGGTGCTGGCGCCGGTCACCATGTTGCGGGTGTATTGCTCGTGTCCGGGGGTATCGGCCACGATGAATTTGCGCACGGGGGTGGCGAAGTAACGGTAGGCCACGTCAATCGTGATGCCTTGCTCGCGTTCGGCCTCTAGGCCATCGGTCAGCAGAGACAGATCAATGATGTCGCCTGCGGTACGTTTGTTTTTGGCGCGGGAGATGGCGGCCAGCTGGTCGGCAAAAATGCCTTTGCTGTCAAACAGCAGGCGGCCGATCAGGGTCGACTTGCCGTCGTCCACGCTGCCGGCCGTAATAAATCGCAGCACGCCCCGGTCTTCCTGGGCGGTCAGTTGTGTGGTGTCAGTTAATGCGTTCATGGTGTTGCTCACGGTATCAGGTGCTTATGGCGTAGTCGGTGGGTTTGGGCACGTCGGGATCAGAAGTAACCTTCTTTTTTGCGACGTTCCATGGAGGCCTCGGAGGTTTGATCGTCCATCCGCGTGGCGCCACGCTCGGTGATGGTAGTCACTGCGGTTTCGGCGATGATATCTGCGGGGGTCGCAGCATCACTCTCTACAGGGCAGGTGCAAGTGATATCTCCCACAGTACGGAAGCGGACCATGCGCTTTTCCACCACATCGCCTTCTTTGGGCTGTGTCAGTCGGGTCACAGGGACCAGCAAACCGTTGCGTGGCATCACGTCGCGTTCGTGTGCGTAGTAAATCGGTGGCAGTGCCAGTTTTTCGCGCTCAATGTATTGCCAAACGTCCAGCTCCGTCCAGTTGGAAATGGGGAACACACGCATGTGCTCACCCGGGTGTACCTTGGTGTTGAACAGGTCCCATAACTCGGGGCGTTGCGCTTTGGGGTCCCACTGACCAAAACTGTCACGGAAGGAGAAGATCCGTTCTTTGGCGCGTGCCTTTTCTTCGTCACGACGGGCACCCCCCATCAGCGCATCAAACTGGAATTCTTCAACCGCCTCGAGCAGGGTGATGCTCTGCGAGGCGTTGCGTGAGTCGGTTTCGTTGCGCAGCTTGATGGTACCGCGTTGGATGGAGTCTTCCAAAGAACGAACGATCAGGGTTTCGCCCAGTTGATTGGCTTTCCAGTCACGGAACTCGATGACTTCATCAAAGTTGTGTTCGGTGTCGATGTGCAGCAAGGGGAATGGAAACTTGCCGGGCCGGAAGGCCTTTTCGGCGATGCGCAACATGACGATCGAGTCTTTACCGCCTGAGAACAACATCGCGGGGCGCGCGCACTCGGCGGCCACTTCGCGCATGATGTAGATTGCCTCAGCTTCTAGCCAGTCCAGATGTGATTGGGTGTGTACGGCGGCGGTGGTTTGGGTACTCATGGTAAAGCTCTTTGCGTATTTGTATTTAAATAATCTAATCGACCAACAATCAATCAAGCCTGTGGTGTGGATCAGCGGATCAGACTGCTGACGGCACCTTGTGCTTGACCGGATTGGCCTTGATGGGCCAGACGGTTCACGTTGCCTGCATGCAGACCACACTCTTTGCTGGTGGGGTCTTCCCACCACCAGCGGCCAGCACGGATGTCTTCGCCCAAGGTGATGGCGCGGGTACAAGGCTCGCAGCCAATCGAGGGGTAACCTTCAAAATGCAGCGCGTTAACCGGCACATCAAAACGACGGATGTAAGTCCATATGTCAGCCTCTGACCATTCAGCCAGCGGATTGAATTTGATCATCCCACGCGCCTCGTCAAGTTCGCGCACAGGCAACTCTTTGCGAGTGGCGGCCTGTGCTTTTCGCTGTCCGGTGATCCATGCATCGGCGCCTTGCAGGGCGCGGTT
>DAITMV010000252.1:0-3574 GCA_036834985.1 Burkholderiaceae bacterium | reverse complement strand
CTTGGTGACACCATCGGCGATGGCCGCGATGGCGCCCATGCTTTGCCTGCCAGCCTCGGGCAGCATGGCCGCTACAAAGTCCTCATTGATGTCTTTTTTGCCGGCCTGTGAGGTAAAGCCGATGTCGAGTTCGAATGCCATGGACGCCAGTCAAGCAAGTTTAATGCCCTGTTTGCGGGCATTGCTGCACTGCAATGGTGCGAAAAGTACTTTATCACCGGGCTTGGGGGGTGGTACGGCACTTGCACTATAGATTGAAAAAATACCTGTCCGGAGAATCCACGTGAAAAAAATGAAACTTGTTATGGTCGGCAACGGCATGGCTGGCGTACGAACCATCGAAGAGTTGATCAAGCTCGCCCCCGATATGTATGACATCACCGTTTTTGGTGCAGAGCCACACCCTAACTACAACCGAATTTTGCTGTCTCCCGTGTTGGCGGGCGAGCAGACCCTCGATGAGATCGTGCTCAACTCCTGGGAATGGTACAAAGAAAACAACATCACTTTGCACGCCGGTAAAAAGGTCGTGGATGTGGATCGTGTTCGGCGCATCGTCAAAGCCGACGATGGTACCGAGGCCCATTACGATCGCCTGCTGATGTGCACCGGTTCGAACCCTTTTATCCTGCCCGTTCCTGGCAAGGAGCTTGAAGGTGTGATTGCCTATCGAGATATCGCCGATACCAATGCCATGATTGATGCCGCGGCCAAGTACAAACGCGCCGTGGTCATCGGAGGCGGTTTGCTGGGTCTGGAAGCGGCCAACGGTCTGATGCTGCGTGGTATGGAAGTGTCCGTGGTGCACGTTGCCCCATGGTTGATGGAGCGTCAGCTCGATGATGTAGCCGGCAAGCTGCTGCAAAAGTCTCTGGAGGAGCGTGGCTTAAAATTCCTCATTGGTGCACACACGGCCGGGCTGGTGGGCGATGAGAGTGGCCGCGTCAAAGCGATTCAGTTTAAAGACGGTTCTGAAGTGGCCACCGACCTCGTCGTGATGGCGGTGGGTATCAAGCCCAATACCGAGCTGGCTGAAAAAATGCGTCTGCATTGCAATCGCGGCATCGTGGTGGATGACACCATGCAAACCATCACCGACGCGCGCATTTACTCGGTGGGTGAATGTGCCGCCCACCGCGGTATTGCCTACGGCCTGGTCGCACCGTTGTTTGAGCAGGCCAAAGTGGCTGCCAACCACCTGGCACATTTTGGTATTGGCCGTTATGTGGGGTCGCTGACATCAACCAAACTGAAGGTCACGGGTATTGATCTGTTCTCTGCCGGCCAATTTATGGGGGGCGAGGGCACCGAAGAAATCGTGATGAGCGACCCCTTTGGCGGTGTGTACAAAAAGCTCGTCATCAAAGATGACAAACTTGTGGGCGCCTGCCTGTACGGCGATACCGTGGATGGCAGCTACTACTTCAAGCTGTTGCGCGAGGGCCGCAGCGTCGGTGATATTCGCGACAGGCTGATGTTCGGCGAGTCCAATATCGGTGACGTGGGTCATGAGGGCCACAGCAAAGCCGCGACCATGCCCGATGAGGCGGAAGTCTGCGGCTGCAACGGCGTCAACAAAGGCAGCATCTGCAAGGCGATTAAAGAAAAAGGTCTGTTCACCCTGGACGAAGTGCGCAAGCACACCAAGGCCAGCGCCAGTTGCGGATCGTGTACCGGTCTGGTTGAGCAGATTCTGATGTTCACCGCAGGTGGTGACTACTCCGCCACACCCAAGAAAAAGGCCATGTGTGGTTGTACCGATCACAGCCATCAAGAAGTGCGCGATGCCATCAAGACCAGCAAACTGCTGAGCATCAAGGATGTCATCAGCTTCATGGAATGGCGTACGCCCAATGGTTGTTCATCCTGCCGCCCGGCGCTGAATTACTACCTGATCAGCACCTGGCCCAAGGAAGCCAAGGATGATCCGCAAAGCCGTTTTATCAACGAGCGCAGCCATGCAAACATCCAGAAAGATGGCACCTACTCGGTCATTCCGCGGATGTGGGGTGGAGAGACAACCGCCGATGAACTGCGTCGCATTGCAGACGCGGTGGATAAATACAAGATCCCGACCGTCAAGGTCACCGGTGGTCAGCGTATCGATTTGTTGGGTGTCAAAAAAGAAGACCTGGTCAATGTATGGAAAGACATCGGCATGCCATCCGGTCATGCCTATGCCAAAGCCCTGCGTACGGTCAAAACCTGTGTGGGCAGCGAGTGGTGCCGTTTTGGTACCCAGGACAGCACGCAGATGGGTAAAGACCTTGAGCGAGCCATGTGGCGCATGTATGCCCCGCACAAGGTCAAGTATGCTGTGTCCGGTTGCCCGCGTAACTGCGCCGAGGCAGGCATCAAGGATGTGGGTATTATTGGGGTTGATTCCGGTTGGGAAATGTATATCGCCGGTAACGGTGGCATCAAAACCGAAGTGGCACACTTTTTCACCAAACTGAAAACCTCGGCCGAAGTGCTCGAATACACGGGGGCGTTTATCCAGTTGTACCGCGAAGAAGGTTGGTACCTCGAGCGCACGGTGCATTACGTGAGCCGCGTTGGTCTGGACTATGTGAAAAAGAAAATCCTCGACGATCACGAAGGCCGCAAAGCCTTGTGGGAACGTCTGCAATTTAGCCTCGACGGTGAGCCTGATCCCTGGTTTGAGTTTGACAAGGCCGCGGTGGATACGCGCCAGTTTGACCCTGTTTCACAATAAAAAAATCACCTGTCGATTGCATACAATAAGAAAGCCTTTTTATGAGTAACTGGAAAGAAATTTGTTCCGTCACCGACGTGCCCGTGTTGGGCTCTCGTCGCGTGGCTCGCCCCGGCATGATTGAAGTGGCCGTGTTCCGTAACGATGCCGATGAGGTATTTGCATTGCTCGATCGTTGCCCGCACAAGGGTGGCCCGTTGAGCCAAGGGATTGTGTTTGGGCAAAGCGTGGCTTGCCCCCTGCACAACTGGACCATCGGTCTGGACGACGGTTGCGCCCGCGCACCCGATGAAGGCTGCACACCGCGGTTCTCAGTCAAGGTTGAGAACGGCAAAGTGTTTTTGAATCAGGATGAACTGGCAACCGTTGGTGCAGACCTCGTGCGGCCAGTAGCAGGCCCGGCACGTCACAGTGCCTGATGCTGCCTGTGCTGTGATTTAAAAAAACGACAAGAAAGCGGTTTATGACCTGCCAGGAAACACGATCCACCTGCCCCTATTGCGGGGTAGGCTGTGGAGTGATTATTGAGTCAACAGGTGGGCAGATTATTGGTGTCAAAGGCGATCCGGATCACCCAGCCAACTTCGGGCGACTGTGCACCAAAGGCTCCACCTTACATTTGACGGCCAAAGCGTCGGTGACGCAATCGACGCGCCTGCTGTCGCCCCAAAAGCGCCAGTGGCGCGGGGCGAGTCCGGTTGATTGTTCGTGGGACGAGGCCCTGACGTGGGCGGGTGACCGTTTTGCCGACACCATTCGCACGCATGGCCCCGATGCCGTGGGCTTTTACATCTCGGGCCAGTTGCTCACCGAGGATTATTACGTTTTTAACAAGCTCGCCAAAGGTCTGATTGGTAC
>DAITMV010000251.1:0-3582 GCA_036834985.1 Burkholderiaceae bacterium | reverse complement strand
GCTCTGACGGTTCGACATTTACCCAGATGGGCAGCTCAACAACCGGGCGAGGGGCGCTATTCAACAGCAGGTGCGATGACACGGACGATTTGTCTTCAGGCACCCGGTCAGGTCATCGCTTCGGATGGGATAACGACGACAAGTGGTAGACCGCCCGGATCATTTAATCAATTTAAACCTCTAGCCCAAGGCCATGCAAGAAACCGCAGCAGGTACTTTTCTGTACTCGGCATCCGACGTGGTGCATTTCTTGGACTGCGAACATCTGACCAGCCTGGACTTGCGGGCATTTGCGGAAGACCTCCCAAAAACCAAAGATGACGAACAAGCCATCCTGATCCAGGAAAAAGGTCTTTCGCACGAGAGCGCATTTGTTGAGAAGCTAAGGGCGCAACACGCAAGCTTCATCGATATTGCCAAGGTCAGCGATCAGCGACAGGCCAAGGCAAATGCGACGATCCAAGCGATGCGTGAGGGGAAAGAGATCATTTTCCAGGCTACTTTTTTGCAGGGTGAGTGGCTTGGATATGCTGATTTTTTACGCCGGGTCGATACGCCCTCCGCTCTTGGGGACTACAGCTACGAGGTCTTGGATACCAAGCTCGCTCGATCGGTTAAGGCCAAGTTCGTTATCCAGCTGGCCTTCTATAGCGACTTACTGGCGAACATACAGGGGCGGATGCCGCAAAAAATGTATGTCGTCCTAGGAGATGGCCAAGAGGTGGGTCTGCGCTGCGCGGACTATGCGCAGTACTACGCCAGACTTAAAACCCGCTTTCTTTCTAAAGTGCATGCGCCTGCTCAGGACACCTACCCTCAGCCGTGCTCGCACTGCGACCTGTGCCATTGGCGCGACCTCTGTGCCCAGCAATGGAAGGAAGACGACCACCTGAGCCTGGTTGCCAATATTCTGAGCAGCCAGATTCGCAAATTAGAAGATGCCGGCGTCCAAACACTACAAGACCTGGCGCAGATGGATGTGTCATCGCGGATACCAAGGATAGCTGCTCCAGTGCTGAAAAGACTGCACAACCAGGCACGGCTCCAATTCACCGCCCGACGCAGCGGTCAGGGAATGTACGAGCTGATTGAACCCCAGCCCGAGGATCCGCCCGAGCAAGGCCCACGGGGACTGGCTCGCCTGCCAGCGCCTGACCCAGGCGACCTTTTCTTTGACATGGAAGGCAACCCTTTGGAGGACGGCGGACTGGAATACCTCTTTGGGCTGTATCTGATTGACAGCGGCAAGCCTGTCTTCATGCCCTTTTGGGCGCATAGCCGCGCTGAGGAAAAACGCGCTTTTGAAGCGTTTATGGATTTCGTAACACAGCGGCTGAAGGCGTATCCGAAGGCCCACATCTACCACTACGCACCGTACGAAGTCACCGCACTCAAAAAATTGATGGGTCTGCATGGCACCCGGGAGTTGGAGGTTGACAAGCTGCTTAGGGAGCACAAGATGGTCGATCTGTACCGGGTTGTGCGCGAAGGGGTCCGGGTGTCTGAGCCGCGCTACTCCATCAAGAATATGGAGCATTTCTACTTAGAAAAACGCGCTGGCGCAGTGACCAACGCCGGTGCGAGCATCGTGTACTACGAAAAATGGAAGCAGACGCAGGACCCACAGCTGCTGCAGGACATCGCCGACTACAACGAGCAGGATGTGCGCTCCACCCTGGAGCTGCGCAATTGGCTGCTGAAGCTGCGTCCCAAAGACTTGCCATGGGTGAGCTATGCGGATCCTGACAAGCCCGAAGATGTGGAGGCGCGCTCTGTCAAGGCCAAGGTGGCTGAGCAGCGATTGGAACACTACCGAGGGCAACTGCTGGCCAGCATCCCAGACGATGCGCAGGTGTGGACAAGCGTGCAGCAGCACCGGGTCCTGATATCGCAGCTACTTGATTTCCACAGACGTACTGCGAAGCCTGAATGGTGGGGAGTTTTTGATCGCCAGGCCATGAGCCTCGAAGAGCGGCTGGAAAACCCCGAGTGCCTTGCGGGGTTTACAGAGCAAATCGGCAATGCCGTTCGTGATGCGCAGTCGATGCGCTACACGTTCCGCTACCCTGAGCAAGAGCTCAAGCTCAAAACAGGTGACGGTGCGATCCTTGCCGATTCCCTCAGGTCCGTAGGTGGCTTGCAAATCGACGAAGAGCAGCGAACGGTGAGCTTCAAGATTACCGATACCACCTTCATTGAGGCCGGGCAGACGGATATCGCGGCCAGTAAGGTCGTCAATACCGATGTTTTGGTTCAAGGCCTTTACAGGTATGCGGACGCTGTGATTGCAGGCGGCGGGAAATACAACGCGATAGATGCCCTGCTCCAGCGTGCGGCGCCTCAGGTCAATGGTCACGCTGCAGGTACGCCCTTGGCGCCCGATCAAGCATCGGTTGGCCAGATTGCGGACGTCGTTTCCGCGATGCAGCAGAGCTACCTTTTTATCCAAGGACCTCCCGGCGCAGGAAAGACTTACACCGGATCGCACGTGATTTTGACGCTGCTCCAAGCAGGCAAGCGGGTTGGCGTGACCTCGAATAGCCACAAAGCCATCATTAACCTGCTCCACGCTGTGGAAAAGGAAGCCAAGGCCCAGAGTTTCAGCTTCACCGGAGCCAAGAAATCCTCTTCCGATCCGTCAGACCAGATCCGAGGTTCACTGATCAAAGACTTTACTGACACGACAAAATTTAATAACTCGGGTGCGCAGTTGATAGCCGGAACTGCCTGGGCCATGGCGCATGCCAGTCTGGATCAGACGCTGGATTACTTGTTTGTGGATGAAGCCGGGCAAATGTCACTGGGAAACTTAGTGCCCGCTGCAACCTCCGCCAAAAACATCGTGCTCTTGGGTGACCAGATGCAGCTGAGCCAACCGACCAAAGGCGTGCATCCGGGTGAATCGGGGCTATCAGTATTGGACTTTTTGCTTAAGGACCAGGCCACTATTGCCCCAGATAAAGGGATTTTTCTGGGTACGACCTGGAGAATGCATCCCAAGGTCTGCCAGTTCATCTCAGATGCGGTGTACGACGGCAGGCTGTTTCCTCAGAGCCGAAACGCACAGCGCCAGTTGGTGCTGAGCCCTGACGCACATCCGGCATTGCTTGCAGCTGGAATACGGTTCATGCCGGTGTCACACGAAGCCTGCACCCAGCACAGCACGGAAGAAGTCCGCGTGGTCAAAGCTCTTTTTGAGAGCCTGTTGAACCAGTCGTACACAGACGAGCATGGTTCTGTGCACCCTATGACAGCGAAGAACATCTTGGTGGTGTCTCCCTACAACATGCAGGTGAATAAGCTCTCGCTATCACTGCCAGTTGATGCCCGGGTTGGAACGGTCGACAAGTTTCAGGGTCAGGAAGCCGAAGTGGTGATCGTCTCCATGGCTACATCCAGCGGAGATGATTTACCCAGAGACATCGAATTTCTGTTCAGCAAGAACAGGCTCAACGTGGCCATATCCCGGGCAAAGTCTGTAGCTATTTTGGTGGCCAGCCCGGCACTGATGGACGTGAATTGCAAGACGGCTGAACAGATGGCGCTTGTCAATACGCTGTGTTGGTTTGCCTCCGTTGGCAG
>DAITMV010000250.1:0-3676 GCA_036834985.1 Burkholderiaceae bacterium | reverse complement strand
TTCGTCCCGTTGTTGAATCACACCGACAATCTGGATGGGTGGCATATCAGGAGCCTGCTCGGCGGCGGCGATGGTCACCGTGCGCAAGGATACCTGCTGTTCCACCGCATCTTTGGATTTATCGCAGCCGGACAAAGCCACGGACAGCGCGGCTGACACACCGGCAAGTACTATAAGTTTGGAGGTATTCATGAGAGAGCTCACCGGGATTGGCTTGCGTCTGACGCAAGGTATTGATCATTCAACGGATAGGATGCGCTGGCAAATTCAAGCTCAGCGGCACTGGTTTGATACTGGAAACGGGCAATCACCGCACTTTGACGTGCCTCGGTCAATGCGCGCTCGGCATCAAAAAACTCGACTTGAGACAGCACGCCCTCATCTCGTTTTCGAGAAGCAATGCGGAATGACTCCTCAGCGGCCTTGACTCGACTATCTGCGGTTTGTACCGATTGCTCTGCCGTGCTCAAATTATCTGCAGCGCCCAGCACGGCAATATCCAGTTGCTGCCGGGCATAGGCCAACTGATTTTCGAGCTGTTTTTGTTCGTACCGTACTTTGGAAACCTGGGCATTACGGCCTCCAAAATCGGCGAGGGTCCAGTTCAGCACGACTGAGGCGGTTGCAACACCAGACCCCGGATTGCTCGTTGAATAGTTGACTCCCTGATACCCCGCATCAGCAGCAATCACAACGGTGGGCTTATAAGTGGCCAGGGAGCTCTTCTCCGAGGCCTTGAGCAACATCAACTGGCCCTCGAGCTGCTTGATTTCCGGGCGCTTGTTGGAAGAGGCCTGGGCCGCAGGATTGGGAGCTGCCAAACTGGCGCCATTCGTCGCACTGGATTCCGACCCTGCCGCCTTCATGGAGACGGGCGCATCAAGCGTTGCCACCCGATCAACACGGTCGTCAGGCTGCGCATTACGCAATACGTTCAGATAACGCTGCGCCTGGATCTGGCTGTTTTGTACCTGTTTGAGCTGTAGCTCAATGGCCAGCACTTCGGCCTGCGCGCGAAGCACTTGATCGCGGGTCGCTTTGCCATTATCAAACAAAACCTGCGCAATACGCTTGTTTTCCAGCAGCACTTTTTCGCTTTGTTTTAAGACATCCTGCTGGGCGCTGGCCTGCGCCAAAGCCCAATAGGCTACTTTGACATCACGTACCAACTGGCGGGCCACTACTTCGCGGGTGGACTGCGCCACGGTCAGCATCGCTTCGCGGGCGTTGACCTGGGCGTCCAGCGCCGGAACGTACAAGGGGGCGGACACCGTCAAGCGGCTGTCTTGCTCACGGGGGCGCAAGAGCTTGATTTTTTGATTATCAATGCTCGGAAAACGCGTAGGCTGGGCGCTGCCGGCGGTCAGCGCGTTCAAGGTGGCATACACCGGGTTCAGTGCGTCGCCGGTAGGTATGTCGATGGTTCGCCCCCCTTCTGAACGGGTATAGCGCGCATTCACACCCAGCGTGGGGTAGTACTTGGCACGGGCTTCATCCAGCCCGCTCAAACTGGCCTGGACCGCCTCGTGCTGGGCCGCCAATTGACGGTTAGACTGCAACGCCTGCATCACCAGGGTGTCCGGACTTTGGGCCTGTACTGAGGTGAGGCAGGCAAAGGCGAACACGCCTGTCAACAGGCGGCGTTGAGTGAGCTGTGGATTCATCGGGGACCTCCTTGAAGGGGTACCAGTGCCCGCATCCCCATGTCCAGGGCACCTTCGAGCAGATGGCGATCGCCGTAACCCCATTGGGCCAGCAGCGCACCTTTGGTTTGTGCCAGTTGGATGGCACCGTGTGTAAAGGCCCACAGAGTGAGCGCAGTCAGCATTAAATCGGGAATGTCAGGGCGGATGGATCCGTCCTCAATGCCATGCTGCAAGGCAGCGACGGTGACCGCGTGCACCTCCTGCCCGGCCTGCAAGGCTAACAGCTCAAGCTCGGTCATATCACTCACCGGCGTGCTACGGGTTTCGAAATGCGCCATGGCGGTGAAATACTGGGGGTGGTCCTGGGCAAACTGCACATAGGCCCAGCCTATTTGCCGTACCTGGTCAAATCCGCTGACATGATCAGCACGGGCCTTTAAGAACATGTCCTTAAGTAACCGTAAACCCCGCAGACAGATACCAGACTGTAAAGCAGCCTTGTCCTGAAAATAGACATACACCAACGCGCGTGACACGCGGGCTTGGCGGGCCACCTGATCCATCGTGGCGTGATCGAATCCGTGTTTGGAAAAAATCAGCTCCGCTGCATCGAGAATATCGTCTCGGCGGCGCTCTTTTTCCTCTTCACGACGTTCATTGATATAACTCATGTAGACAATCGATTATTTATTGACATCATGTCAATAACGATACACAAGTCTAAAGCAACGTGTCAACCATTGAATCACTACTAATGGCGATATAGATTGGGTTACCCTTATTCCCGTTCAAGATCATGTCGAGGATTCAGTGAATACAGGCTTTAGTTTCAGAACCGTGTCGGACATCCTATGCGAACGCGGTGCCAGCCAACGGCTTGGCGATATCCTGTCGCAACGGTTTACCGCCAAAAACATCCTGCTGGTGACCGACCGTTGGCTCAGTGAACAAGACACCACCCACGCGATCGTCGCCCAGTTGCGGGCGCATGGATATGTGGTTCACATCGACAACACCGTGATTCCTGACCCCCCGGAGGCAGTGGTGTTGGCCAGCGCAGCCCATGCGCGCCAAGCCAAGTGTGAACTGGTGATCGGATTTGGTGGTGGCTCGAGCATGGATGTAGCCAAGCTGATCGCGGTGATGGCTGTCAGCGAGCAACCTTTGCAGTCCATGTATGGCGTCGGCAACTGCAAAGGCCCGCGCTTGCCACTGGTGCAAATTCCAACGACAGCCGGCACCGGGTCTGAAGTGACGCCCATTTCGATCGTAACCACCGGGGAGACCACAAAAATGGGGGTGGTATCCCCTGTTCTGTATGCCGACCTAGCCGTGCTGGACGCCCTGCTCACGCTGGGCCTGCCCCGTGAAGTGACCGCCGCCACCGGCATTGACGCCATGGTGCATGCGATTGAGGCCTACACCTCGAAAATCTTGAAAAACCCGTATTCAGACCTCTTGGCTCAAGAGGCGCTGCGGCTGTTGTCGTCCAACCTAATGGCGGTGTGTGAAGACGGACACAATACGCAGGCTCGAGAAGCGATGATGCTTGGTGCCACGCTGGCTGGGCAGGCCTTCGCCAACTCGCCCTGCGCGGCGGTGCACGCGCTGGCCTATCCCATCGGTGGGTACTTCCACGTACCGCATGGCCTGTCCAACTCGCTGGTGCTGGCAGAGGTGATCAAATTCAACGCACCGGTCACACAGACGCTGTACGCCGAACTGGCCGACATCGTAATACCCGGCATCAGCGGATCGGCTGGCTACAAAACCGAAGCCTTTGTGCACTGGTGTGCGGGGCTTGCACAACAAACCGGCATTGCCACCCGCCTGTCGCAGGTGGGCGTCGCCGACAAGGACCTGGCCACCCTGGCAGACTCGGCCATGCTGCAAACCCGATTGCTGGGCAACAACCCCCGGCCGCTAACCCGGGACGACGCCTACGCCATTTACGAAGCCAGCCTGTAAAGCCTGCCCCCATGACCGACAACCATCGAAACCACTTTAAGCACTTTTTGGACATCCCGACC
>DAITMV010000249.1:0-3717 GCA_036834985.1 Burkholderiaceae bacterium | reverse complement strand
CCTTCGACCCCCTGAGAATTTCGCACAACATCATGACTTTGTTTGCTCCGTTCCCCGCCTCTCGCCCACGCCGATTGCGTCGCGATGACTTTACCCGCCGCCTGGTTCGCGAAAACACCCTAACCACAGATGACCTGATCTACCCGGTCTTCCTGCTGCCTGGCCGCCAACGCCGCGAGGCCGTCGCCTCGATGCCCGGCGTTGACCGTGTCTCGCTGGATCTGTTGCTCCCGATTGCACAGCGGTGTGTCGAACTGGGCATACCAGTCATGGCGCTGTTTCCGGTCATCGAGCTTGAAAAAAAATCGCTTAATGGTCAGGAAGCGACCAACCCGGACGGTCTGGTTCCGATTGCGGTCCGTGCACTGAAACAACAATTCCCTGAGCTGGGCATTCTCACCGATGTCGCCCTGGACCCCTACACCACCCACGGACAGGATGGCGTTATCGACGAGGATGGTTATGTGCTCAATGATGAGACCTCCCGCATCTTGAGCCTGCAAGCTGTAGTGCAGGCCGATGCCGGAGTCGATATCGTGGCCCCCAGCGACATGATGGACGGTCGCATCGGCGCCATCCGCACCGCGCTCGAATCGCATCATCATATTCACACCCGCATCATGGCCTACTCCGCCAAATACGCCTCGGCGTTCTACGGCCCGTTCCGCGATGCGGTGGGCTCAAAAGGCAATCTGGGCAAGGGGAATAAAAAGACCTATCAGATGGACCCGGCCAATTCAGATGAAGCCTTGCGCGAGGTAGGGCTGGACATCGCGGAAGGTGCCGACATGGTGATGGTCAAACCGGGCCTGCCTTACCTGGATATTATTCGTCGGGTCAAAGACGAATTTAAGGTACCAACCTTTGCCTACCAGGTCAGCGGCGAATACGCCATGCTCAAGGCCGCCGCACAAAACGGCTGGCTTGATGAGCAGGCTTGTGCCATGGAAGCACTGCTGGCCTTCAAGCGGGCAGGTGCCGACGGTATCCTCACCTACTATGCCGTCCAAGCCGCGCAATGGCTCCAGCAACGCGGATAATGACGCTGGCCCCCTGACACGGACGAACAACCATCCAAGCATTCAGCACAGGCCGATCATCGTATGGGCCTGCTGCTCCCGGAGGGCTGTTAACGTGTTGTTGATGACATGGGCAGCGCGGCAAGTGTTTTGAGAAAACGCTCCGGCGGCTGGAATCCGATCACACGCCCCCCGGGAACCTCTTTCCCGGTCTGATCAAAAAAGATGATTCCTGGTGGGCCATATAAATTGAATCGCTTCATCAGAGCTTTGTCCGCATCGGTATTGCGCGTCACATCCACCTGCAACCACTGGTAAGCACTCAGCGCGCTGCTTACGGCGGGATCTGGAAAGGTCAGCTTTTCCATTTCTTTGCAGCTCACACACCAGTCTGCATAAAAATCCAACATCACCGGCTGCCCCAGACTCTGGATGCGCGACATCACCTGTTCGGCCGGCACCCTCACAAACGGCAAGGCCGTCTGTGGCGTGCCCGGCGCTGCGATGCGAGAGCCATCAGCAACAAGTTGGCTCCCCAGTCTGTCCAAGGGCTGCAACACGGAGCGCGAACCACTGGCCACCCCCACCCACTGTATGGCCCCCAGCAGCAACAGGAGTACTGCGCAACCCTTGCGCACCATGGCGGCAAGTGACGGGCTCATTGAAGGCACCAAAGGCTCCAGCGCGCCGGCGCCCACGCCGCTCAGCACCAGGAGACTCCCCCATGCCATCATCAGGACGGCATCGGGCAATAGCGGTGTTGCGGTCCACAACGCCAGACCCATTAACATCACCCCGAACAAGCGCTTGATGCCCTCCATCCATTGCCCAGCCCGTGGCAAGAGGCGACCCGCCGATGCTGCTGCCACGATCAGCGGAAACCCCATCCCCCAGGCCAATGCGAGCAAGGCCAACCCACCGGTCAGCCAATCCTTGGTTTGACCCACAAACAGCAAGGCACCCGCCAGCGGTGGCGCCACGCAAGGCCCCACCAACAAAGCGGACAAAGCCCCCATCACCGCCACTGATCCAAAACGGCCGCCGGGCATCCTCGCTGACACTTGCGTCAGCCAACTTTGAGCCCTCGTGGGCAATTGAATATCGAATGCCCCCAACATACCCACGCCCAGCAGAGCCAGCACAAGCGCAAAAGTGCCCAGCACCGCGGGCGTTTGCAGAGCCACAACCAAGCTTTCCCCGGTCAGTCCAGCCGCCACACCAACCACCGCATAGACCAGAGACATCCCCAGCACATACACCGTGGCCAGGCTCAGCGCCCTCATACGATTCACATGGCTTCCCGTGGACACCTGCTGGCTGGCGTCATTGACGATCGCAGCAGACAAAATCGGCACCATCGGCAGAACGCAAGGGGTCAGCGCCAGCAGCAACCCCAAACCAAAAAACGCCAACAGTACCCAGCCTGTCGATTCGTTCTTTAAGCGATGCGCCAATTGCCCCGCGTCATCTATGGGCAGTTCGTCGGCGGCAGTTGTCGGCACAGGCGTTGAGGTTGACGTCGATGCCGCAACAGACCCAACAACGGGCATCAATACCTTGACGGATTGACTCACCGGCGGATAACACAAACCTGCATCCGCACATCCCTGAGCCACCGCGTTTAATACGGCCACTCCCCCGCTGGCGCTGAGAATTGGCACCCGAATCACAACCTCTCCCCGCAGGGTTTCAACCTCTTTACCCAGGTTTTCGTCAAATTTCTTTTTTCCAGCGGGAATGCTAAGAGCTCCAATGCGGGTCGATGCATCCGCAGCGCTCACCGCAAAGCGCTCCCGGTATAGGTAATAGCCGGGCGCCACGGAGTATGTCAGCTCAACCGTGTTGGCATCGATCGCCTTATAGCTCAATGGAAAAGCCTGCTCAGCCGGCAAAAATTCCTGCGCCCACGCGGCGCCTGGAGCCATCCCGACCGCCAGTCCCAGCGCCATAAGAAGGGCCACACCACAAGATGCGATCAACCGCCGCGCCACCAACACAGATTTACAGCCCACTTGAATTCTCCTTAACCCACGAGAGATACGCCGGCAAACCATCCGTCACCGGCAATGCAATTAACTCGGGCACATCGTATGGATGCATACGGTTCCACCACTGTTTGATCAACTCGCTGTGTTCGGTGATCGACTTGATCACCAGCAAGACTTCAGAGGAGGTTTCGACACGCCCCTGCCATTGATACATTGAGACAGCCCCGGGCGTCATGGTCACGCAAGCCACCAGCCCCTGCTCCAACAATCCATGGGCCAGTCGTTGCGCCGTTTCCATGTCGGGCGCTGTGGATATCCACGCAATCACATGGTTATGCATCGCTAAATCGCTTCCTGCTCCAGATCAAGGCCACCCAAACAGCCACAGCGGTATAGACCAGCAATATCGCGGCTTGTTGCATCGCCTGCAGCCATTGCGCGTTAAAAATGGCCCGAACACCATCCACCAACACGGACAATGGCAGGACATGAGCAATCGCCCCCAGCCAGTCCGGCAACTGGCTTCTCGGGAAAAATGCGCCCGATAAAAATGTCATCGGTGTAATCGCCAGCGTGAAATAAAACATGAAAAAGTCGTAGCCCGGTGCTCTGGCATTCACGCACAAACCAATCGCAGAGAACATCAAGGCCCCCACCCATAACATGCCAATCGCAGGCAACCAGAACCCCACATTCCCCACACCTAGCAA
>DAITMV010000248.1:0-3738 GCA_036834985.1 Burkholderiaceae bacterium | reverse complement strand
GCGTATAACCTGGAGCAGGTCACGGTCAAGGGGGCTTGGTACAGCCCGGCGCGTTTGCATCTGATTCCGCATGTCAACGCACCTGTGGCTGATTTACCGGTCCGCAAAATCGTCGGTTCGGTGCACTTTGTCGCCGACATCACCTTGCCGTATGGACGTGTGCTGCACGACTATTTAAGCCATAACAACCGCCTGCACTACGCGTGATGACGCCTTACGCAACAAAGTAGGCAATACACAGGTACTGGCTGACGCTTCCGCCCAACACGAAGGCGTGCCAGATACCGTGTCCGTGCCGGATTTTGTCGTCATTCACATACCAGTAGACCCCGGCGCTGTAGAGCAGGCCGCCCGCAATGAGCCACATCAGCCCTTCGCCGGGCAGCGCGGCAATCAATGGTTTGAGGTCAAAAACGGCAAGCCAGCCCATCGCGATGTATAAAATCAGCGACAGCAGACGGGTTTTTTTGCCCAAGGTGAGTTCTTGCGCTATGCCAAACAAGGCCAGGCCCCACACCGTAAAAAAGAAGGTCCAGCCCCACTCTTGACGCAGGGTGACCAAGGCAAATGGCGTGTAGCTGCCCGCGATCAAGAGGTAAATGGCTGCGTGGTCCAGTTTTTGAAACACGTCTTTTACCTTGCCGTTGGTGGCGTGGTACAGGGTTGAGCACAGGTACAGCGCGATCAGTGAGGCACCGTAGACGCTAAAGCTAAGGAGTTTGTCGGTGTCGCCATGCTGTTGGGCCGGTATCAGTAAAAAGACCAGGCCGGTGATGGCCAGCAAGGTACCGACAAGGTGGGTGAGGGTATTGAACCGCTCACCGTGCGCTATGTTGTTGTAAATCTTGAACATCATCATCCCTGTTTTTGAGTGTACATATGTACACATTATGGGTAACGATCTGGGCGATGTGTAGGCAAATACGTCTAAATCAGCTGCTTGTACTGAGCACCGTCACCGGGCCGGTGGGTCCGCCGGTCGGTGAACCCCTTTTCGGCTCGATGGACACCGCCAGCTTGGCGCCCCCACGGATCTGGGTTAAGAGGTCGATGGTTTTGACTGGACTGATGTCCAATGTATGCAGCAAACCCAGCGATTGTGGCGCCGAGCCATTGGCAGGCACCAGCCACAACTCGTAGCTTTGATCTGCCTGCGCCAGGACGCCGAGCTGTCCATGTAAGGTCAGTGGCCCGCGCGCAGATGACAAGATCACCGACACCTGTTTGCCCTCAACCACTGAACTGACGATGATCTGCGGCTGCAGGAATTGGGGCGCCATGTTGAAGGCGCCAATCATCAACAGACCAATCATGGCCAAGCCAACGGCAATACCCCAGGATTGTTTCCACAGCATGGCCAGCCAACCCGTGCGGGGTGCCGTGTCGGGCAACGCCGCTGCGTTGGGATTCAGTTGCAGGGTGTGTTCGATGTGCTTCCACACATGGGCAGAGGGTTGCACCTGCACGGCATGTTTGTAGGATGGGGTGAACTGCGCCAACACGTTATTCATGGCCAGTTTGACTAGGGGCTCTTGCGCCAGCGCCCGTTCAAACCGGCGGCGGGCTGGCCCACGCAAGGTACCGAGCAGATACTCGCCACACAGGGAGTCCAGCAGAGGGTGCGAGGCCAGCTTCATGTCGCACTCCGTTGCTGGCAATCACTAACACAGCGTTTGAGGTTGGCCATGCCGCGCCGCACCCAGGTTTTTACCGAGCCCAGCGGCTTGGCCAGATGATCGGCCAGCTCCTGGTGGCTAAGGCCATGAAAAAACGCCAGTGCAATGGTTTGTTTTTCGATGGGAGGCAGTCCTTCGACGCATTGCCGCAGGACGTGATGGCTGGCGCGGGTTTCTTCAAGGCTGGCGGGGTCGGTATGGTTGTGATCCGCGCCCAGTAACTCATCCAGAATGGCAACCGTGTGCTGGTCACTCATATCGACGGAATGAACCCGGGACACATCGGCACTGCCCACAATGTCCAGCGCGCGGTTGCGCGTCATCGTCGCAATCCAGCCTATGGGCTGGTTGCTCAGCGGATCAAATTGAGAGGCACGGTGCCAGATTTTCACAAAAACATCCTGTAAGACTTCCTCGGCCAGCTCTTTACGGCTCACAATACGCTGCGCGATCCCCAGCATGATGGGTGCGGTCAAAGCGTACAGCGAGGCAAAGGCCTGGGCATTTTTTCCCGCGGTTTGCAGTAACAGGGTTTTAATTTCTTGTTCGTCGAGCATAATCGCCTGATGCAGTATCACCGCGTCTACCTGTATGGAACGACGCGTTGATGGCTTTGGATGTTAAAAGAAGTCCCCCAGTGGTATGAACCAGAACACTTCACAAGGGCCAACCGAATGTTAAAACGCATTGTACTGATCGTAGCCATTGTAGTCGTTGCCAACCTCTATTTAATGACGCCACCGATTTCGGCCGCCAGTTGGGAGGCTCCTGTCGCACCCTCAACGACGGACGGACCCTATGCCCGCAACAAGGCCCTGGCCGACACCGAGCGCTTGTTTATTCAAACAGTGCGTGCCGGACCAGAATACCTTGCATCGGACCCGACAGGCAGCTTTTATACGGGATATGCCGATGGCAGTATTGTGCGCATCAATCCGAACACAGGTTCATTGCTGGAGATCGCCAACACGGGCGGCCGCCCACTGGGCATGCGCCCCCTGAGCGATGGACGGCTGATTGTGGCCGATGCAAAAAAAGGTTTGTTGCAGGTGGATTCGGCTGGCAAGGTCACTGTATTGGCCCAAACGTTTGAAGGCAAACCGCTGAAGTTTGTGGATGATGTGGTGGTTACCCGGGACGAAAAAACCGCTTACTTTACCGATGCCTCGAGTAAATTCAGCATCGATGACTTGATGTACGACATCATGGAGCACCAGCCCAACGGCGCCGTGTATGCGATTGATCTGACAACCCATGCGCTTCGCAAAGTGGCTCGACAGATGTATTTTCCCAACGGTTTGGTGCTCATGCCCGATGAGCAATCCCTGCTGGTCAACGAAACCACAGCGTACCGGGTGAGTCAGGTATGGGTGGTGGGATCTCAGGCCGGGCAGCGGGCGGTGTGGGCGGACAACCTGCCGGGGTTTCCTGACAACATCACTGTGAGCAACAATGGTCATGTCTGGGTGGCTTTGGTCAATCCACGAAACCCATTGCTTGATCATATGTCCAGCTACCCTGCGGTGCGCAATCTGGTGGCCCGTTTGCCCGAGTGGGCTCGCCCCCAAGCCGAGCTAAAGGCGCAGGCGGTGGGCTTTGATTTGCAGGGTAAACTACGGCATTACCTGATGGATGACAGTGCGCAGGCCTATGGGCCGGTGACCACCGTGTCCGAGGTAGGTCCCTGGCTGTATCTGGGCAGTTTGAGCAACCCCGCGGTGGGGCGTATCAAGGCACCTGAATAATCACCGCAGCAGGCCCGTTATTGTAAAAGTGAAGTCATGATTACCGAATTAACCACGTCATGGGACCAGTCCTTTGGCCAATCCGTTGGGCAGGTGTTAATCGCCTGGGGTGAGCATCGCAACGAGGGCCCCATGTTGCATCTGTTTGGTTTTGCCAAGCCAGCCGGTGCGGCCGAACAGTACTTTTATCGCACTGTCAGTGTGCTGGGTGAGCAGGTGTGGACCATCGACTTGCCCGATGCCTCACAGGCCAAGGGAGTGGCCGGGCTGAACCAGCGCAGCGCCGAGGCCTTCATGCTGATCAACCAGTACACGGG
>DAITMV010000247.1:0-3763 GCA_036834985.1 Burkholderiaceae bacterium | reverse complement strand
GTAGCGGATGTCTCGTAGCTTGTGGGGCCGCCCCCCGCTGGCCTTGGCGTTAGCGCGTTTTGAAGGCTGCTATGGTGCTTTTTAAACTCACCATCAGACCGCTCAATTGCTCGCAGGCCGCTGCCATGTGACTGGCTGCGGTTTGATTGTTGACGCAATCACCCTGTATCAACAGGACGCCATTTGAAAACTGCTCGGTCACTTGTTGCTGCAGGTGAAGGCGGCCAGCAATAGTGGCCATTTCACTGGCTGTCACTTTAACGGTGTCTGACAACTGCTGAACCTCAGCCCCCAAATCGTCCACCTCCCCTGCACAGCCCTGCGCACATTGTTCAGCCTCAGTCATGTTGCGCGTTGTTTGGGCTGCATCGCGCTGAATGACATTGATTTTATGCGCGATCTGACGGGTGGCCCCCTCAGTCTTTTCAGACAACTTCTTGACCTCCTCCGCCACAATAGAAAAACCACGCCCGTTTTCACCCGCCCGGGCCGACTCAATCGCAGCATTGAGGGCCAGTAGTTTAGTTTGCTCGGCAACATCGCGAATCAGCGCAACAATGTCCGAGACATGTTTGATGTCTGACTCCAGTTGAGTCATCTGCTGTGACGCTGTTTGCATTTTGGTCGCCAATTGCGCCATATCCTGTCGAGTCGATGCCATGGCTTGGGCGCACTGGGCTGAACGTGCGCTGGCCAAACCCGCCCGTTCACTGAGCTCTGTACCGATCCGCTCCAGTTGCCTGCACTCTTGCTTCATGTCGATACTGGACTGACTCAGCGATTGGGCCATCTGCGCCTGACAGCCCACCCGCTCAGACACATCCTGGGTATGCAAGCGCACCTGCTCCAGACAATCGGATGTACTGGTGGCGTGATCAGAAACACGCCCCACCATCGCCTTCAAGGACTCTTGCATGGCCTTCAAGCTGACCTGCAAATGGGAAATTTCATCGCTCCCCTTGACCACGATCACGCTCGACAAATCACCACTGGCCACGGTCTGTGCATGCCGAACGGCCTCCCTTAACGGCAGCACAACACCCCGTGCCACCGCGAATGCAAATCCCGACATCACCAGCAGTCCAAGACCACCCAGCCCCAACAAAAACAGGCGTGTGGTTTGCACCGTGTCCTGGTTGTTTTGCACACGTCGCTGGACCAGCTTTTTCTTGAGCTCCAGCAATGCCTCGAGCGATTGCGTTAATTGGGCGGACACCGGGAACAACTCATCCAGAATCGCAACACCCGCCATGTCGACATAGTCATCGCTGATTTGTTGCGTGATTTTTTGAATCATCGGATTAAACGCGTGAAGGGCCTGCGCAAATTGCTGGTACAAACGCTTTTCTTCGTCGGAGGTAAAAAACGGCGCCAATGCCTTCTCACTCGAAGACGCCTTGGCCTGATACTGCGCCACCCGTTTCAAGTAGCGCTGCATATCCTCGTTGCGGTTTTGCTGACCCGCCACCAGGGCATCTTGAGCACTCAAACGTACTTGTGCCAAGGTCAGCCCCAACTCGCCCAATCGCTGCAATGGCACCACATCGTTGTTGTAGGTGTTTTGTGTGGTCACCATGGTATCGTTCATGATCCGGTCGGCCTCTACCGACGACAAGATCAGGCATGAAGCAAACGCCAGCACAATCAGGGCAAACTTCGATTTGACCGATACTCTCGACAGCATGACATGCGCCCACATAAACCAACCAGGCCTGATACTCACAAAAAATCCACGCGGGCAACACCCCCAAATTAGCGTGTGAACCTGTGATCCCCCACGCCCCGTGCCATGCTGCAAGTGTATACAATGCATTCATGAACCCACCACCGCCCACCACCTCTGAACAACCCTTTGCCGGCTTAACGCCCGACACCATTCTGGATGCGGTCCACAGCGCAGGGCTGATGCCCGACGGGCGACTGCTGGCATTAAATAGTTACGAGAATCGGGTTTATCAGATCGGGATCGAAGATGCTGGACCGATGGTCGTCAAGTTCTATCGCCCCGGACGGTGGTCTGACCAAGCCATTACCGAGGAACACGAATTTACCCAAGCGCTGGCCGATGCGGATATCCCCGCTGTACCGCCGATACAGGACAGCGACGGGCGGACGATTCACCGGTTTAAAGACTTCCGGTTTACCCTGTTTCCACGTCAGGGCGGCCGCGCCCCTGAATTAGACCGCGACGACACCCTCGAATGGGTCGGCCGATTGATGGGACGGATCCATGCGGTGGGTCAAAACGCTGCATTCAAACACCGCCCAACCTTGAACCTGCAAACCTTCGGTATCGAGGCCAAAGCGTATTTGTTGGATCACCACTTTATTCCAGCCGACTTACTGCCCGCTTGGCGCAGTGTGATCGACCTGGCGCTACAAGGCATTGCCCAGTGCTACGAGCGCGCCGGAGACACTCCCCTGATTCGAACCCACGGCGATTGCCACCCAGGCAATATTTTGTGGACCGACCACGGCCCCCACTTTGTGGACTTTGACGATGCACGCATGGCACCGGCCATTCAGGACCTGTGGATGCTGTTATCAGGCGACCGACAGGACATGACCCGTCAACTGGGCGTCATTGTGGACGCGTACGAAGCTTTCATGGCGTTTGATCACCGCCAACTGCATTTGATTGAAGCGCTGCGCACCCTGCGCTTGATTCACTACAGCGCCTGGCTGGCGCAACGCTGGGGCGACCCGGCCTTCCCGGTGGCATTCCCCTGGTTTAATACCCAACGTTATTGGCAAGACCGCATTCTGGAGTTGCGCGAACAAGTGGCCTTGATGCAAGAGCCACCGCTCGTGATTTGAGTGTTATCCACACATCTATCAAAGGTTTTACATGAACAATCAGCCTGAATTTGAACTCTTCGCCTTCTGGCGCACGTCCGCCACTTACCGTGTTCGCGTCGCATTCAATCTCAAGGGGATGAGTGCGCACGAAACCATCGTGAACGTGGATGCCGGTGAGCACCGCAGCGATGCATTTTTGAACATCAATCCCATGGGTGCCATCCCGGCCCTGATAGAACCCGGACATGCCCCGTTAACGCAATCACTGGCGATCCTCGAATTTTTAGAGGAGTTAAAACCTGAGCCGGCCTTATTACCCACAGCCCCCCACGACCGAGCCAGGGTCAGATCTTTGGCACTGATGTTGGCAGCCGACACGCACCCCTTGATTACGCCGCGCGTTAAAAAATACCTGGTGGGCCATGCTCAATTTGATGATGCCGCCTGGCGTGCCTGGCAAATCCATTGGTTTACAACCGGCTTACACGCTGTTGAACAACGGCTTGCCTCAGAACCCGAAACTGGTGTTTTTTGTCACGGAAACTCCCCTGGCATGGCAGATATTTGCCTGGCGAGCATTATTGCGGTGATGCGAGTCTTTAAAATCACGGTGGGTGATATTCCAACCATTGACCGCATCGTTGCCCAGTGTGAGTCGCTAGAGGCGTTCGCCAAAGCCGACCCGTTTAAACAAGTGGGTGCGCCGGGCTTAACCCGTTAATCCAATAAAAAGCCCGCCGGTGCAACACCTGCGGGCTTTAATTTAACGTCATGGATGAATGTACGGATTAAAACGGAATATCGTCATCCATATCGGCCAGGCTCGGGGCCGGACGGCTCGAACCGCCACCCATCCCACCGCCGGCGTTACCACTCGAACCACCACGCATGGCTTGGCTACGTGGTGATGGGGCGGGTGAAGAATCACCCAAATCGTCACCACCCCCCAAGGCACCCGTCTCTT
>DAITMV010000246.1:0-3768 GCA_036834985.1 Burkholderiaceae bacterium | reverse complement strand
TGGGGAGCTGGTTCGAGATGTTTCGGTTGGATGAGAAGCGCTGTGCTGTGGGGAGCTGGTTCGAGACAGCGCTCGCCCCTTTGTGGTGTGTGGCGGTATCGCTCCTTCGCCCTGCAGGATAGGGCGTTCGCTCAAGCTTCGCCGCTCACTGGGCCATCCTTTGGATGGCCGCCTATCCTGTGCGGGGTCGTCGCGGGGCTCGGCTTGATTGTCTCTCACCTGTGCCCCACCGCGTCGCGCGCGCATCACAATCGTGACACATACATCCCCGCTCACACAGGCTGACAGCACCATCAGGCCGAGGTCCCGGATGGGGGTGCACCGGTTGATTGGTCGCACAGCGACCCGATGGGCGCGCGCAGCTTAAGCCCATCTATCAACCGGCAGCCTTCAGACGGAAACAGACCGAGTGCCGTGCGGGCGGCCTGTGTGAGTGGGGAGGTAAACGACACAGACCGAGCGCCGTGCGGGCGGCCTGGGTGGGCGGGGAGGCAAACAAAACAAACCCCCGCTTGTACAATTCTGATACAAACCTGAAAAACCCCGCTTACATTCCCCGTTCAGAATGCATCCTGTACCCACTGAACAGCAAGGAACACACACCATGTCTACATTCACACAATGGATTAAACAATCCGCCCTGGTCACGGCCGCCTTGGTGCCCCTGACGTTTGCCGTGCACACCTTTGCCATGCCTGACATGCCTGAGAAAAAAGGCGGCGATTGCGGCATGATGCAAGACCATCACATGGGAGGCATGCACGGCGGAATGTTTGGCCACCTAAAGAACAAATTGAGCCTGACCCCCGAGCAGGACAAACTCTGGACGGCCGCCCAAAACAACGAACGCGAGATGCACCATAAGATGATGGGTACGCATCAGGAGCATATGCAAAACCTCAAAGCGCAACTGGCCAAACCAGATTTTGACCCTCGCGCAATGATTACCCAGATGAAACAAACCCGTCAGCAACATGAGCAAGCGATGGATAAACAAATGGATATGTGGCTGGCCATGTGGGACTCACTGAGTGCAGACCAACGCACCACACTACGCAACGAGTTGTCCAAGGACATGGACCGCATGGGCGGACACGGGCCTCAAGGCAAGCGCATGATGCGTCCTGACGCCAAACGCCCTGCCCCTACAGGCAACAACTGAGTCGCTATGAGCATGCGCCCCGCACACATTCTCGTAGTGGACGACGATCCACAAATTGTCGAGCTGCTGGTCAAGTACCTGCACTCGTACGACATGAGTGCTGGTGGTGCAGCCAATCCGAATGAGGCAAGGCACTATTTGACTCAACGGGACGTCGATTTAATGATTCTCGATGTGATGATGCCCGGCGAAAATGGCTTAAGTTTTTGCCAATCCCTGCGTGCAGAGACCTCCCGCCCTTATATTCCTATCATCATGTTGACCGCTAAGGGCGAATCAACGGATCGCGTGGTAGGGCTGGAACTGGGGGCAGACGACTACGTGATCAAACCCTTTGAACCACGCGAACTGGTGGCCCGCATTCGCAGCGTTCTACGCCGTATCGGGCAAACGAGCATCCCTGCGTCGACCGCAGATCAGCCATCGGGAGATCAGGTAGAACCTGAATCCATACGATTCGAAAACTGGACGCTTCAGTTGGCCACACGGGAATTGATCAGCCCATCCAGCACATACGTTCCGCTATCAAACGCAGAGTTTCGTTTACTCAAGGTATTTTTGGAGCGCCCGCGGCGCGTGCTATCGCGTGATGTCTTGATGGACTTGGCCCGCGGCCGCTCGCTGGATGCATTTGATCGCAGCATTGATTTATTGGTGTCACGTCTGCGTGCCAAACTTGACGAAGAAGGTTGTGGTCAACACTTGCTTAAAACCGTTCGAGGCGAAGGTTATATGCTGGATGTCTCGCAGGTGCGCCCATGAAAACACTCAAGGCATTGGCCTCGCGCATCCGTGCGCATTTGTTTGACACGCTATTTTCACGACTGTATGCGCTAATCATTGCAGCATTGCTGATCAGCCACCTGCTGACTGCCTATGTCATTTTTGAGCTGCGCGAAGCCCGAAAACCACCGCAGCTCGCGGCGCAAACACTCTCTGCAACGGATACCCGCATAACGCCACCCACTGCAGAATTCCAACCCAACCGCCCCCCTCGCCCACCTCGGCACCCACCGGTGCGCGGGCTGCTGATTAACCTTGGGCTGCAATTTGTATCGCTCTCGATAGCGGCGTGGGTTGGTGCAAGCCTTCTGACACGTCCGGTGAAAAAACTCTCGCTGGGAGCGCGACAGCTGGGCGACACCATTTTTTCACCCCCGATGCCTGTCGAAGGGACTCGGGAAGTGCGCCTGGCAGCCAGCACCCTTAACCAGATGCAGGACAATATTCAAAAACAATTGCGGGACCGTACGCAGTTTCTGGCAGCCATTTCGCACGACATTCGCACGCCGCTGACCCGCATGAAGCTGCGCCTGGCTAGCCCCATGGACGAATCACAAACGACCAAACTACGTGACGACGTCAACGAGATGACGCAACTGCTAGATGCCGTGCTGGACTACCTGCGAGATGCCACCCACAAAGAGCCGGTGCAACAAGTGGACATTCGCGCGTTGACTGAAAGTCTGGTGGACGACCTGCAGGACCTTAAATTTAACTTGCACTACACCTGCCACACCGACCAAACAGGCCTGCGAGTCTCCGGCTCATCGGCCTCCATTAAACGTGCGATCAACAATGTGCTGGACAACGCTTTTAAATGGGGGACCGAGGTTAAGATCAAATTAAGCGTTGTGCCCAACGACGACCCGCAAGGCCCGGCGTCCATGGTGGTGCTGACCGTTCGAGACAACGGTCCAGGCATTCCGGAGGAACACTTGACGGCGGTGCTGGCCCCGTTTGCCCGCGTGGATACGTCCCGCAACAGGGGTCAGGGCGGCGTGGGTCTGGGGCTATCGATCACCAAAGATATCATCGAGCGGGCAGGCGGTAACATCCAACTGAGCAATCGCCGCTCGAACACCACCTCAACATCATCACCCACCCACAACGGCTTGGTGGTCACGATGCGTTTACCTTTGCTGACTTAAGCCTTGGGGGTTGGCCAATTGAGCACTCAAACCTGGGTGGGTTTGCTGGGCATCACGTGAATCAACGAGGGATCAAGCCTTACATAACAACTTGAACCGGGCTGAACGGGAATATTGGATCGCCCGGTCAGCGTGAGTTTAAATTGGACCTGAGGGTGATTGACCAATTGCAGGCGAATCAAGCGGATTTCACCCAAATGACGATGTTCGACGATATGGGCGGGCCAATCGGTACCCGCGTTGGAGCCATCGGCGTGCAGGGAAATGCCTTCACTGTGGATAATCCACGATACGTGTTGACCCATGGGAATCAATCCCTTGTCGCGAACCACCAGCCGTGCAACGTGCATCAAGGATCCCGTTTGAGACAGTTGTGCCTGAGGGTCGGCAAACGGAGTCACTGGCGCTGAGCTGATCCAATCCAGTTGGGCGTACCCTGCCCGATCATCGGCGCCTCGCCATATCCCCTCAAACCGGTTTTGGATACCGATCAGATCGGCAACGCGATCATTGCGGGGAGAGCGATAAATACGGTCCGGCGTGCCTTGCTGCAAAATCACGCCCCCATCCATCACGACCAGTTGATCACACAGCAAACGGGCTTCATGCAAATCATGGGTCACCATCACAATCGGAATGTTCAAGGCGCGGCGCAAATCAGCTAGCAGACCGTAC
>DAITMV010000245.1:0-3784 GCA_036834985.1 Burkholderiaceae bacterium | reverse complement strand
ACATTACCGGGCAAAACCGCTTCCAAGCTGGGCGACCTGACCGCATTTCACAGCATTGTCGCTGACGTGGCCGCCATCGTTGACAAGGGCGATCTGCCGACAGCCAAGGCGCGCATCAAGGATTTGGAGGTGGCCTGGGACTCGGCCGAAGCCGGGTTGAAACCACGAGCTGCCGGTGATTGGCACGTGCTTGATAAAGCCATCGACAAGGCGTTGTCAGCCTTGCGTGCCGGTACACCCAACCAGGTTGACTGTAAAGCTGCAATGGGCGAACTACTAAAAACCTTCGACACGCTCAAAGGCAAAGCCTGACTCGCCCACTGGGCGCCGTGGTCGGCAACTGTCAGGATACCGCTGAGCGCGGGAGGCCGGACGTTGGGTCGCTATTCGGCGTCGGCCGCGCTGCTAGCCTTCATGCTGTCCGCGATCCTGCTGTTCAGACAGCAGGCAGCACGGACTACACATTGAAAATAAGGTCATCCCAGCCAATATTGAGAAAAAAGTAATGAGAAAAAATACTGATCAGTATGACAAATTAAGCAAAGCTTTTCATTGGATTACGGCCGCTATTGTTGTCGCCGCGTTCGTCTTAGGCCCTAGCGACTTTGGGCGAATAGTTGATGGCGGAGTCGATCCGGCCACACGAAATGACATCGTGTGGCATGAATCTTTGGGTGTCGCTGTATTTGTGCTTACATTCTTGCGCTTGATTTGGGTTGCAGTACGTCCTGGTGCACCGCGCCATCAGATGTCGGAATGGATGTTTGGCTTGTCCCGATTGGCGCATTTTGCGCTGTGGACTTTACTACTTTTGCTGCCTATTTCTGCGCTGATTGCTCTGGGAAGCGAATCTTATCCTTTGACGTTATTAGCAGGAATCCGAATTAACGTGTTTCCCTTTATTGGGAATACTTATTTTTCCAACTTTGCAGATTGGGGCGAGATTCACAAATTGCTTGGTGATGTCATCATATGGTTGGCAGGTATTCATGCACTAGCTGCCGTATATCACCACATCAGATTAAAAGATAAGGTTCTTGTCTCGATGTTGCCGTAATTAGGGCGGAACAATTTGAAGAGGAGGGGGAATGCGGGTATTGTTGGTTGAAGACGACCCTATGATCGGCGAAGCGATCCAGGGCGCATTAAAGGACGCCTCCTACGCCGCCGACTGGGTAAAGGACGGACAGACTGCCCTCATGACAATGGGTTGCCAGCACTACGACCTGGTGCTGCTCGACCTGGGCCTGCCATGCAAAGATGGGCTGGAAGTGCTGGCCAGCATCCGAGCCAAGGACAACCCGATCCCCTTGCTAATCATTACGGCGCGTGATGGCCTGGATGATCGGCTGCGCGGCTTGGACGGCGGAGCAGACGACTATGTGTCCAAGCCCTTTCAGATGGTAGAACTACTGGCCCGGATGCGAGCAGTTTTGCGGCGCAAGAGTGGCACCGCATCACTCGCGCTCACCAATGGCGTTGTGTCGCTTGATCCAGCTACAAAAGAGGCTAGCGTCAATGGTGCCGCCCCAGTGCAACTGTCGAACCGCGAATTCTCTCTGCTGCAAGCCTTGTTGGTTAGGCCAGGGGCCATCCTGTCTCGCAGCGAGCTGGAGGACCGCATCTATGGCTGGGGACAGGAGGTTGAAAGCAATGCCGTCGAATACCTGATCCATGCGTTACGGCGCAAGCTGAGTAGCGAGGTCATCAAGAACGTCAGGGGGGTCGGATGGATGGTCTCAAAAGTCGCTTGAACGAATCAGTTCAGCTCAAACTGTCCTTCACCCTGTCACTGGCTATCCTCGTTGTTGCCATCGTGGCGGGCGTATTCTCCTTCCTGTCGGCCTTCGACGAAGCGAACGAGCTACAAGATGACGTTCTGCGC
This sequence comes from Burkholderiaceae bacterium, assembly GCA_036834985.1. GTDB lineage: Bacteria > Pseudomonadota > Gammaproteobacteria > Burkholderiales > Burkholderiaceae_B > DAITMV01. Next base: position 1,899 of record DAITMV010000245.1, on the reverse strand, counting down.
CAGGTGGCACAACTCATGGATCGGCAGCGCCTGTCACCGGCCCCACCGGCGACAGATGTTCACCCAAAAGATGTCGATGAAGAGTCCCGCGTGATCGTCCAGCGCTTGGGGGAAGCCAATCCATCTGAAGCAAGCGTGGATGCAGGCGGCACACTTCCCCTGCCGACTACACTGGCTGATGGGTTGCACACGCTGGAGGTCGGTAGCGAGTCGTTCCGCGTGCTGGTCAAGACCACGGCTGACGGCGAACGCATCGCCGTGGCTCAGGAAGCGGGCTTTCGCAATGAAATCGCCCGCGATGGAGCGATGCGCACCGTGATGCCTTTCCTGATTCTCGTGCCGGTACTTCTATTGATTGTCGCTGACTTGGTGCGCAAGATGTTCCGCCCGATTGCTGCGCTTTCTAAAGAAATCGACAACCGGGCCGAGCAAGAACTGCACCCCGTCGAGGACCGTCACCTTCCGCTCGAGGTACGCCCGTTCGCCGTGGCCATCAACCGATTACTTGCCCGCGTTGGCCAGTCTATGGAATCTCAACGCCGCTTTGTGGCGGATGCCGCTCACGAGTTGCGCTCACCACTGACCGCTCTCTCGCTGCAAGCGGAACGGCTGGCAGATTCGGACATGTCCGGGCTGGCACGTGAACGACTGACAGTCTTGCGCCAAGGGATCGAGCGCGGCCGTAACCTGCTGGATCAACTCCTGACCTTAGCCAAAGCACAGTCGGCCACTGACACGCCGAAGTCACCGGTATCCGTCCAGAGCATCTACCGCCGTGTGCTCGAAGTCCTCATGCCGCTGGCCGACGCCAAGCACATCGATATCGGAGTCGAAGGCACGCAAGACGTCGAAGTTTGGGCGAGCGAACTGGACATGATTGCCCTGGTCAAGAATCTGGTCGATAACGCCATTCGCTATACACCAGTGGGTGGGCGAGTCGATCTTTCCGTAGGTATATCGGAAGGGAAAGCCGAGATGCGTTTTCAGGATAGCGGGCCTGGCATTCCGTTGGCAGAACGGGATCGGGTTTTTGATCCCTTCTACCGCACGTTGGGCAGCGAGCAGATCGGTTCGGGCCTAGGGCTATCCATCGTCCTGACGATTGCCCATCGTATTGGTGCGGAAATCCGCCTCGACTTCGTGGACGAAACTCAGCAAACCGGCTTAAAGGTATCCGTCATCGTTCCCATGAAGCAATGACTTGAGAAAAGTGGAGTGTAGTGAATTGGTTCCTTCCATTGGTTGGTCCTACAAGGCACTACCATCGGCTGTGATTGAGGCGCTGACAGCCATTTTTGCCAAGGTGAGCATTCATGGAGTTGATTTCGACCAGCCATCATCATCCTGTAGGCGTCGGTTGCTTACACAGGTAAACGGACTAACCTCTTGGAGATACCATCAAAATCATGGCTTTTCCTCAGGTTGTCCGCCTTGGCGACTGGCAGATCGTAGGTCTGCTACTTACGGGGACTCAACAAAGGTGATGCGTCCAGGGTTACTCTTGTAGACAAACTCAGCCTCGTGTAAGGCTCAAGCCAACCCATCTTGATAATTTGTTTGATTTCAAACAAAGCTAACTTTGACTGGAACAGAGTTTCATTTTTTTCTAGTGAACAATGCTACCACTGGTAAAAAATCATAAGTCCAAAGCAGGTCAACCTCGATTAACTGATGTGTTTCCAGTGATGCGGGAGCAGCTCGTGGATCTGGCTGTATGGTTGCGTGGGCAGTCGATCCATCACATCCTTTAGATATTCCAGCGGATTCAGTCCATTGAGCCGAGTTCCTCCAGGTATTTTAAGGACGAATTTGTGCAAGTGGATGTTGATGTCAGTAGGTCAATTATTCTGGGTACCTCAAACGACTCGAGTATGCTGGACCGTGCCCTGTACAGTCGAT
>DAITMV010000244.1:0-3791 GCA_036834985.1 Burkholderiaceae bacterium | reverse complement strand
CCAAAGCACTATTAACTTATCGAGGGCACTATGGCACAAGAAGGAATGGCTGATCTGGGCGCCGTTCAGACGCTGGGTAACGCAGAGGGACTCAGTGCAGACATCGCCGGTACAGTAAGAACAACCGAAGCTCCCCTGAGCGTTGTTCGCGGAGGGCAGACCGTCACCTTAAACAACGGGGATGCCGTTCGTTGGGGCGACAAGATCACAAACAGCAACGGCAATGCAGTGATAGATTTTCCTGCGCGCAGTGCTGCTCAAAACAGCACTTTTGCCAAACTGGCTCCCGGGGCTGTGGCAGAAATTTCTAAAGCTGAGGGTACTGCAGAGGTGGCCGACCGCGTGGTTGTGACCGCCCTGACAGACGGAGTGGGCTTGTACGAAATTGATGACCAAATCAACTCAGCCACGTTGAACAAAGACGGCACTGCACCCGTTTCCGGCCTGTTTGGAGGAATGGCAGCAGGTGGCCTGTTGGGCAGCGTAGCGGGCGGACCGGCTGCAGCACTGGGCGCTGGCGCCTTGCTGGTCGCAGCCAATTCGTCGAACAACGGTGATGGCGGCAATAACACCACCGAAAGTGGTAGCACGGGTACAGGCACCGGTAATGGAACGTCCACAAGCACGGGCACCTCGACTGGCAACAGCACTGGCACATTGACCGGGACCAGCACGGGTACGTCAAGCGGTACATCGACAGGGACCAGCACAGGCACATCGACAGGTACCAGCACGGGCACATCAAGTGGTACGTCAACCGGCACGTCGACGGGAACGTCAACCGGCACAAGCACGGGTACCAACACCGGCACCGGAACCGGCACATTGACCGGCACTGGAACTGGTACATTGACAGGTACGGGTACCGGCACCAACACGGGCACGTCGACAGGCACCAACACCGGTACGTCGACAGGTACCAATACCGGCACCAATACTGGGACCGACACGGGTACTGCGACTCATGCCAATGGCGTGGTCGGCGCTTTGGACGCATTAAACACCGGCATTGCACAGACTCCGCTGGCACCGGCTACGGCAGTCACCTCAGCCCTGATGGATCCACTGCTGATGGTCAGCAACGGAGTGGCCTCATCGCCTGTAGGCACCGCATCGGTTCAACCAGCCGCCGCCGGCCCTGCCGGATTGCCTGGCCTGCCTGGGTTACCTAGCCCCGGCGCCTTGCCTTTCCACACCGGTGTTCCATTCCTGCTGGCGAACGTTGTGGGTCAATCCCAACCTGGCCCAGCTCACCGCGACCCTGGTCTGGTAGGTGCGTTAAATTCAATTTCTGACGGTCTTTCAACCGGCGGCTCCTCAACGCCTCTGGCAGGTATCCTGCAACCGGCCGGCCAAACGGTGGGTTACGGTAGCGATGGTTCAAGCAGTGGCGCTGCCAAGGGTGTTGCATCCTTGGGCAACGTACTGGCCAACGACCACAGCCCACTGTCCCCGCTGACAGCCGGGCTGCTGGCACACATTATTGGTACCAATTCGGATAACTCCGCAAACGGACTGTCAGGCACACTGTCAAATGTTTCAAATGGATTGACTGACCTGACCGCTCAAGGCTCTACCTTGTCTCCACTGGCGCCTGCGACTGACGGTTTGGGCTCCGGTGTGGACGCTCTGGCTGGCGCTGTACATACCCTCGGCCAGGCCTTGGTGGATAACTCGGCCTCAGACCCGTCTGGTTTCTTGTTGACCGTTGGTGAATTACTGGGTGGACAGCCTCAATCAGGTTCAGGTGGCGGTAGCGGTGGCTCCGGTGGCCCAACCGGCACACCACTGGATGCAGTCATTACCCCAGTGATGGATGCGTTGGCAGGTGCAGGTGCGGGCGGCGGCTCTGGTGGCTCAACAGGCCCTACCGGTACACCGCTGGATGCAGTCATCACCCCCGTGATGCATGCGTTGCCGAGTATGGGTGGTGGTTCAGGCGGCACAACAGGCCCAACCGGCACGCCGCTGGACACCGTGATTACCCCGGTGATGGATGCGTTGGCGGGTGCAGGTGGTGGCACCGGTGGCTCAGGCGGATCAACAGGCCCAACCGGCACACCGCTGGATGCTGCGCTAACTCCTGTGTTCAATGCCTTGGGCACCGGTGCGACAGGGTTGAACACAAACAGCCAGCCGACCGGCACACCGCTGGATACCGCCTTGGCGCCCGTACTGTCAGCAGGCGCACCGCTGACCAGCGCTGTAGCTGGCGGACCTCCCGAGATGTTGACCACCCCACTGTCCTCTGCGCTGTCTACTTTGGCCAGCAACGATCCGACAGGGACGATCAACACCCTGCATTCAAGCCTCCCCCTATAAAGGGCATGCATACAATTAGGTACTAATCCTCCTCTTTACCGGCGGATTAAATAGTCCAGACCCGCAGCGATAATGTAGCTGCGGGTTTTTTATTTTATGGACGAGTCAATGAGCAACACTCCATCAGCTTGGGATGTCGTGGAAAAAGCATTCCCCCAGTCAAGGCCGAACAACGTGCGAGCCAAGATTCAGGAAGACATCAGCAACTCCCAACCTTTGGTTGGTAAATCAGCCTTGATCATTGACAACGCTCTGGCCACGCGACGAGCCTTGCAGGACCAGTTATCCATGCTCGGTGCACAAAGCATTCGCTTTGCTGCCTCAACGGCGGACGTCTACCGCAACCTGGAAGCCAACGACCCGGACCTGATTGTCTGCGAATTTTTGCTCGACGACCAAAGAACGGGTCAGCAACTGCTCGAAGAACTTAAAACCACCCACCGCTTGCCATGGCATACCGCTTTCATGATGATCACCGGCGAGCGCAGTTACAACAACGTCATGGGGGTGGTGGAACTGGAACCCGATGATTACCTGATCAAACCGTTCACTGCCTCACAACTGTCTGACCGTGTCATCCGATTATTTGCCAAGAAAAATGCACTGGCTCCCCTGTTCAAGACCATCCATCACAAGGAGTTCAACAGTGCCTTGTCGGTTGTTGAGCCTTTGAAACAAAAATTTCCGCAATACAACACCGATATTTTCAAACTACAGATTCAGGCGCTTGTGGGTGCGGGCAACACAACTGAAGCGGAGCAATTGATCAAGGAAATGCTGATCGAGCGCCCTGCCCCTTGGATGAACATGAGCCTGGCCCGCATTTTTTGCAAACGAAATGAATACCTGCAGGCACAAGCCGAGCTGGATATCGTGACCCGCGAACGCCCGGAGTTTCTAGCAGCCAAGGATTTGCTGGCCGATGTACTGTGGGAGTTGAACAAACCGACGGACGCCCTGGATGTTCTTGAGAAAATTGGTGCGGCTGGTTTGAACAATACACAGCGCTTGCGTAAATTGGCAGACCTGTCGATCCGAATCAACGATCCGGCCCGCCTGAAACAATATTTGCACAAGGTGATTGACCGTACACAGGGCAGCAATATGGCCCGGGTGGATGATTTTGTGAACCTGGCCAGTGTGTACGTGGCAGAGGGTCGTCCGGATGATGCAGAGCGTATTGCGATGAAAATGCGCCAGTCGATTCACTCGGAAGATCTAGAGATCGGTAAAATGCTGATCAATATCAAAAAAGTCATCAAAGATGCTGGGCCAGATAAAGCATATGATCAGATGAAAAAGGTGCTGGAAGCCTACGAGGCCACCAACACCAAGCCATCACCTATGATTCAAGTCACCATGATCGAGGCCTGCTTCGAGCTGGGCATGACCGAACCTGCCTATACCCACGCCCGTCAGCTAACAACCCGGGGGGCTCAGAAAGCGGTTCTGGACCGTCTCAAGAGTGC
>DAITMV010000243.1:0-3794 GCA_036834985.1 Burkholderiaceae bacterium | reverse complement strand
CGTAACGACCTAACCGCCAGCAAATACTGCGGCGCTTTTAAGGTGCCGAGTTTGAGAAATATCGCCATTACCGCACCCTATTTCCACAACGGAGTGTTTAAAACCTTACGGGATGTCGTGAAGTTTTATGTGACGCGCGATACCAACCCGGAACTGTGGTACCCAAACGGTCAAAAATTCAATGACTTGCCCGCCCAGTACCAAGGCAATGTGAATGTGACCGAAGTTCCCTATAACCGACAACCTGGCGATGCCCCGGCGCTCAATGACGCTGAAATTGATTTGGTTGTCGAATTTTTACAAACCCTCACCGATGGCTACAAGCCTGGCAATTAATCCAACTCTTTGTTGAACGGTTCCAACCATGACTCTGACCCAAAAACCACTCTGTGCTGCGATTGCCTTGAGCATGGGCTTGCTGACACCTGCACTATCCCATGCCGATGAGGCGGCCCTGCGCGCTCAATTGCAGCAAATGGAACAACAACTGCAATTACTTAAACAGCAGCTGGAGACCATTCGGCAACAGACCGAGCAGGTCAATCAAAAAGTGGAGGCTGTTGCTTCACAACAGGAAACCGTGAGCGCGTCCCGGACTGGCGCACCATCGGCCGGGACAATTCCTGCGGCCAACAACGCAGAAGATCTCGCCAATAACAGCACGGCCCAAGGCACTCCCACAACAGATGGATCGCGCATGGCGGCTCAAACAGCCCTGCTGGCCAACGGACAAACCAGTATTTTCGGATACGGTGAAGTGACCTACACACGTCCCCGTAAAAACAATGCCGGAACCCAATTTGATGTGAACCGCGCAGTGCTGGGGATTGGCCATCGCTTTAACGATCGCTTAAAACTTGTCACAGAATTTGAGTTCGAGCATGCGGTGACCTCCAAGGACGACCGGGGCGAGGTGGCGGTTGAGCAGTTGTATCTGGATTATCAGATCAATCAATCCGTCAATACCAAAGCGGGCTTGTTCCTGATTCCGCTAGGGTTTTTGAACGAAGTACATGAGCCGGACCGCTTTTATGGGGTGTTCCGCAATGAAGTGGAAACCCGAATCATTCCTACCACCTGGCGTGAAGGTGGCGCGGCCGTGTACGGCCAACTGGAGAACGGCATTTACTACGACGCAGGGGTGACCACCGGCTTTAATATCAGCAAGTGGAATGCAGGGGAGTCGCCTGCATCACCGCTGGCATCCGTGCATCAGGAAGGGCAACTGGCCAACGCTCGCGATTTGGCAGTGTACGGTGCGGTGCGCTATGTAGGAATTCCTGGTGTACGTGTGGGTGCGGGTGTGTGGAGCGGCAACTCGACGCAGGGCAATACGGCGTTTAAAAGTGGTAGTTCCGCGCTGGATTTCATGAACCTTAACGGCCGCATCAGCGTGGGTGAAATGCATGCGGCGTGGACCAGCGGCCCTTGGGATGTTCGCGCCCTGTATGCGCAGGTATTGATCAATCAGGCCCGTGAATTAAACGATGTGCTGGCCTCACCGGCGGGTGGATTTACGGGAGGATTTATCCCAAAACGTGCCGATGGTGCTTACCTCCAAGCCGCCTACAAATTCAGTTTGCCGCAGGGTCTAAGTCTGGCACCGTTTGTTCGACTGGAACGATTTAATACCCAGAAGGACATGCCTGCGGGTTACGACGCATTACGTACACCACTGACAGCCGACAATGTGGCCACCGCTGGTGCGAGTTTGTACTTGAGTCGCAGTGCGGTACTCAAAGCGGACGTTCAACGCTATCGCAATGACAAGAACAAAGACCGATTTAATGTAGGATTGGGTTATTCGTTTTAAGCTGTGATGCAAATGAAGGCGTGCGTGGTTCGTTGGTGCAAGCGTGGATATCTGGTGACGGTCACAACGGCCATGCTGGTCATGGGTGTCGCCCATGCCGACACGGTATATGTAAGCGCTGAGCAGTTTCTGCAAGATGCCTGTACGGCCAAGCCCGGCAATCCCGAGGTGTTGTGGTTAACCCCCGATTTGCAAAGCCGGATCAAGGAGGTGCTAGGACACCCATACCCTGGTGCTCGCCTTCGTTACTGGAAAGAAGGCCAGCGGCTGATGTTCATCGTGGACGAGATCGGTAAGGAATATCCGATCACCGCGGGGTTTGTCGTCAATACGGACAAGATACCCTACATTGAACGCGCGCGTGTGCTGGTCTATCGCGAAGCCCGTGGTGCGGAAATCCACCAAAACAGTTTTTTAAAACAGTTCGATGGGGCAGCCCTGGCGGCAGATCAACACTTGAGCAAGCGTATTGACGGCATCACCGGTGCTACCATGTCGGTTGATTCGATGGATCGCATGGCCAAAGCCGTGTTGGTGATGAGTCAGGCAATTATCAAAAAGCCATGAGGGTTTGGTGACTAGACCTCAGCATTCGTCATTCCTTAAACGATCACTACCCAGCCTTTACGCAAACGCAGCTTGCATATGACACACCACGTTATTCACCACATCCCCCGTCGCGTCAAAATTCGCATCATGTTGCGCACCGCACATCGTTGGTGTGGGCTCACCGCAGCCTTAGGCGTTATATGGATCGCGGTGACAGGTTTGCTGCTGCAACTAAGCGATGAACTGCAATTTCCGCATCGCTACGCCCCCGATTGGGTTCAAGCTGTATACGGCGCACCGGGCCCCCAGCAACTCGCGAGTAACCATATCTCGATCATGGCCAAAGGACCTGGCATCTGGACCATTAACCAGGTGGATATACAACTGCCCTTTCATCGACTGCACGCCATTACGCCCACCAGTGATACCACTGTGGCTGCCCTGTTTGATGAAGGAGTCGTATGGCTTGATGCGCAAGGCCGCCTAGTGGAAACACAGGCCTTTGATCAAATTGCACCGGGGCAGACCGTGCTGAGAACCTCTGTGGATCAACGTGGGGTGTGTTTACGGACAGAAGGCTCAAGACTGTTGTGCAGTCGGGATGGCCTGAATTGGACCGGGATTCCGGCCAACGCGACCGATCGAGGTCACGATCATGAGCATGATCACCCGGTTGACCAAACCGAGCCTGTGAGCATGGAACACTGGCTGGTTGATTTGCATCAAGGCCGATTTTTCGGGGTGTGGGGTCGGGTGGCATCCATCGTGTTTGCGGTCTGTTTATTGATTTTGGCCGTGACTGGCTCATGGGTGGCCTTGTCCAAGCCCAAACGACATGTTCATCACTGATCGAATGCTGCACCCAACCGTATCACTCAGCAGCCATTGTCTCAAAAACATATGGATGGCCGTAGTCGCTGCATGCCTTGGGTCTTCAGCGCACGCGGGGGCTCAACTGCACACCGAAGAGATTGCGATTTTTGGCACCTTTGCCCGTATCACCGTACTTGAGAATGATGGGTCAGACGCAGAAAAAGCCCACACCCACGCCACACTGAACAAAGCTTTTAAACAGTTGGAGACATGGCACTGGCAATTGCATCCATGGGCACAGGGCGAGGTCAAGAACGTTAACCAGGCCATTGCAGACGGTCAGATTGATATCCCCTTGTCACCCGACCTCGAGGACTGTATTACCCACAGCACCGCCGTCTCTATACTGAGCCATGGACTGTTTAATCCGGCGATTGGCCAACTGGTCGCCTTATACGGCTTTCACGCTCGCCAAGACGTACCAACCGTACCCACGCCAAACGCCATTGAGCAGTTGGTCGCTCAGCGTCCGCAAATGACCGATCTGCATGTCCAGAATCATCGCTTGAACAGTGATAACCGTGCGGTCCGACTGGATTGGGGCGGGTATGCCAAAGGG
>DAITMV010000242.1:0-3824 GCA_036834985.1 Burkholderiaceae bacterium | reverse complement strand
CAATCTCTGTGGCTTTCTCATCAGCCACGTGTAGGTACACCCCCTCACCCAAGGGTATCCAGCCGATGGACTCGGCGGCAAGCTCTTGAAGTTCTGGATGGAGGTCGACTTTGGTCAGTTCTGGTTTCATTTGATTAGCGCTTGCACCCACGCCAGCTGCTTGGGCAGACATACGCTGTCTAAGTCGTAGTTTTGCTGTGCAAAGTCGCGGGCATTTCTTCCTAGTCGTTCGCGCTCCTCTGGCAGGTTTAGCAACTGGCAAACCTCTTCGGTCAGCTCGGTGGGGTCGAAGAAGTTCACCAGCCGCCCCGTCTCGTTGTGCCTGATAGCTTCATGCAGCGGCTGCGTGTTGCTGGCCACAATGGCGCAGCCTGCGCTCATGGCCTCTAAAAGACTCCAAGACAATACAAACGGGTATGTGAGATAAACGTGCACAGTGCTCAGTTGAAGCAACGGGATGAAGTGCTGGTAAAGCACGTTGCCCAAGAAATGCACTCGGACCCAGTCTTCATCGCTGATGAGGGGGCGCACCTCCTGAGCAAAGATGTCCCTCCACTTGGTGCCCCCATGGGTCTGCATCGTGGGTCGAGCTCCATAGCTCACATCATCCCCGCCTACGATCAGCACTTGTGCCTTGGGGCGCCTCCTGAGTAGCTCGGGCAGTGCCCGCATGAAGATGTGGTAACCCCGATAAGGCTCGAGGTTACGGTTCACAAAGGTGATGACCTCATCGGCTTTGGTGAGTGTCAAGGTCTGGCTTGGGCTTTGGTTCAACGTGAGCTGGACCTGTGGGTTAGGCGCCACGGCCTGGGTGTCTATCCCATCGTGTACCACCGTGATCTTTGATCTGAACGGCTCAGGAAAGGTGCTCGCCTGCCAATGCGTGGGAGAAATCCCCGCATCAGCCGCCTCAAAGTGCAGCAAGTTGTTAAGATTTTTAAGGCGCAAGCGGCAGGCGTCACCTGTGTCTTGGGCAGGGAACTCTGGGTCAAAGCCCACATCGGCTCCCTGCGGTTGATAGAAGAATTCGCAGTAGATGGCCAGCTTGGCTTGGGACCAAACCTCTTTGATAAACAGGCTCTCGCCCCACCCGTGATGGGCGATGATCAAATTGGGTGTGAAACCCTGCTCCTTCATAGAGAGCGCCTTCCGGAAGCACGCCTCGCCGCGAATCGTCTTGGTCTCAAAGTCCGAGACCCAAGGGTGCACGCCTGCGGTGGTGCCTCGGCTGGCACTGTAAGGCACCAGCTGGACACCCTGCCAGTCCTTGCGTTCGATCTTTTGCATGGTCATGGCCACCACTGTGTGGCCTTGCTGCACCAAAGCTGGGGCCAAGAACTTGAACTGGCCGGGGAAGTTTTGGTGGATGAAGAGGATCTTCATGCAAGTACCCTGAGCACACCCAGTTTCAAGAGCCATGCCAGTGACCTAAAGACAAAGGCTTGGCGCTCGGGCGTGATGTCCTTAACAAGCTCTTGCGCTGTCTGGGGATGGGCTGCTGCCCTCAGTAACACCTCTATCTCAACTTCGGTGGGAAAGACCACTTTGGCAAAGTTCACCATCGCTAACTCTCGGAAGGCTCGCGTTCTTTGGATGGCGGTGTCTGCATCCGCATCCACCAAGGCCAGTCGTGTCTGTGGGGTTAGCATGTGGGTGGGGTAACTGGCAAAAGCATGGAAGGGGTCCATCCGCGCCGGCCAGGGGTGAGGCAAAGGTTTGAGGTCTTTGGCCTGCGCGTTGCGCATCTCGTTCAGCTTTGCCCACAGCGCTTCGTACTGCGGAATGATCACCGCCCAGTCATACACCTCTTTCGCCCGGTGCGTGCCCGCCTCGCCCATTTGCTGGCGAAGCGCGGGGTTGGTAAAGAGTTTCTCAAAGGCTGTGGCGGCAGCCTGCACATCCACTGCCACCAGGCTGCAGGTGTGGCCGCAGTACATGTCGTAGGTATCTATCTCCAGCGCGTGGCGCAGCGCCAAGTCACCGCCCAGCCCAGCGCCGGGCATCAGGCTCGGAATACGAAAGCCATCTACCCCATCGCGTACCGTGTCTTTGTAGCCGTCCCAGTCGGCGACCACCACTGGCAAGCCCGCAGCCATGGCTTCGATCGGCACGATGCCAAAGGTCTCTTGGATGTTGTCTGAGAGCGAGCAAAACACATCGGCCCCCGCCCAGGCGGTCTGGCGGTCCTCAGCCTTGCGGCCATCCAAAGTAAGTACGCGCACATTGGGGCAAGCCAGTCGGGCTGCATCGGCGTAGGCTTTCTCGATGTAGGCATTGGCATGCCAGCCACATTCGACCAGCACCACCGACTTACCCGTCGCCTTGGCAGCAGCTTCAAGTGCTTGGTACATCGCCAATGGGTGTGCCTTGGCATGGAACGACAAGCGCCCCATGAACAGCACCACCAAGGTGTCGGGGTAGACACCCAGGGCAGCGCGGGCAGCGGCCTTTTGATCGGCTGAGAACGCAAAGTCAGCGGTGTGGATGCCCAGCGGTATGACTGGTAACTGGGGTAGCGTGATCTTGCTGATACCGAGTCGGTCTTTCAGATAGTCCACCTGAGCCTGTAAGAGCCTAGTGACGTTGTCCTTGACCGCCGTAGAGGTGCAAATGACCGCATCCCAAGGCTGCACCGGAGACGTGATCAGATCGGCCAGTGCGTCCATGGCCCCGGCAGAAGAGGTGGTGTGGGTGATGCCGCACAGGCTCCAAGCAGCATGGCCATAAGCGGCGCGCTCAAACGCATGCTCACCGATGCCTGGGCCCGGGTAATAGACCACACCGGCTTGGGACAGAGCGCCCAGATTGCCCTTTGAGACCCAATTAACCGGCTCGGTGCGGCCAAAGGCAGCAATGCTGGCAGCAAAGTGCTGGGCGTGCGCATCCGTCTGCACTTGTGCCCAAAACGAAGAAGCGTGGCTGTGAGTGAGAAACCCCCGCAAAAAACTCTCACCCGCCGCGTTACGCCCCATCAGCTTGGGCCCACTCGTTGTGTAGGCCTCGGGGTGGTAGTAAATACAGGCGGTCACTGGCTAAATACCCGTACTAGCGCGGAAAATGCGCAGAAGCTAGAGCACGCATGTCGTCATCGCTGCGAGCGGATTTGCTGGCCAGCGCCCACAGGTCAAAGTAGGGGTGGCGCCCCCTCGCCATTGTGGCCACCATCTGAAACCCACAGGCCTGCAGGGTGCCACTTAGAACCTTCTCGGTAAAGCCACAGCGATGCGCCATGTAGAGGTTGCCCCGCGCCATCGGAGGACGGTGGCCGTAGAGGATGTCAAGCGGTGCGATGGGACCTGCCGGCGCGGTATAGGCCGGCTCGGTGAGTTTGTCCTCGGCAATCAATGCACAGACGGACTTCAGGTCTGGGCAGGTGATGACAGCAAAGCCGTCGTCAGACAAGACACGCAGAAACTCAGCGAGCGCCACCGGTACCTCATGCGGGTAAAGGTGCTCGATGTTGTGCGAGGAGAAGATAGCGTCGACCGAACCAGAAGCAACAGCCGACATATCGGTCATGGTGCCGGTGACGTCAGGAGAGACGGATGGATCGATGTCCAGCCGGATCTCAGACCAAGCATCGGTGTTGAAGCCGCGGGTGGTTTGTGCTCTGCGCTTAGGCCCGCAGCCAACGTGGAGAAGTTTCATATATCTAAAAATCGAAATACATATGTTACATGACTACCTCCTTCAAAAAGACTCGGCATGCAGGTCCGAACAGGGCAGTTCGAAGAGTTGAGGCTCAGGTGAGACTGTGCGCTCCCATCCATTCATAGTGCTTCATCAGCCACGTGTAGATACACCCCCTCACCCAAAGGAATCCA
>DAITMV010000241.1:0-3826 GCA_036834985.1 Burkholderiaceae bacterium | reverse complement strand
GTCCACAGCTCTCCCCACAACTTGCCGCCACCATCGAGTGTCAGTACGTCGCCTGTCATGAAACTCCCCGACGGGCCCGCCAGAAACACACAGCCTTGGGCAATTTCCATCACGGTGCCGGGCCGTTTCATCGGGTTGGCCAGGGGAAACTCCTTCACCGCTTCTGGTGGGTAGACGGACAACCCTTCGCTGGCAGTCAGCCCCGGTGCAATGCAGTTGACTCGTATGTTCAGCGGGGCCCACTCGATCGCCACCGTTTTTGTTACACCGATTACACCAGAGCGTGCGGCGACCGTGTGTGCAACTCCGGGCATGCCACGCTCAGTCACGGCCACTACGTTGACGATGCTGCCCGGCTGCCTGGCGTTACGCCAGCGTTTGGCGGCCTCTTGCATCATGAACCACGTACCGTTCAGGTTATTGGTGATCACGGCATTCCAGCCGTTGGGGCTAAAGTCGATGGCGTGTTGCGGAAATTGCCCCCCTGCGTTGTTGATCACCATATCGGGCATGCCAAATCGCTGCGCCACCGCATCAAACAAGCCGCTTACTTGCTCTGGCTCGCGAATGTTGACGGCATGCGCCATGGCGCGGCAGTTTTTTTCGTGCAGAAAATGCACCACCGCGTCGAGTTTGTCTTGGGTGCGTCCGCAGATCGCAACTTGTGCACCCAAGCGGGCAAAGAGCAGGGCGGTGGCACGGCCAATCCCGCTGCCACCACCACTGACCAATACGGTCTGTCCTTTGAACACGTCGGCGCGGTACACCGTGGGTTCATCCCACAGTGACTGCATCAGCGTGTGAGCATCGGTCAGGGTACTCATTTCAACAGTTCGCTGCTGATGATGATTTTGCGCACCTCGGTTGTGCCAGCACCAATTTCCAATAACTTGATGGCGCGGTACAAGCGGTTGATTTCCGACTCCCAGATATAGCCATTACCGCCGTGTATCTGGACGGCTTCAGAGAGCACCTTGTTCATCGTATCGGCGGCATACATCACCGCGGCGGCGGTGATTTTGTGAATATCGCCACGACCGCCTCCGTCAGACTCCATGGCGCTGGCGGCTCGCAAGGCCTGGTAGGTAAATACGCGCATCGATTCTACCCACACATACATATCCGCCAGTTTGGATTGGATCATCTGGAAGTTCGCAATCGGCTGGTTAAACTGCTGGCGTGTTTTGGCGTAGTCAATTGACAGGGCCAAGGCGCGCTCAGCAATCCCCAGGCAGATCGGAGAAATCATGGCCCGCTCAAGGTCCAGGCCACTCATCACCACCTTGACGCCTTGGTTTTCTTGCCCCACCAGGTTGGCGGCGGGCACGCGGCAATTCTCAAACACCAGCTCGGCGGTTTGGCTCCCTCGAAAGCCCATCTTGATCAGCTTTTGGGCCACCTTAAAGCCCGGGAAGTTTTTCTCGACGATAAACGCTGAAATACCGTGTGCACCTTTACTCTTGTCGGTTTTGGCGTAGACCAGCAGGACATCGGCAATCGGTCCGTTGGTGATGTAAATTTTGGAGCCGTTAAGCACATAATGGTCACCCTCGCGAACCGCTGTTGTGCGCATCGAACCCAAGGCATCAGACCCCGCTCCTGGCTCGGTCAATCCCAAGGCGCCCACGGTTTTGCCGGCGCATAAATCGGGCAGATATTTACGACACACATCCACCGTCGCATTGCGGTAGATGTTGTTCAAACACAGGTTGTCATGTGCCACCCAGCTCAAGGCCAAGGCGTGGTTCCATCGCGAAAACCCCTGCAGTACGAGGCCCGCCGTGAATAAGTCCATCTCGGTGCCGCCATACTGCTGGCCTGCCGTCACCCCCAGATAACCGTTGTTGCCCAGCGTCCGGAAGATGTGTTCAGGCCACCATTCTTCATCGTCCATCCGTTTGGCCAAGGGATACATTTCGGCCTGCGCAAATTTGTCCGCCTGATCAAGAATCATTTGTTCGTCAGTGGATAAGCCCGCAAACACGGCGCTGGCGTTGACTGGGTGGGAGGTGGTCATGGTGTCAAATCCTGTATTGAGTAAATCTCACGAAATAATCATAGCAACCACAAAAGAAACGCGAATAGTCCATTTGTAGGTGGTTATAAAAATGAGTCTGACTTACAAATGATGCATTCAACACAAAGTAGATGACAGGTGGGGGGCAAGATGGACACGGAGCCTTTGGGCTTTTCTTCGGTGCTGGTGGCCAATCGCGGAGAGATCGCTGTGCGTGTGATTCGCACCGTACAGGCCATGGGATTAAAAGCGCTTGTGGTCTATCACGCTGTGGATGCGAATTCCCCTGCGGTTCGTTTGGCCGATCAGGCCGTTCTGATACATGGCCCAACGCCGGTGGCGGCTTATCTCGATGCCGATCAGATTGTGCAGGCTGCTCAGGCGGCTGGGGCGGGTGCCGTGCATCCAGGCTATGGCTTTTTGTCAGAGAACACGAACTTTGCGCGTAAGGTGCAGGCGGCAGGAATGCGTTTTGTCGGGCCCACCCCGGAGGCAATCGATCTGATGGGCGACAAGGTGCGCGCCCGTGCGTTTGTGGCCCGCCATGGATTTCCCGTGGCACCGTCTGCGATTGAAGACGATGACCCCGCCACCTTTGTTGAGCGTGCCCATGCGGTTGGATATCCCTTGTTGATCAAACCTGCCGCTGGTGGTGGCGGCAAAGGGATGAGGATTGTTCGCGACCCGGCGCATTTAACACAAGAGATTGAACGTGCGCGCAGCGAAGGCCAGCGTTATTTTGGTGATGGTCGTCTGTATGTTGAGCGGTATATCGAGCAACCTCGCCACATTGAAGTCCAGGTGCTGGGCGATGCCTTTGGACAGGTGTTGCATGTCTATGAGCGTGAATGTAGCGTGCAGCGCCGATTTCAAAAAATCGTCGAAGAAAGTCCCTCTCCTGCACTGAGCGACACGCTGCGCGCCAGTATCTGTGAAACCGCCGCTGGTATTGCGCGGGCGGCCGGGTATCAAAATGCAGGTACGGTTGAATTTATTTATGGCGCTGGCGTATTTTATTTTCTGGAGATGAATACCCGCCTGCAGGTGGAACATCCGGTGACCGAAGCGATCACCGGGCTGGATCTGGTACGCGAGCAGTTGCGAGTTGCTGCTGGCTTACCCCTGTTGCTGCGCCAATCAGATATTAAAACGACAGGCCATGCGATTGAGTTTCGCTTGTATGCCGAAGATGCCGCGGCCGGGTTCACGCCGACAACCGGCCCGGTGCATGTGTTGAAGTTTCCGCAGGGAGAGGGCATTCGGGTGGATGCTGGTGTGGCTCAGGGCCAGTCGGTGACCAGTGCTTTTGATCCGATGATCGCAAAAATAATCGTGTCAGGCGACAGCCGTGAGCAAGTGCGCGCCCGCGCTGATCGGGCCCTGGCTCAGTGCGTATTGCTTGGATGCAAAACCAATGCAGGCTTTTTACGCCGCCTGCTCAATCACCCGGCGTTTATCGAGGGCGATATACACACCGGCTTTTTGGATGCCCATCCCGAGATCGCCGCTGAGCCTGTGCTGACAAACGCTCAACTGGATCCCTTGCTGGCCATTGCCGGTGCATTGACTCAGCCGGTGCAGCGCGACGCCACAGCGATCCCCGCCATGCATGCGCACCTAGGTGCGTGGAGAAACTAACGATGAGTCACGCTTTTACACTGGCACATGATTCGCTGCATCAGGAACACGATCTGGCCATGGTGGCCGTTGGTGAACGGTCGCGTCTGGTCCTGGGCGAGCGTACCCATTGGGTGCAACTGATGCGCTTGCCCACGGAGGCCTTTGGCCCGCACGCATATCGGCTGGTGC
>DAITMV010000240.1:0-3861 GCA_036834985.1 Burkholderiaceae bacterium | reverse complement strand
GTAACCAGCCGGGCAAAGGCACGGGTGAGGATGCCTTTACCTTTGTGCTGTCGCGCGAAGAGTTTTTGAACCTGTATTTCGATGATCTCGAACTGCCCGAGTTGCTGCGTAAAGAGCTCTCCACGGTGCGCTTGATGAAAAGCAAAAATGCAGGCTTTACTCGGTCCGGGGCTCCCACCTCGTTGTCTGTGGTTCGCACCATGAAAGCCTCGTTGGCGCGCCGTATCGCCATGGGCGGAATCTTCGATGAAATGTTCAATGTCGATTTGTCTGATGACAAGGACGACGATCAAGACGATTCAAAAAAAGCCAAAAAGAAAGTCACCGCGCTGCTCGATGAGGAGCAAGAGGCCGACTTGAAAATCAGCAAGACCAAGCAGTCGGTGGCCCCTTACGTTCCGTTTCTCGACGAGATTGACTTGCGGTTTCGGCACCGCGTCATGGTGCCGGAACCATCGACCAACGCGGTCATGTTTTGCCTGATGGACGTGTCGGCCTCTATGGACGAGGCCAAAAAAGATTTGGCCAAGCGTTTTTACACACTGCTGTACCTGTTCCTCACACGCAAGTATGAATCGGTTGATCTGGTGTTTATCCGTCATACTGACGAAGCCGAAGAGGTGGACGAGAATACTTTCTTTTATGGCACCAAATCAGGCGGCACGGAAATTCTGCCCGCTGCGCAACTGATGAACGACATCATGAAAGATCGCTATCCTCCTGCCCAGTGGAATGTGTATGTAGCGCAAGCCTCTGACGGCGATGCGTCCGAGCGGGATGCGCGGGCGACCTCCGCTTTCTTGGCCGAAAACATGCTGCCTTACGTGCGTTACTACGCGTACGTGGAAACCATGCCCTCAGCCATGCTGGGCATGCATCGGGCATCCGATCTATGGGAGGCTTATGAGACGCTGGCCAACACCTTCGACGGATTTTTCTCCATGCGTCGGCTTTACAGCCGCCGGGATATTTATCCGGTGTTCAGAGGCTTGTTCGAAAAACGCGGGACGGCTGCGGCTTACGGTTCGTAGACGATAAAGAGTGGCCAACCACCGGGAGCCTCACATGACAGAACGACTCGACCGACAGGGCAATGAATGGACTTTCCCCTTATTGGAAACCATCGATCAAGTCATTGCCGACATCGCCAAAAATGAGTTCAAGCTCGACACGTTTCCCAACCAGATCGAGGTGATCTCGGCCGAGCAGATGCTCGATGCCTATTCCTCTGCGGCCATGCCCGTCATGTATCCACACTGGAGTTTTGGGAAATCCTTTGCCCGCAACGAGCACCTGTACGAAAAGGGCATGCAGAACCTGGCCTATGAGGTGGTAATCAACAGTGACCCTTGCATATCGTACCTGATGGAGGAGAACACCCTCACCATGCAGGCCTTGGTGATTGCACATGCCTGTTATGGTCACAATTCCTTTTTTAAGGGTAACTACCTGTTCCGCCAGTGGACGCAGGCCGATGCGATTGTGGACTACCTCGTCTTTGCCAAACGCTATGTGATGGACTGCGAAGAGCGTTACGGGTTTGACGCGGTTGAAGAGGTTCTTGACGCAGCCCACGCCTTGCAAAGTTTTGGGGTGGATCGGTATAAACGCCGCTCCGCGGAGCCCGAGGACAAGGTACGCGCTCGCATGCAGGCGATTGCCGAAGAAAAGCGCCTGCAATACGACCGCATCATGGCGACAGTCTCCCCGGTTGAAGCGGCCCGGATAGAGCGTCAGCAGGACAACTACCCCTCCGAGCCGGTGGAAAACATTCTGTATTTCATCGAAAAAGACGCTCCCAAACTCAAAAACTGGGAGCGGGAGTTGGTGCGCATTGTTCGCAAAATGGCCCAGTATTTTTACCCACAAGCCCAAACCAAGGTCATGAACGAGGGGTGGGCCAGTTTTTGGCATTACACCTTGTTAAACCGGCTGTACGACAAAGGTTTGGTGGGTGAGGGTTTTATGCTGGAGTTTTTGACCTCCCACACCAACGTCGTTTACCAGCCCCTGCCCACCGAGGGCGCGTACATGGGGCTCAATCCCTATGCCCTTGGCTTTGCCATATTCAGCGATATCAAACGTATGGTCATCGACCCTACCCCGGAAGACAAGGAGTGGTTCCCGGAGATCGCAGGTACGGGTGACTGGCTGGCGGCGCTGGATTTTGCCATGCGTAATTTCAAGGATGAGTCCTTCATCCGGCAGTTTATGTCCCCCAAGGTGATTCGGGATTTCCGTCTGTTTGCGATTGCCGATAACGAGTCAGAGTCCGAGATGGTTGTAGACTCGATTCACAACGACGAAGGGTATCGACGTGTGCGCAGCTTGTTGGCTGATCAATACTCCCGTGAGTCCATGGTTCCGGATATCCAGGTGACATCTTACGCCCGCATGACCGATCGCTCCCTGACGTTGACCCACATGCGCCGTCGTGGCCGTCCACTGAATCAAGAGGAGGTGGATAAAACCATGGGTTATGTCGAGCGTCTGTGGGGCTTTCCTGTACACATGGAAGTGGTGGATATCTAAAGCGTATGCGCAGTGAATTGGATCTGACTGTCGCCATGGCGCCTTTGGCCTATCCCGTGCCGGCAGTGCCGGTTGATCTGTGGAGCCGACTTCCTGACAATGACATGGCCTTGATTCAAACCGCCCAGCAGGTGTATGGATGTCGGCATGTGCTGCCAGTCCCGGGCGTGGAGGCGGGTATTTCTGCCCTGGCCCGCCTGTTTCAAACCTGGTATGGCAGCATGCGGGTGGTCTTGGCCGAGCCTGCATTTGAGGGCTGGTCCGAGCGATTGCGTCGCGCCAATCATGTGGTGCTTGATTGGCCCGCAGACTGGATGCTGGACGGACAACTCCCCGACTGCGATGTGGTAATCATAGGGCGCCCGGTCAACCCCACCGGTCAGCTCATGTCTTTGGAGGATGTCTGTCAACTGGCTGCCCGCTGCCGCGAAAAAGGCGGGTGGCTGGTGGTCGATGAGGCGTTTATTGACGCCGAGACAGTCCCCTCATGCGCTGCTCATGCGGAATCTGCCCACATGATTGTGTTGCGCTCCATCAGCCCGTTTTTTGGTTTGGGCGGTGCGCGGGTTGCATTTATCTGCGCACCTCATCCGGTGATCAAAGCTCTGCGGGTCGAAATGGGGGCGTGGGCGGTTTCAGGCCCAGCGCTGTGGGCAGCAGGTCTGGCGCTGGCCGATCAACCGTGGATAGATCAGCAGCGTACCCGCCTGACGGAGGCGTCGCGACGGTTGTTCGATGTGTGGGCCTGCACCCATCTGGAGCGTCATCCGTGTGGCTTATTTCTGGGGCTTTCCGGCGCGGGAGTCGCCTCAGTTCATGCCGCGTTGACAACGCAAGGCATCAACACGCGGCTATTCCCGTTGGAAGAGCCCGTGATGCGTTGTGCGCTACCCAAGCAGGAGGCTGACTGGGAACGTCTAGCCCTTGCGCTGCGCCAGGTGGGGTCTGCAATCAACCAGGCGAGTCTTGATCAGCCTGTCTTGTAGGTATTGTTGGTCTGGATCGACAAAAGACCACAGCCATCCGATCCCAGACACCGACAACACCCAGCACAACACATAGCGTCCGGCGGCTTTGGACCGGCTGACCAGGCCTCCATGTTCATCCTGAAGCTTGATATGCCAGGTTTTCATGGCCAGGGTTTGGCCACCGTGTGTCCAGAACCATACAAAGTAAACACCGATCACCGCAAATAACCACAGTTGGCGTTGATGGCGCAGCATCAATGCGTGTTTGCTTTGAGTGATGGTGTCAAACAAATAATCAGCAATAAAAATAACGCCAAACAGCAACACGCCTTCATACAAAAAGCAGGCGAATCGACGCCAC
>DAITMV010000239.1:0-3885 GCA_036834985.1 Burkholderiaceae bacterium | reverse complement strand
GGCATTACACCGAGAAAAAATGGCCTTGTTGCCTAAAGCCGTGAGAACAAGTTCCAAGGCGGTGAAAGATGACTTCTGAGAAAGATACCAAATATTCAGAAGCCTATGTCTGGATCTGGCTGCCCGGTTTTACCGAACCTGTGGTTGCAGGCTTGCTCACTAAGCAAGGCAATCAGTTGGTATTTAACTATGGTCGCAGTTATTTGGCGCGTCAAGATGCGATAGCGATCTACTTTCCAGAGTTGCCGCTGCGCCCTGGGATCCAGCAATTACTACCGGGGTTGAACATGCCTGGCTGCATTCGCGATGCATCTCCAGATGCATGGGGGCGTCGCGTGTTGATTAATCGCAAATTGGGTATGAAGGGTGGGGATGCCGACCTAGTTGAATTGGACGAGTTAACCTATTTGTTGGACTCTGGCTCAGACAGGGTTGGTGCGCTGGATTTTCAGGAGTCTGCAATTCAGTACCTGCCGAGACACACACAGCAATCAACACTGGAAGCGCTGTTGACGGCAGCCGAGCAAGTCGAGCGGGGTGTGCCACTATCGCCCGAATTGGATCAGGCTTTGCTGCATGGCACTTCCTTGGGCGGTGCAAGGCCCAAAGTGTTGCTTGAGGATGCCAAGCGTAAGTTCATCGCCAAATTTTCTGCGACGAATGACTTATACAGCGTGGTGAAAGCTGAATTCATTGCCATGCGTTTGGCCAACGAGGTGGGGTTGCATGTGGCACCAGTGTACTTGCGCAGAGCGCTGGGCAAAGATGTTTTGTTGATTGAGCGCTTTGACCGGGTGTGGTCTGATGGTCATTGGCAAAGGCGTGCCATGGTATCTGCGCTGACGATGTTCGAGCTCGATGAAATGATGGCAGCCTATGCCAGTTATGAAAAACTGGCGGAGATTATTCGTTACCGCTTCATACGCCCGAAGGAGACCTTGCGGGAACTGTTTTCTCGTATCGTCTTTAACATCTTGTGTGGTAACACGGATGATCACGCCCGCAACCACGCGGCTTTTTGGGATGGAAGTCAGCTGGCCTTAACACCAGCCTACGACATTTGCCCGCAATCGCGATCAGGTCAGCAGGCGTCCCAAGCCATGCTCATCCATGGCGCAGAGCGTACGAGTCAGGTAGGGACCTGTATTGCTGCCGCATCAGTGTTTTTGCTCAATCAACAAGAGGCCATCCAGATCGTTAATCATCAGGTAAAGACTATAGAGCAAAAATGGCGGCCCATCTGTGAAGAGGCTGCCTTGAGTGAAGTCGATCAGGCACTCTTCTGGCGACGCCAGTTTTTGAATCCATTCGCCTTTGTCAACGCCCCGGACGGTGTGCGTGTTCCGTTCTCGCGCTAAGATCAACCCGATTCATCGAACAGGGATAATTGGACAACTCGCAGCCAGCGTTATAATGGGAGATTTTTTTATGCGGATGGTGGCCAAGGGCGGAATCGAACCACCGACACAAGGATTTTCAATCCTCTGCTCTACCGACTGAGCTACTTGGCCATTTTGATTTGCAGACATTCGAGCCATCTTGCAACTGCTCGAAGCCCTCAATAATAACCTAAAATAAATAGAGTTCGCAAATCGTATCTTTCAAGGTACGATGGCGCGTAGTAAATAACACAGGTTGGGTAATGGCAGAGCTGACGTTTGATGCGATTGTGGTAGGTGCAGGCCCGGTAGGGCTGGCGGCAGCCTTGGTGCTGTCTGAGGCTCATCAGTCGGTGTTGCTGGTAGGTAAACCCGCTGAGCGCTTTGTAGCCACCGACGATCAGCCTTGGGACCCGCGGGTGTTTGCACTGTCGCGAAAAAGCCAAACCTTGCTCGAATCGCTGCGCGCCTGGAACAGCATGCCGCAGGATCGCATCCAGTCCGTCGCCGCCATGGAGGTGTGGGGCGATGGCCGTGCCTTGGTCGATAAGCCCTCCGAGCGCGATGGCTTCCTGAACTTTCATGCCGCTGATGCCGGTGTGCCCGCGCTGACCTGGATTGTCGAGCAACAAAGCATTGTGGACGGGCTGGAGGAGGCGATCCAGTTTGTGCCTTTTATTGAGCGCAAAGACGCCGTGGTCGTGGGCCTAGCCCGCGAAGCCAATGGCTGGGCGGTGGTGCTGGATCGTGACACCGTTAGGGCGCCGATTGTGATTGCAGCCGATGGTGCCAATTCGCTGATTCGCAGCCAGGCAGGGCTGGATTTTGACGTAGAGGAATACAGCGCCGAGGGCGTCGTGACCACCTTTGCCTGCGAGCGCGATCACCTGGGCGCAGCCCGCCAGTGGTTTGCCGACGACGCGGTGCTGGCCATGCTGCCTTTGCCGGAGAATAAAGTGTCCATGGTGTGGTCGCTCCCCCTGATGAGGGCTGATCAGCTAAAACGCTTGGGGTATGATGCCTTACAACAAACAATGGAGCAGGCGGTTGGCGGTGAGTTAACGCGTCTTTACGGGCAGTTAACGCCCATAGGCGGCCTGTTTGCCTACCCGCTGCGGCATGGCGTGGCCCCGCAGTGGTATCGGGAGGGTGTCGTGCTGATGGGGGATGCTGCTCATGTGGTGCATCCTTTAGCCGGGCAGGGCTTGAACCTGGGCCTTGAAGATGTCGCTACCTTGCGTGATGAGTTGCTCGCGATTTCTTCCGAGGGTGAACGTTTGGACTCTTTATTGGTCGATAGTATGTGGCGCCGATGGGAGCGACGACGCAAGGCGGCGTGCCAGCCAGTTCACTGGATGACAGACGCCCTGCACAATGTATTCCGTCTGCAGTTGCCGGGGACCCAGTGGGTACGTAACCGGGGCATGCGCTTGATCAACCAGCTGCCTGTGGTAAAACGCTGGCTCATTCATCAAGCGATGCGGTAAGCAGCACATTCAGTAGAGGCGATATGAAAAAGTTTGTAGTGGCAGCGGCGTTGGCCGTATTCGGGCTGACGGGCGTGACCCTGGTGTCGGCGCAGGCCAATGAACCGGCGATGCAGCCGGTCCCCAAAGAGCTTAGCGACAGCATCCGTAAAAGTGTGGAGTCGACCATCGGCCCCGGTAGTAAGGTGCAGAGCATTTTTAAGTCACCGTACTTTGGTTTGTATGAGGTGCGGGTGGGCAATAACCTGTTGTACACCGATGCCAAGGTGACGTACTTGTTCTCAGGCAGTGTGTTTGATGGTAAAACCCTGGAAAACCTGACCGAAGACCGTTTGGGTAAATTAACCGCCATCAAGTTTCAGGATTTGCCACTCGAGATCGCGCTCAAAACCGTACGGGGCAAGGGCACTCGCCAACTGGCTGTGTTTGAAGACCCCAATTGCGGTTATTGCAAGCGCTTTCGCAAAACCTTGCTTGATACCGACGACGCTACGATTTATACCTTTGTGATCCCGGTGTTGGGGCCTGATTCATTGGTCAAGGCCAAGCAGTTGCTGTGCGCAGCCGATAAATCCAAGGCGTGGGATGACTGGATGCTGCGCAACAAAATGCCCCCCGGCGATGGTGATTGCAATTCAGCGGTGACGCAGCTTCAGGAGCTGGGTCGCAAACTGAATGTCACCGGCACCCCCACTGTGATTTTTGCAGATGGTACTCGTGCTGCAGGTGCCATCCCTCAGGCTCAGTTGGAGCAGCGTTTGGTACTGGCCGCCAAAGTAGCCAAGTAAGCGCCGTCCCCATCAACTAACCCCGTCGAGATCGCTCAACGGGGTTATTTTTTGCCAGCTTAAAGGGTAATCGGTACCCTCGGTCGCACTGTTTACTCACGTGCGTCCAGTTGTGCCTTTACCGTCCCTTACTCCCTCAGCCTTATCTGCCCGCTCGGCGGCGCATGGCCGCCAATGGACCGACGGGCTCACCGAGCCACTCCTGAACGCCCCCGCATGGCTCTCTGAATT
>DAITMV010000238.1:0-3894 GCA_036834985.1 Burkholderiaceae bacterium | reverse complement strand
CCTTACAGGTACTGTCGCGACAAGGCGTATTGATCATTGGCTCTGGCAGCCTGACACACAACCTGGCCGAATATGAAGGCCAACCGGTGGATGCTCCCGCATACCCCTACGTTGAAGCATTTAGCACCTGGATTGAGCAACAACTGCTGGCCCAGGATCTGCTGGCCCTGCTCGATTATCGCTACCTGGCTCCCTTTGCGACGCGCGCTCACCCGCAGGACGATCACCTCATGCCGTTGTTTTTTGCCATTGGGGCAGCCGACTCCATTCAATCGGCCCTCTTGCACAGCGATGTGAATCACGGCATTTTGTCGATGGATTGTTTTGCGTTTGGCAGCCAAAGCGGCAAATTATTGCCTTAACCTCACCCACCATGTGTCTTACCCAACATCGACCGTATGAAATTTGAGCATTTGGTGCAGATCAACGATCTGCAAGCGCCTCATATCCAGACCTTGACCCGCGTCCAGCTGTGGGACGGACTGGTGGCCCGCGCCCACACCCCCACCGCGTTTGTATTGGGCCTGGAAGGTTGCCTGATCGAACAGGCCATTCAAAGCGACACCGTCACCACCTTGCACCGAGTGCTCGATTACGGTTCATTCAAACTCAAAGACACCGTTCAGTTGATTGCTCTGTCTGAATCGATCACCACGGTACAAGCCAGCTCAGTGTGTTCGGAAAGCCGCATGACCATTCGTATCGAAGAGCCAGCCCCCGGCGCCTTGTTTTTGCGGTTTATGTACGAGTGGAACATCGGCAATAGCGCTGCCGAGCAAGACCCGCTGGAAGAGTTCCGCAAACAGGCCTATCAGGATGCCGACCTGGACACCGTGCAACGCATTCGGGAAATGGCGCACCAAGCCACACAATCCCCAACAGGGCACAGGCACTGATGCTGTTTTACCGCGAATGGGGATCAGCTCACCGCCCGGCGCTGGTCTTTATTCACGGTATTGCAGGCTCTATGGCATCATGGGTTGAGCCCTTTGTGGCCCTCCAATCGCAGTACCGCATCATCCTGATCGATTGCCTAGGATTTGGCCAAAGCCCCAAACCCAGGCTGGCCTACACGGTCGAGGATCACCTCACCGCACTGCAACTGACCTTGCAGCACCTCCATGAACAACGCCCCCTGCATGAACTTGTTCTGGTGGGCCACTCCATGGGCGCCTTGCTGTGTGCCCATCTGGCAGTACGCTACAACGGACGGCAAGGCTTTCAGATTCGCAATGTGATACTGATATCGATGCCGGTCTACCACAGCCAGGGCGAAGCGGCGCGGCAAGTCGGATCAGTCTCCCTGTTTAACCGCTGGATGGCCCTGGAAACCCCCATTGCACGGGTCACCTGTTGGCTGATGTGCCACACGCGGTCCTATCTGATGCCGCTCATGCCCTTGTTTTTACGTGATGTACCGCCCGAGGTCGCCAAAGACAGCCTGCGCCACACGTGGTGGTCGTATTCAGGATCACTGCGTGAAGTGGTGCTCAGCAGTCGGGGCAGTGACTTGATCAAAACCCTGGCCGAACGAGCACGCCCTGTCTTGTACCTGCATGGCATACATGATGTGTTGGCCCCGTTGGCCAATCTGCAGGAGGCCTTATCACACCTGGCCAGCCTGCATCTACATCCGCCCACGCTTGAGCTGATTGACGGTGGACATGACATCGTATTTACCCACGCCCAAGCCTGTTGCGACCTCATGACCCACTGGCTCGAACACCACTAACCACCTGGCACAATCAGCCTGGCAGATGAGCAACGTTGAATCAACGTCCGGCGTCGTTCAAACTCCAGTCGTAGTCCAAAAATTCCGCTTTGACCTGCATGGCGGCAATT
Organism: Burkholderiaceae bacterium; assembly: GCA_036834985.1. GTDB lineage: Bacteria > Pseudomonadota > Gammaproteobacteria > Burkholderiales > Burkholderiaceae_B > DAITMV01. The sequence continues at coordinate 2,052 of DAITMV010000238.1, read as the reverse complement.
TTTTGCTGAGCCTCCGGGCTGTCGGCCAGTTGCTTGGCGTACTTGGCCAAAAACTGATTCACGGAGGAGTAGCCTTTCCAGCCGCGTGAAAAGTCCTTGTCATACCATTTAAAAATCATCGACAACTCCAGCACGCCGTTTGGCACACTGTAGCGGTTGCGGGTGCGGTCGCTTAAAAAACGGCTGGCCGAGTCATCCAACTGTGCATCGAGTCGCGCAGCGGTATAGGCTTCATTACGCAAGGCCGGGCAACCGATGGAGGCACACACCACCGCAAAGTGGATACGCGGGTCGTTGTATCGGCCCTCAGCGCGGATCATGTCCTGTTCAATGTTGTCCAGGCTGATGGTTTTACCAAACATCGGGATAAATGCTTTTTTCCAGGGCGAAGAAAACACGCTGCCCAAGTCCTTGATGGATTTTAAATCCGGGTACTTGGTCAGAATCAACTGAACCGTGTAGGCATTGTAGGCGTTGATCAAAAACGCCAGTTGCTCGGCCTTTGGCCAGGCATTGAAATCCGCTTCGCTCACTTTGGACAGCTTGTCCAGGTATGCCTTGAGTGCCGGCTCTGTTTTTTTGATCTCGGCGTATTTGACCCGGGTCGCTTTACCACCATTGATCTCGACGACATCGGCTTTTAACAGCTTGTCCCATTCGCTGTGATCAAACTCTGCATGGGCAAGGTTCGTCAAACCCAGCGCCAAGGTGGCTGCCAGGGCCCAAGTGATGGCTGGTTTGTTAATCGATTTGACAGGTTTCATGGCCCCTCCCCAACGGTTGACTGTAGCAACACAGCATAAACAATCAACGGCACAGCGTGTATTTCAGATGGGGCTCGCCGGTGTAACAAGACGTAAAAAAACCCCGGCGACTTGCGTCACCGGGGTTTTAACCGAGTAATTCGGGTCAAATCACCGTATTACTGGGGTTTGATATTCGCTGCTTGACGACCCTTGGGGCCCATCTTGACTTCAAAACTAACTTTCTGACCTTCTTTCAGGCTCTTAAAGCCGTCTGAACGAATTTCAGAGAAGTGGGCGAAGAGATCTTCACCGCCTGCGTCGGATGTAATAAACCCGAAGCCTTTAGCGTCGTTAAACCATTTAACGGTACCAGTTTCCATTCTGTGTTTCCTAATCGTTTGTAGATTACTGCCTGATATGCGGAAGACCAAGAAAGGGGAGTTAGTTTTTGAAGTACCGCTGAGGGCCCACATTCACCGAAACCCTCAATACTTGAAGATCCTGCGCGCGTAGATTGCCCTCCTCTCATTGTTCTGTCAACCACTATTTGAGGTGGACGTTATTTGATCAGGTAGCTAGAAATAAAGCGTATGAGCACACACTGATGCGGTTGTGAACTTTTTGGGCTGTCCGGTAACCATCAATTTACCGGCCCAAATGGGTCGTGTTCTCAAGAATGCTTTTGCTTGTGCCGTTACACCATATACCAACACACATAATCCCTGGGAGGATTACATCATGGACACCGCAACCCGCCTTAAAGTTGTACGCGTCATCAAAAGCGCAAAACATATCGACTCCGCCATGGTCAACAAAATGGCCAAACCGGTTCAGACCACCAAAAAAACTCCGCCCCTGCAATAAGGCACATGTTCGTTCCCTGAGCCTCTGCACAAGGCGTCTGCTGGCAGGTACACTGCACAGGTTACTGAGTGACCGGATCCATCATGCATGCCAGCTTGCCCTCCGAGCCTACCGTCCAGTGGCTGGAGACCGAATACAACGCCCGAGCGTCCATCGCTGATCACGCCGATATCTTTGCGCGATGGGCTCAGACCAGCGCCACCCTGCGTCAGCAGTTGGCCGGGCCCTTCGATCTCTCCTTTGGAGAGACACCGGGCCAAACGCTGGATGTCCTGTCCGCCAGTCCAGATGCACCCGTGATGATTTTTATCCACGGCGGTTACTGGCGATCGCTGGATAAATCCGACTTTACGTTTGTAGCTCCCCCGTCTTCTGTACGCTGCCTCATACTCCTCCTTCGCAATCACCACCCTGCCCCTTCCCCCCCGATGGAAGAAATCGT
>DAITMV010000237.1:0-3895 GCA_036834985.1 Burkholderiaceae bacterium | reverse complement strand
GGCACAAAAGTCGACCACCAGATCGCCACGACGGGGCGCCGCCATCGCTGCAATCCATTGGCTACCGGCGTCTTGCACCTCAAACCACCCGTCGGTAAACGCGGGTAACTTGGCAATCATGGGTTTTTGCGGCAAACGGATACCATCGGGCAAGCCTTGAATACTCAAGTGCTCAATGCCTTCCTGATCGAGTACCTTGATCACATCCTCGGGGGTCGCCTTGATACGGTTGACCCGTATATCAAGCGGCGCTGGACGGTTCACTGCCGCGGCAAAGGCCTCAGCCTCTTCCTCGCCGATCACCTGAACCAGGCGATTCCACAACCAGGCCGGCAAACAGGTTTGCTGTTCCATCGGCAGGTTGGCGGCATCAATCGACAACACCCGACCAATCCATGCATTGTTCTCAGGCGCACCCACCATCCAGGTTTTTTGCGGGGCATTGGACAACACCAAGGCCAATTGGGCCCAGCGAAGCTGAGCGGGCCCCTCGCCCGATTCGGCAAGGTGTGTGATCCTCGGTTTGAACCGCAACCAGGCAAAGGCGGCTTCGGCGATCCAGCGACGGTCCTTGCTGCCCAAAGCAGGGTGTTCACGGAAATACTGGGAGGCGCGGACATCCGCAGGGCCATCCAGCGGACTCAGTTGGGAAATCAGTCGCACGACATGGTCGACCAAGCGCATATGCAAACCCTTGCGAACTTCCGGGGCGCTGGTGCGGCTAGCGGATGATTTGCCCGAGGAGCGAGGTTTCGAATGGCGCGGCGAGGCCGCTGAAGTTTTATGTTGAGTCATGAGGTCGCCAGGTCGGGGTGAACCAATACCGCAGGAGTGGCATCGGGAGTTCGTAGTACACGCAAGCCGTCCACGCGCAGACGTTGCTTGCAAAAATCAATCACGGCCCCGGTCAACAGGGGGTGCTCCAGCATCAACACGCGGGCAGCCAGGGTTTGCGGGTTATCAGTCTGCATCACAGGCACGACCGCCTGAGACACCACAGGACCATGATCCAGCGTCGGTGTTACAAAATGCACGGTAGCTCCGTGAATGCGGCAGCCGGCATCAATGACCCTCTCATGGGTTTTAAGGCCAGGAAAAGCCGGTAGCAGCGAGGGGTGGATATTGAGCAGACGGCCATCAAGCTGTCGGACAAAGCCATCGGTCAACACCCGCATAAAGCCGGCGAGCACCACCAGCGCCGGTTTGAACGACTCGATATGCGCCAATAAGGCTGCATCGAACGATTCGCGGTCGTCAAACCCGGTGTGATCGACCACGCGGGTGGGTATGCCCCGTGCATTGGCGTAGCTCAGTCCGGCGGCGTCTGGCCGGTTCGAGATGACACATGCAATTTGATAGTCCAGGCCGTGTGACGGGTGGTCCAAAAGCGCGTGTAAATTGGAACCACGTCCAGAAATGAGCACTACAAGGGAGGGGATATCTGAGGTGTTATTGTCTAGCATAGTCAATAGTTTACCATTGGCCTGCCCGTTTACAGAGACTTCCCTGCCGACATTTGCGTAAAGCCTTATAATTGAAGGCTTTTGCAGGATCACTGCAAACGATTTAACCCTAACTACTCGCTTTGACAGCCCATGCTCATTTTACGTCGGCCTGCCCCCAATCCGTTGCGCGAACCCAGCGCGGTTACCATCGGTAACTTCGATGGGGTGCATTTGGGCCACCGCGCATTGTTCGAGCATATGGCCCAGACCGCAGAGCGGCTGGCCTTAACGCCCACCGTGATGACATTTGCGCCCCACCCACGCGAGTTTTTTGCGCCGCAGGCGGCGCCCGCCCGTATTGCGACGCTGCGTGACAAACTGTCGTGGATGCGCAACGCCGGCGTTAAACAGGTCATGATTGCACCGTTTGACAGAAAACTCTCGCAACAAAGCCCTGAGGAGTTTGTGCGCACCGCGCTGGTTGATGGATTAAACACAAAACATCTGTGGGTGGGTGACGATTTTCGTTTTGGGCACAAGCGCAGCGGTGATTTTGATGTGCTCACCACGCTGGGGGCACAGTATGGTTTCGCCGTCGAGCGCATTGCCAGCGTACTGCTGGATAATCATCGCGTATCCAGCACCGAAGTGCGTCAATCGCTCGAATCGGGCGACTTGAATCACGCCCGGGCAGGGCTGGGCCATCCGCTGACCTATTCAGGCCATGTGATCCATGGCAAAAAGCTGGGGCGCACGCTGGGATTTCCGACCATGAACCTGCGAGTAGGTGGCCACAAGAGCGCCCTGACGGGCATTCTGGCCGTATGGGTTCATGGGCTGGGCAGCCACCCCTTGCCCGGTGTGGCCAGCCTGGGGGTTCGCCCCACCGTAGAAAGCACGGGAGAAGTACTGCTGGAAACCTTTGTATTTGACTGGTCAGGTGATGCCTACGGCAAAACCGTGACCATTGAAGTGGTTAAACACCTTCGGCCCGAACTTAAATTCGACGGGCTGGCGGCACTCACCGAGCAAATGAACGAGGATGCGCGCCAGGCGCGCGCCGTTCTGGCAGTCACACCGCCCTGCTCTTTACTGACGACATCACTGTTTTGATATTGGAATTGCCCAGGATGGACTACAAAAACACCCTGAATTTAGCGGACACCCCATTTCCGATGCGTGGTGACCTCCCCAAACGCGAACCGCAATGGGTCCAGCAATGGCAGGAAAAAAGCCTGTACCAGGCTATCCGCCAGTCGCGCCAGGGCAAGAAAAAATTCATTCTGCACGATGGCCCCCCGTATGCCAATGGTGACATTCACATCGGCCATGCCGTCAACAAGATTCTCAAGGACATGATTGTCAAATCACGCGGGCTGCAGGGGCTGGATGCGGTGTACGTGCCCGGCTGGGACTGTCACGGCATGCCCATCGAGATCCAGATCGAAAAGCAGTTTGGCAAACACCTGCCCACGCAGGAAGTGCAGGCCAAAAGTCGCGCCTACGCGTCCGAGCAAATTGAGCGCCAGAAAAAAGACTTCATGAGGCTGGGTGTGTTGGGTGACTGGGACAACCCCTACAAAACCATGAACTTTAGCAATGAGGCGGATGAGATTCGCGCCTTGGGCACCATCGTAGACAAAGGCTATGTGTTTCGCGGCCTCAAACCTGTGAACTGGTGTTTTGACTGCGGATCCGCGCTGGCCGAGGCTGAGGTGGAATACAAGGACAAGATCGACATGGCCATTGATGTGGGGTTTCCTTTCCCACGCACGGCTGAGGGTCTGCAAGCCATTGCCAACGCCTTTGATGTACCGGTTGAGATGTTCGGCGCCAAGCCCGAGCGCAACAACCCGGGCTGGGCCGTGATCTGGACCACCACCCCGTGGACCATCCCTGCCAACCAGGCGCTGAATATTCATCCTGAGTTTGAGTATGCTTTGGTCGAGACCGAGCGCGGCTTTCTCATCATGGCCAAAGATCGGGTCGAGGCCTGCCTGCAAAGCTACCAGCTCGAAGGCGATATCGTGGGCACCACGGTAGGGGCCCAACTGGTCGGGATTGAATTTCATCATCCGTTCTACGAGCGCATCTCCCCCGTGTATTTGGCCGAGTATGTGACGCTGGACACAGGTACCGGCATCGTGCATGCAGCGCCCGCCTACGGTGTGGACGACTTCTCCACCTGCAAGGCCAATGGCATGAAAGACGACGCCATCCTGAACCCGGTGATGGGCGATGGCAAGTACGTTCAAGCGCTGCCCCTGTTTGGTGGTCTGGGGATTTGGGAGGCCTGTGACAAAATCATCGACACCCTGGCCGACAAGGCATGCCTCTTTAACGCAGAAAAGCTGAATCACAGCTTTATGCACTGCTGGCGCCACAAGACCCCGGTGATTTACCGCGCAACCTCGCAATGGTTTGCCGGGATGGACGTCCCTCCCAAAGAC
>DAITMV010000236.1:0-3900 GCA_036834985.1 Burkholderiaceae bacterium | reverse complement strand
AAGGGAACGCAACCTATTGCAGTCAACGCCCAAGCGTGAGGAGATCAGTTTTACCCAGCACCAGGACAAGGTACTGGAAAAGGAATGGGTGTACCGCGCAGAGGATGGCACGGAACTCTTTACCAAGCGCCGGTACAAGACTAATGACGCAAAGGGTAAGACGTACTCTATCCATAGAGTTGACGCGCAAGGCAAGCGGATAGCGGGGTTAAAGGACACCAGAATTGTTCCCCTCAATTTGCCTGAGCTTATCGACGCAAAGCAATCAGGCCGCGCCATCTATCTGGTGGAAGGCGAGAAGGCCGCGGACGCATTAACAAGTATCGGCGCCATTGCCACCACTTCACACACTGGTGCAGGCAGTTGGCCTACTGAGATAACCCAATACTTCGCAGGCGCAAATGTCGTGGTAATCCCTGACAATGACGAGCCAGGGATATCTTACGCCAAACGCGCAATTGCTCATCTGTTACCCGTGGTCAAGTCAATCAGATATCTCGACCTTGGATTGATGGTAGAGGGTGATGATGCCTACGAGTGGGTGTATCACGCCAAAGGAACGCGCAAGGAACTCGCGGAACTGGCAAGGCAAGCCCCAGTAATCACGCAGCAGCCCAAGGTGGCCGAACCCGAACCAGTGCCATCAGAAGCCTTTAACCCGACTCCGCAACTGCTCAACATTGAGGCGTGGGACACCATCAAGGATGAGAAGGTTGAATGGATTATCCAGAACGTGTTACCTGTCAAGGGTTTCTCTGCATTGTTTGGACCACCTGGCTCATACAAGTCATTTCACGCGCTCGATATGGCCGAGGCAATAGCCACCGGCAGGCCGTGGATGGGCAACGAAATATGCAACCCTGGCGCCGTCCTGTACATCTGCGGGGAGGGTATGGGCGGCATTGGCGCCCGTATCCGCGCTTGCAAGATCAACCACCAGACTAAGCCTGGTGCAGAAATATACGTTATCCGCTACCAGCTTAACCTGCGCAGCAGCCCAGATGACTTCAACCTACTGATGGAGTCCATAAACGAACTTATAGAGCGCACGGGCATAGAGCTGCGCCTGGTGCAGATAGACACATTAGCCAGGGCATTTGGCGGGGGTCAAGAGAATGATGCCGCTGACATGGGCGCATTCATCCATAACTGTGGACGGATTCAGCGAAAACTTAACTGCGCTTTGATGGTTTTGCATCACTCAGGCAAAGACCAAAGTAAAGGTCTGCGGGGCCATAGCTCGCTCCTGGGCAGTTTGGACAGTCAACTTGAGATCGTAAAGCTGGAGCAAACCGAGCGCAAAGAAGGCGTGGCAGGGACCGGAATCATCACCCTGAGTAAGAGCAAGGACGGCCAGGACAACCTTAAATTTGGCTTTGAGATGGTCCAGGTCAACATCAATCAAGGTCAGGACAACGCCCTCGGGCTGGAGGAAAACTTCTCTTTAGCGGTCAGGGAATGCCAGGAAATGATCGACGAGCAGCACAAACCAAAGCCTGTACCGCCATCAAGATCAGGTGCTGGCGGTACACAAAAGATCGCTCTGGACGCACTTCACAAGGCAATTGCAGATCACGGGGATATGCGGCTAATTGACGGAAAACGCAATAAATCGGTTCATGTTGAGCAGTGGCAGCAAGCGTTTGAAGCGGCCCAGACCGACAAAACAGGCGTCAAGAAGCGGTTTACAAGGTGCGTGCAGAGCCTTCAGAACGCCAAAAAGGTAGAGGTTTTCGATCCTTTTGTGTGGGCGATTTATAGTGATGGTGACCAAAATGATAGCGACTTTTAGGGTGCTTTATAACTTACAGATTTGGCTACGGACAAATGGGGTACAAATGGGAGCAATTGACGCAAATGGGGGAAATATGGGTTTGGGACAAATGGGACAAATGGAGGACAAATGGGCGGACAAATGGGAGAAATATGGAAAAGGCACAGATTTGGCGGGAGTGGGACAAATGGGAGAGCGTATATCTTTAGATACGCTCCCCATTTGTACCTCCGCCTAATGCCCAGAATCGGAGAACCAAGTGGTGACTAAGAAACTTAAATCTTTGGCGATTAACCATCCGACCATGCCAGCATATCCAGCGGACAAGTTTGAGGTGTTTAAAAACGCTGTCATGGTGGAGCTGGCAAACCGTAAGAATACCCATGACGCAAAGTGGGGTATTGATAGGCTGGTTTGGTTGGTGGATACCGAGCTGCGGGAAAAGGTGTGGCTGCAACTGGAGCGGGTTTGGCAGGCACAAGAAGAACGCAACGACCAGAAGCTGGACAAGGCGGTCAAGGGTATGTGCAAAGCCTATGACGCGATGGAGGCTTGGGCTAATGCCAACAACGTATCAAAACTGCCTAATCTGCGACAGATTGAGCACCAGCAGGCAGATGGTACTGTTTTCGTTATCGTGCCAGATGAGGCCTCTAAACGGCTTTACTGCCAGCAGTGGCCTGGGACAACGGACAGGGAAGTCTGGACGGCGGCAGAGATTGCGATAATCATGGCACGCCAGGCAGATGGCAAAATCAGCGAGATCAAGCGACAATGGCCTGACAGCAAACTGGTTAAGGTCGGTGGGCCTAGCGGGTTTGAGGATATGGTCAACGACCTGGATATGACGACACCAAGCAAAATGCCAAAGCTGTTTGACACAAAGGCATTTGTAAAGTGATAAACGGGAATGTTCTAAACGCGACACAGGTATTCTGGACGCGACACAATTGGCAATGGGTTGCGCAAAATGGGCAACGTTATGCGCTTTTTGCATACATTTAGTTAAATTACGCACACGCGCAGGGGTAATGATGAAGACTTTGGCTGAAAAGACTACAAAAAACGGTGCAATCATGGGCAGGCCGGTGAAATGGCCGCCGGAGCATCCAGTTTGGCTGGAGATCGTTGCCCAGGTATCAGCAGGCAAAAGCGTGTCTACTGTGCTGGCTCAAGACAATATGCCAAACTGGACTGTTTTTCAAGCCATGCTGGCGCAGGATCCCAAGCTAACCGCAGCCTACGAGAAGGCCGTACAAGACCGCGCAGACAAGCTAGCAGACGAGATACTGCAACTGTCTGACGAACCCATGCCAGAGGGTTTAGAGGGCGCTATGGCGTCTGCCTGGGTGCAGCAGAAGCGGATGCAGGTGGATGCGCGTAAGTGGATCGCGTCCAAGCTGAAGCCGCGCACTTACGGTGACCGCATTGACATGACGGTGAGGGACGAGCGCATTAGCGTGATCGACGCGCTCGAGGCAGCCAAGGCACGGGTGCTGACGCTGGACAACGTGACCGACGTCACCCCGCGGCCTGTTGATAACCCTGTCTGATTCGGCTCTACTTTATACGACGGGCATTATGTTAAGTTATTCAGCCTGTGCAGTACCTGTGGATAACTTTACCCGCTGGCCCTGTCCCCTGGCCCTGCCGCGCCCGACCCGCCCCCGGGTAGGGCCGACGGCGAAAGGTCACGGAAACGGTGCGTCCACGAACAATTTTTTATTTTATGAAACTGTGGTAAAAACTACCCTATGCCCGTCTACACAAACGCACTAGCCCCGCGCCCAGCGAACAGCTTGGCGTATGGTCCGCGCAACCTGATGGGCACGCAGATGCTGCAAGGCCCAAGCGAATCGTATTTGCGTCAGCAGTTCCCGCAGTTGTATGGATTTCTTGGCGGGGTAGTGGGAACGGCGCCCGATCAGATGGCGGGAAGCGTGCTTGATCCAAACATGGCTGCAGTACGCCAGGGTGCTGAGTACGGGTTTCCTGTTGGAACTGCGCTTGGTGTACTGCCTGCTGCTAGATTTACCAAGGGATTGCCTGTAGGGATGGGGATTAAAAGTGTTGGTGATAATCCATTGATGAATTTACCAAGTGGGTTAACTAGACAAGATCAAGCT
>DAITMV010000235.1:0-3924 GCA_036834985.1 Burkholderiaceae bacterium | reverse complement strand
GCGTCGTTTGCACTGGCGGGAGGGGTTGTCACAAGTCATGTGGATTGCCTTGGGTGTCACCATTGTTGCGCTGGTGGCCGGCGGCATCCACCAGCACTAACGTCAGCGTCCGGCGGATCAAACCGCCCCCTTGACTGCGCGCGTTACGCCATGGGGCGTGTGCTGTCCGAACAGTATTCGCTCCACGAGCCTGCGTAAAGGGGGGCTACACCCAGCCCGGCCAAAGCCATGGCAAACACGTTGTGGCAAGCGGTTACCCCCGATCCACACTGATGTACAACGGTGGTATCCGATGCGCCCGCCGCCTGCAATACCGCTTCAAACTGCGCCTTGAGCTCGACTGGCGGTTTAAAGCAGCCTTGCTCGGTCAAATTGTTCTTGAAAAAATGATTCAATGCGCCGGGGATGTGACCGCCTACGGGGTCCATGGTCTCGTTTTGACCGGCGAAGCGATCCGGGGCACGGGCGTCCATCAATACAAACCGGGGTTGTTCCAGATTGTTTAACACCGCTTGAACGCCCAGCGTCGGCATGTGCCCTGCGGTGCGTTCATGCGCAACCGAGGTTACAAGGCGCATGCCCGGGCCGCTCTCCTGCGGGCCGTGCCATTGTTGCCAGCCGCCATCCAGCAGGCTCACCTGTGTATGCCCCATCCAGCGCAGCAGCCACCATAACCGGGCGGCAAACATGCCGCCTTGTGCGTCCATCGCGATCACATGGGTGGTGGGCAGGATGCCAACCTGATTCATCCACTCTCCAAACACCGGCGGATCGGGCAGGGGGTGGCGGCCATTGGTCCCGGTTTTGGGGCCAGACAATACCTCGTCCAGATGCGCATACACCGCGCCGGGAATATGCCCTTTTTCAAAACTGCTGCGTCCCGCCTGCGGGTTGGCCAGGTCAAATCGGCAATCGACCACCATGATACGATGCGTGGGTTGCTTTAGCAGGGTCTGCAACTCAGGGGCGCTGATCAGCGATGCCTGGGGGGGATGCGTGGTTGTGCTCATTCGGACACCTCGGATTGGTCTATCGGTTTTTTAAGACGCGCTGCCGTGATAGAGGACAATACGCCGCATGTGATGATTAGAGCAATGCCCGGCAAAGCCCAGCCGCCCGGGATCGTGTCCCAGATGACAAATCCCCAGCCTGCCGAAAAAAGAATGGTCGAATACTGCAGTGCGGCCGACAACCAGGTGGATCCTTTACCAAACGCACGGGTCATGGCCAGTTGACCCCCCGCACCGGTTAATCCGATCCCGGTCATCAGCAGCGCTGCGTGGGGGTCGTGCAGCAGCCGATTGACCCAGCTAAAGTCTTTTTCAATCATCAAGCCCACCAAACCTGTGAGGCTGGCGGCTATCGAGAAAAACATCACCGTACGCCATTCCGGTTCACCTTGTCGCCCTAAGGCTTTGACTTGCAGGTAGGCCACTGCTGAAAACGAGCCCGAGCACAGACCCACCGCGGCATAGATCAACTGATCGCCAGAGAGCGTCGGTTTGAGTACCATCAGCACACCGCAAAATCCCAGCGCAATGGATGCCCACTCACCCAAGCGCGATTGCCCGCCCGCTGATATCAGCAGATACGCCGCAATAAACAGGGGGGAGGTGTAGACCAGCGTAACGGCAGTGGCCAACGGGAGGTGACTGGTCGCGTAAAAGCCAAGCCACATCGCTAACATGCCGGCGCCATTGCGGCGCACGTGCAGCGTGGCTTGCTCGTTGATTAGCGTTTGCCGATGCCATGCAATCCACAGGCCTAAACCAATCAGGCTGGGAACTCCGCGAAAAAACACGATTTCGCCCAGGCTGTGATCCGGGGCGGCCAGTTTAATCAGTGCGTTCATGGTCGCAAACATCAGCGAGGCGACCAACATCCATAATCCTTGCATGGAGACTATTGTAGCCCCCCGGGTTAATCCTTGCTGGCTTACTCGAGGGTGTCAATTCCGATATTGAGCCATTGTGGGTTGATCCAGGTCGTCCGGTACTCAACGGGAAAGTCATGATGGGACCAGGCTACCCGATGTTGCACCAGCACGGCACTGTTGCTGCTGGTCTTGAAGGCGGACGCCAGGGTTGGACTCATGGGCTGGCAGGTCACCGTGTCTTGCACTTTCAGTACGCTGACATTAAAGGCGTCTTCGAACAGCTGATACAGATTGTCCGCATGGTGGCGTACGATCGCTTCGGTCAGACTGCAAAACAGCCCGCGCGGCAAGGTGATCCGCTCATAGGCTGCCAGGGATGTATCAATGCAGTGGGATAACTCCAGGCGAATGACCGGAGTCTCCTGCTTTAACCGCAAGGTGTTTTGTTCCAGCGGGTTGGCCATACCGGTTGCATAGCTGTCCAGCGCGATGCGCAGTGGCTGTGGCCGTGTTTTGAGCGTCGGATTGTTGGTGGGGGAGATGAACCTGAAAAAGACGGTCTTGTAGTCACGTTGATGCCGCCGTCCGACAAAAGTGCCAAGCCCTTGGTGACGGGTCAGGATATGTTCTTTGACGAGCTCATCGACTGCCTTTCGCAGCGTCCCGATGGATACACCAAAGCGTTGTGCGAGTTTTTTCTCGGAGGGGATCAACTCTCCGTATCGCCAGTCACCGGCCGCCAGCGCCTTTAACAAGTTTACTTTAATGGCGCGATACAGCGGACAGCCCACCGTCAGCGGTGGAATATCGTAGTGACCCATGGGCATGACCTCAGACGACTGATGGGGTGGAGTGGCTTGTGCAAGCCTGTGTGATGCGATGTGAGTTGTTAATCACATCGCATCAGGTGTCGTCTGCCGGGGAGGAGGAATGGAGTGGCGTAAAAGCGAGCGCCCGTTTATGGACGGCCTGTTGCGCTGGATGGGTCATTGGACATGTGTTCTCGATACCATTCATGAAAATGTAGCATGCCGTCTTCCATCGGTGACTGGTAGGGTCCGGTCTCGTTGGTGCCTCTTTTCATGAGGGCTTGGCGCCCTTGGTCCATCCGAAGGGCGATTTCGTCGTCTTCGATCGCTGTTTCCATGTAGGCTGCCTGCTCTGCCTCGATAAATGCGCGCTCAAACAGCACGATTTCTTCGGGGTAGTAGAACTCGACCACATTCGTGGTGTGTCGTGGCCCTTTAGGATGCAGGGTGGAAACCACCAGCACATGGGGATACCACTCGACCATGATATTCGGGTACATGCAGAACCAGATCGAACCATACTTGGGCTCTTGGCCGTTACTGAATTTCTTGACCGCCTCATGCCAGGTGTTGTACACCGGCGTGCCGGGGCGTCGCAGACCAGCTTTAAGCCCGACCGACTGGACACTCCAGTGTTTACCCATGTACCACTGTAAATCCGAGCAACTGACAAACTGGCCCAGACCGGGGTGGAATGGGTCCACGTGGTAGTCCTCCAGATACACCTCAATGAACGTTTTCCAGTTGTAATTGAGCTCATTCACATGCACTGAGTCGAGCATGTAACCGGAAAAGTCGAACTCCTGCATAAACGGAACGCTGCTCAGCTCGCTTAATACATCCATGCGGGTTGAGAAGTTCAGGCCGCGCCAATTCTGCAGTTTGAATGACTCCAGATGCTTGCAGGGCGTGCTTTCGAAGTGTGGGGCGCCCACCAGTTCGCCGTCCATGGTGTAGGTCCAGCGGTGCAGGGGGCAGACAATGTGTTCGCCGTGCCCATGGCCTTTGAGCATGATAGCCTGCCGATGGCGGCAGACATTGGACAACAGTTCGATGCCATTCTGATTGCGAACCAGAACCCGCCCATCGTTTTCCCACGGAACCGACCTCCAATCCCCAGACTCGGGTACCCAGAGGTCGTGGCCAACATAGGCCGGACCGTTTGTAAACAATCGCGAAAGTTCTCGCGCGTGCAGCGCCTCATCGAAGTACGCGTCCACCGGCAATTGGGTGGTTGGC
>DAITMV010000234.1:0-3955 GCA_036834985.1 Burkholderiaceae bacterium | reverse complement strand
GCTTTGTACATATCGTGAATTTGCTGAGACAAATCGCGTAAGCCCACTTTTTCGTACCGTGGGTTTTGCTTGCAAAACTCGGGCAGAACACGCCAGATCGGCTGGTTTTTATCGTAATCGTCCTTGAACTGCTGCAGGGCAGTCACCAAGGTATTCCAGCGACCTTTGGTAATGCCGATGGTGAACATGATAAAAAACGAGTATAAGCCGGTTTTTTCCACAATAACGCCGTGCTCTGCCAGGTACTTGGTCACAATCGAGGCGGGTATGCCTGTATCTGCAAACTGCCCTGACACATCCAGCCCGGGCGTAACGACCGTCGATTTAATTGGATCGAGCATGTTAAAGCCCGGCGCCAAATTACCAAAACCATGCCAATTGTCTTCGGCTTTGATGACCCATTCTTCACGATCGCCCATGCCTTCATCGGCCAGCTGATCGGGCCCCCAGACTTTGAACCACCAGTCCAGACCAAACTCCTCATCAACCTTGCGCATGGCGCGGCGAAAATCCAGTGCCTCCAGGATACTTTCTTCAACCAGCGCAGTGCCGCCGGGGGGCTCCATCATCGCAGCGGCCACATCACAGGACGCAATAATCGCGTACTGCGGGCTGGTCGAGGTATGCATCAAGTAGGCCTCGTTAAACACATGGCGGTCCAACTTGCGGTTTTCTGACTCCTGCACGAGGATTTGGGACGCCTGCGACAAACCCGCCAGTAATTTGTGGGTCGACTGGGTCGAGAACACCAGTGAGTCTTTGGTGCGTGGGCGATCTTTGCCAATCGCATGCATGTTCCGATAAAACTCATGGAACGAGGCATGGGGCAGCCACGCCTCATCAAAATGCAAGGTATCGATCTCGGACCCTAGCATTTCTTTAATCATTTCAACGTTATACAACACACCATCATAGGTGCTTTGGGTGATCGTCAAAATGCGTGGCTTTTTGTTGGTGGCTTTGCTCGCGAAAGGATGAGCATCGATCTTTTTCTGAATACTCTCGGGTTTGAACTCTTCGAGCGGAATTGGACCAATCAAGCCCAAATGATTTCGGGTGGGCGTCAAAAAGACCGGAATGGCGCCGGTCATGGTGATCGCATGCAAAATCGATTTGTGACAGTTACGGTCTACCACCACGATGTCACCAGGAGCGACGTTGGCATGCCAGACCATTTTGTTGGAGGTGGAGGTCCCGTTGGTCACAAAGAAGCAGTGATCGGCGTTAAAAATGCGAGCGGCATTGCGTTCTGAGGCAGCAACAGGGCCGGTGTGATCAAGTAACTGACCCAATTCTTCTACGGCATTACAAACATCTGCAC
This sequence comes from Burkholderiaceae bacterium, assembly GCA_036834985.1. Lineage (GTDB taxonomy): Bacteria > Pseudomonadota > Gammaproteobacteria > Burkholderiales > Burkholderiaceae_B > DAITMV01. Next base: position 2,634 of record DAITMV010000234.1, on the reverse strand, counting down.
GCAGCATGTTTTCGCCAAAAAACTGGTGAAACATCTGACCTACCGGACTCTTAAGAAACGCCACGCCCCCAGAGTGCCCGGGACAGTGCCACGAATAAGAACCGTCCTCGGCATAATCGAGCAGCGCTTTGAAGAATGGAGGCTGCACGCCTTCCAGGTAACTTTTCGATTCACGAATGATGTGACGCGCCACAAACTCCGGCGTATCCTCAAACATGTGAATAAAACCGTGCAACTCTCGCAGAATATCGTTCGGGATGTGGCGTGACGTACGTGTCTCACCATATAGATAAATCGGTATATCTGCGTTTTTAAAGCGAATTTCTTCGATAAAAGCGCGCAAATTGATGATCGCCGGATCCATATCGGGCCCCGGGGTAAATTCTTCGTCGTCAATCGACAGGATAAACGCACTGGCGCGGCTTTGCTGCTGGGCGAACTGGGACAGATCGCCGTAACTGGTCACACCCAGCACTTCGACTCCCTCTTTTTCAATGGCCTCAGCCAATGCCCGGATACCCAGACCAGAGGTATTTTCTGAACGAAAATCTTCGTCGATAATTACGATCGGAAAACGGAATTTCATGACAGGCCCCGCAAAAAATAAAAAAAGGCGCATGCCGCTTCATCGCATGGCATGTGCGCCCTCCATCGAATCGATGCGTATTATCCATCATTCAAGTATTTGTTGTGTGACAGGCCGCCGCTAAGCGAGGTTCCAAGGGAACAAATCTGTAAATTGACACACTGAATGTGGGTTAAAACAAAACCCGTGAGCCCGCCTCAGATGTCTCCTTCCGCAGACGCCCGCCATAGCCTGTTGACCCTGCAGAATATCCTGCCTATTCAGATTCTCGCCCAAACGGATCAGTTTTTACGCTTTACGTACAAAAACACCGTGTTTGCTGCATCCGCGCTGACCGATGGCATCAGTGGCATGCCGTTTCTGGCGCTTGATGTCGAGTTGTGTGCAGCAGACCACCCCAGCCTGCCGCAAGCCATGTTGGGTATGATGCGAGCCAACTTTGATATGAGCCACCTGTCCATAAATTCGGTGACATTCGGACTGCGTCCTTCGAGCGACGGCGCACCTGCAATGCTCTGCCTGACGGTCAAACACGAGCAAGCCGTACTCTCTGATCTTGATTGGCCGGTTGTACTCGACCAGTTAGTCAATGACTCCGCCTTGTTTGAGCAGGCCAAAGCCGCAGTGGCTTGACGTCACTTACTATCAGGACATCATGTTAAATCAAGCCTTACACAAAGCCGCCGATTGCATTTTACAGGTGATCGTTCCGAACAATACCGGTCCAGCGCCTGATAACGCAGCCGACGCTGTGCCGCCTCGTACTGCCTGTCAAAGCCATACAAAAGCAGCCTTATACGCCATCAACACCGCGTTACACGTTGCCTCTACAGGCATTGGCCTGGCGACCGGTTTATTGCTGTTTAATAGTGAGCAGCGGTCCCACCAGACGCTGGGGGTCAGCAGTGTGGTGTTAAATACACTGGAGGCCGCCATGCTCATTTTAGAGACCCAGCGCCTGATTGTGGGACCTCACGCGGCGAGTACGTTCAGAATCAGCGCGGTATCGGGTGCAAGTGCAGCGGTAGCCACCGCTTCAGCAATCATGCTCGGCCTCAGAAGCGAACCGCAAAGCCTGGCTCAAGGTTGTTATGCCGCGGCAGTTGTAGCGGCTGCAGATGGGCTAATCAGTGTCATCGACCACGGCGCTCGCCTGCTGGGGCATAGCCCGCAAACCCAGTTATTTGGGCATACCGCCTGATCTGTATCGCGTAAAGACTCAGGTTTTGGGGAGCGTTACGCCCACTTGGCCCTGATACTTGCCACCACGGTCACGATAAGAGGTTTCGCACACCTCATCGCTTTCAAAAAATAGCACTTGAGCACACCCCTCTCCCGCATAAATCTTGGCCGGCAATGGCGTAGTGTTGGAAAATTCCAGCGTGACGTAGCCTTCCCACTCAGGCTCAAACGGTGTGACGTTGACGATAATACCGCATCGGGCGTACGTACTTTTCCCAAGACAAATCGTCAATACGCTACGCGGAATACGAAAGTATTCCATGGTGCGAGCCAACGCAAACGAGTTCGGTGGAATGATGCACACGTCGCCTTTGAAATCGACAAAACTTTTTTCGTCAAAATTTTTAGGGTCAACGATGGTGCTATTGATGTTGGTAAAAATCTTGAATTCGTCGGCGCACCGAATATCGTAGCCATAGCTTGAGGTACCGTAACTTACGATTTTGTGACCGTCTGCCGCTGTACGTACTTGTCCGGGCTCAAATGGCTCGATCATGTTGGTCTCTTCGGCCATTCGGCGAATCCAGCGGTCTGACTTGATGCTCATAATATGGTTGTGTGAGGATGTTGTCTGAATTATCGCATGATCTGTGCGGCCCGGTGTGGTTGCATCCGGGGCTGATCGGCGCTTGGTCTGCTGTCGTTTACACCCCCACCCACACAGGCTGCCCGCATGGCGCTTGGTCAGTTTTCGTTTACATCCCCACCCACGCAGACTGCCAGCACGGCGCTCGGTCTTTCTCCGTCTGAAGGCTGCCGGTTGATAGATGGGCTTGTAGCTGCGCGCGCCCATCGGGTCGCTGTGC
>DAITMV010000233.1:0-4080 GCA_036834985.1 Burkholderiaceae bacterium | reverse complement strand
GGTGGGGCTGATTGTGACGGGCGGCATTTCGCCCAACGATCATGGCTTGGTGTTCGCGGGTGGTGCCAAACTCACCACCCCCGAGGAGGCGAAACATCACCAAGTAGTCACGGACGCCGTTCACCGCGAAGGCGGCAAAATCGCCATGCAAATCTTGCACACGGGCCGCTACTCCTATCAACCCGAACTGGTGTCCGCCAGCGCCAACAAGGCGCCGATCAACCCATTTACCCCCCGCGAACTGACTCACGAAGAAATTCTGCAAACCATCGAAGACTTTGCCCGCTGCGCACAACTGGCGCAGCAAGCCGGTTACGACGGGGTCGAAATCATGGGCTCCGAAGGGTATTTGATCAATCAGTTCACCGCAGCGCGCACCAATCATCGCCAAGACCAATGGGGTGGCAGCTTTGAGAACCGCATCCGCCTGCCGATCGAGATCGTCCGTCAAGTACGCGAACGCGTAGGCCGTGAATTTATTATCATCTACCGACTCTCGATGCTCGATCTGGTCGAAGGCGGCTCGACACTCGATGAAGTGGTGCAGCTCGGACAAGCGATTGAGGCGGCAGGTGCCACGATCATCAACACCGGCATCGGCTGGCATGAGGCACGTATCCCGACGATTGCCACCAAAGTGCCGCGTGCCGCGTTCACCTGGGTCACACAACGGCTCATGGGCAAAGTGAAGATTCCCTTGGTCACCACCAACCGCATCAACACCCCCGAAGTGGCAGAGCAAGTGCTCGCACAAGGACACGCCGATATGGTGTCGATGGCACGCCCCTTTTTGGCCGACGCCGAGTTTGTCAACAAGGCTGCGGAAAACCGCGCCGATGAAATCAACACCTGCATTGGTTGCAATCAGGCCTGTCTGGATCAAACCTTCGCCCTCAAAATCACCTCCTGTCTGGTCAACCCCCGCGCCTGTCACGAAACCGAAATTGTCATCGCACCGGCCAGCCAACCCAAACGCATCGCCGTCGTCGGTGCAGGCCCAGCCGGCATGAGCTTTGCCGTGACGGCCGCTGAACGTGGCCACACCGTGGACCTGTTCGATTCAGCCAGCGAGATCGGCGGGCAATTTAACATCGCCAAAAAAGTACCGGGCAAGGAAGAGTTTTACGAAACCCTGCGCTACTTCAAAAAACAAATTGAGCTTTCAGGCGTCAACCTCAAACTGAACACCCGCGCCACCGCCCAGCAATTGAAAGAGGCCGGCTACGATGACGTGGTACTGGCCACCGGGATCGTGCCGCGCAAGCCCGCCATCGACGGCATCAACCACAGCAAAACGCTGAGCTACCTGGACGTGCTGCGGGATGGAAAACCCGTTGGTGAACGTGTCGCCGTCATCGGGGCGGGCGGCATTGGTTTTGATGTCAGCGAATACCTGACCCACAGCGGTCACAGCGGCAGTCAGGACATCGCCAAATTCAATAAGGAATGGGGCATTGACCAAAGCTACGAACAAGCAGGCGGATTGACGAAAGAAGCGGTTGAACCGTCGGCTCGCAAGGTCTATTTGCTGCAACGCAAAGCATCACGCGTGGGTGAAGGGCTGGGTAAGACAACCGGATGGATTCACCGTGCCGGTCTTCAAAAACGCAAGGTCAACATGATCAACGGTGTTGAATACGAACGGATTGACGACGCCGGCCTGCACGTCAAAGTAGCCGGTCAACCCCAAGTGATTGAAGTGGATCATGTGGTGGTATGCGCCGGGCAAGAGCCGCAACGCGAACTGTACGCCGACCTGCAGGCCGCTCAGGTGAACGTGCATCTGATTGGCGGTGCCGATGTGGCCGCCGAACTGGATGCACGCCGCGCCATCAACCAGGGGGTACGGCTGGCCGCCACCATTTAACGGGGATCGAACAGCATCAGTGATGATGTAATACATGCTCGATGCGTCGATCCGGAATAAGCCACAGGAGAGCCACCAGCACATACAAGGCCTGCCCTGCGGCAGGCCATACGGCTGTGGCCAGTATCCCCAATAGATACAACAGCGGTGATAACTTGCCTTTCCAGTCAGCGCCGATGGCCTCCTTTAATACGGAGGCCGCCCCCTCGGCCCGGATGATGCTTTGTTGCAAAATCCAATAGGCCATCGCAGCCATCAACAACACACCGCCGTACACGGCCGATGGTATCGCTTCAAAGTGATTTTCACCCATCCAGCCGGTGGCAAACGGCAAGAGCGACAACCAGAACAATAAGTGCAGATTGGCCCACAACACCGGCCCGGTGACCTTCTGCGTGGCATGCAGCATGTGGTGATGGTTATTCCAGTAAATACCCACATACACAAAACTGAGCACATACGACAAAAACACCGGCACCAGTGATTGCAAAGCTGCCCATGAATCACCATGCGGCACTTTAATCTCCAGCACCATGATGGTGATGATGATGGCCAAAACACCATCACTAAATGCTTCTAGTCTGCCTTTACCCACTCAGCGCTCCGCTATCAAAGGAATGTCAACTATTCAAACTTTTCATGAACAATCATAGGATAATAGGTTTGATTCGTTGACGATAAGCCCTACGAACCCTTTCCCCCATGAAAAGAACCCAGCCAGTCCGCTTGATCTGCTTTAACAAACCCTACGGCGTACTGAGTCAATTTACCGCTGAGGGGCGTTGGCGTGGCTTAAAAGAATTCATCGACGTTCCCGATGTCTATGTCGCTGGCCGGCTAGACGCCGATAGCGAAGGGCTTTTACGCTGACCAACGACGGCCCGTTACAAGCGCGTATCGCTGATCCCCGCTTTAAAATGTCAAAGACCTATTGGGTGCAGATCGAAGGTGAGCCCGACGACACCTTTTTCACCCGATTACGCCAAGGCGTTCAATTAAATGACGGCGTAACGCTTCCGGCCCAAGCCCGCGCGCTTGAATCGCCGCCAACCCTCTGGGAACGCGACCCGCCCATCCGGGTGCGGCAGGCCATACCCACCTGCTGGATTGAGCTGGTCATACGTGAAGGGCGTAACCGGCAGGTCCGCAGGATGACAGCGGCGCTGGGCTTCCCAACCCTGCGGCTGATCCGTATAGCCGTCGGCCCGTATACACTGTCCGACCTGACACCCGGGATGTGGGTGGATGCAGACCCACGCTGACAGGAGCCATCCATGCCTTCAGACAGAGACAATCAAACCATCAGCCATCACGCCTTAAAACCACCGCCGGCACTACACCCCCTTCGCCTGTCCGATCCGTTCCGATGGCTGCTCAAAGGAACTCGGGACTTCCTGCAGGCCCCGCTGATTGGACTTTTTTTTGGTGCCTGTTTTGTTGCCATGGGTTGGGCGCTGCTGATCGCTTTTGAAAGTGCTCCGGCGTTTTTACTAGCCCTGTCAGCCGGCTTTTTACTGCTGAGCCCCTTACTGTGCATGGGCTTGTATTACGTGAGCGATTGTCTGGAACGTCAGCAAATGCCACGTTTGAGCGATGCCATCATGGCCTGGGACCGGCAACTGGGCACCTTGGCCATTTTCGGGGTGGTCTTGCTGGTACTGGAAATGCTCTGGGCCAGAGCCTCACTGGTGGTCTTTGCGCTATCGATCAACGGCCCCATGCCCGACTTTGCCGGTTCCATTCAAAAGCTCCTGGATCCACGCAACCTGGACTTCATCATCGGATGGACCACCGTGGGCAGCGTATTCGCTGGCCTCATTTTTTCGGTGTGCGTGGTCAGCATTCCGATGATTCTGGACCGTGGCACCGATGCCATTACGGCAGGCATCACCAGCATACGCGTGGTGCTCAACCAGCCAGCCGTCATGATCCTGTGGGGTGCGCTGATCACGCTGATTGTGGTGGCGGCCATGCTGCCCGGTTTTGCGGGTCTTTTGCTCGCCGGGCCGATTCTGGGTCATGCCTCCTGGCACGCTTACCGAGCCGCCGTGGCGTAACGACCGGGTCGGGATGCAGGCGATTCAAGTGTTGTGAGGTTGCTACCCAACAACAGAGATAGAAAAGCCTATTTTTTTATGCGGACCGAACAACATATGTATAAAAAATCGCGTTTTTATGTGTAGTGGGCTTTTATGTATAGGCTCATTCAAAGG
>DAITMV010000232.1:0-4144 GCA_036834985.1 Burkholderiaceae bacterium | reverse complement strand
CGACCAGGGGCGGGCGGGTGACTGTGGCGTGTCTGAGTAAACGTTGTAGGTGATGCCATTGGTGATGATCTGTTTGGCAACGGCCGAAGCCCGTCTGTCCAGCGTGGACTCCAGCGGGGCATCGCCCAGCCAGTCTGCAAATTCGGCCCATACCGGGCGCAGTTCGCAGGTTTTTTGGGCACGGCTGTGCTCATCGGATCTGCACATTTCATCAAACACGGCAGGCCCTGCCGCGCTTTTGGATTGACCCGCTGCGGCCAGTTGCATCAGGTAATGCCTGGCATCAATGTCTTCGTACAGAGGTCTGCTCACCCAACCCTACCCAATCGTCAAAAAAGTCATTCAATCATACGCAGGTCTAGTGTAAACGGATGTTCGAGGCTTTTCTTGTGAACAGGTGCCGATTGTTGCCCCTGACTATGCCCCATCCGGAAAAACCGGGACAAGCGGCGGCTTTCAGCCTCAAAGCCGTTGACCGGGAACGTGTCGTAATTTCTTCCGCCCGGGTGCGCCACATGGTATTGACCACCGCCCAAGCTGCGCTGTGTCCAGGTGTCGATCACATCAAAGGTCAGGGGGGCGTCCACGCCGACGGTTGGGTGCAGGCACGAAGAGGGTTGCCAGGCCCGGTAGCGGATGCCTGCGACATATTCGCCAATCCGGCCGGTGGGTTGCAACGGGACCGTTACCCCGTTGCAGGTGATCCGATAGCGCTGGTCCACATAGCCGGTGACCTTGATTTCCAGTCGTTCCAGTGAGGAGTCTACATACCGGACGTTGCCACCGGCTGCACCTTCTTCACCCATCACGTGCCAGGGTTCCAAGGCGTTGCGCAGGTTCAGTGTCATGCCCTGCACGGCCAAATCGCCAATCACCGGGAAGCGGAATTCAAAGTGTGGGTCAAACCAGTGTCGATCCATTTCATATCCCATGAGCCCCAGTTCGTCGAGCACGCCTTCAAAATCCATGGCGATAAAGCTCGGTAACATGAACCGGTCATGCAGTTCAGTGCCCCAACGCACCAAGGGCCGTTCGTAGGGTGTCTTCCAGAAAGCAGCCAGCAGGGAGCGCAGCAAGAGTTGTTGGGCCAGGCTCATGCGGGCATGAGGCGGCATTTCAAAGGCCCGCAGCTCCAACAGACCCAAGCGGCCCGTGGGGCCGTCAGGCGAGTAGAGTTTGTCGATACAAAACTCGCTGCGGTGGGTGTTGCCCGTCACGTCGATCAACAGGTTGCGCAAAATGCGGTCGATGATCCACGGTGGGCAATCCTTGCGGTCAAACTGGCGTTTGACTTCCTTGAACGCCAATTCGAGTTCGAGTATTTGATCGGAGCGGGCTTCGTCCACCCGGGGTGCCTGGCTGGTGGGGCCAATAAATAATCCGGAAAACAGATACGACAGGCTGGGGTGGTTGATCCAGAAGCGAATTAGGCTGGCCAGCACATCGGGGCGACGCAAAAACGGGCTGTCGGCAGGCGTGGCGCCACCCAGCACAAAGTGATTGCCGCCCCCGGTGCCGGTGTGGCGACCGTCGACCATGAATTTCTCGGTCGATAGTCTCGATTGACGGGCCGCTTCGTACAGAAACTCGGTGTTCTCGACCAGCTCGGCCCAGTTGTGCGCGGGGTGAATATTGACTTCCAGTACGCCGGGGTCGGGGGTGATGGCCAGTACTTTTAAGCGCGCATCGCGTGGTGGCGGGTAGCCTTCGAGCACGATGGATTTGCCCTGTTCCTTAGCGGTTACTTCCACAGCGCTGAGCAGTTCAAGGTAGTCGTCCAGATATACCAGCGGCGGTAAAAAGACATACAAAATGCCATTGCGTGGCTCTACACACAGGGCGGTGCGGGCAATATCGCTGGGTGCGGCAGAGGCGGTGTTGTCGTCCTGATGGCCTGCGTGGCCAAGCCCGCCGGCCCCGCTCGCAGCGGTGGTTGATTGCCGCACCAGCAAGGGCCGCTCGATGTCGCGGGTGCTTGGGTTTTTACCCACGAGTCGTTGGCGCGCCTCGTATTCCTGACGGCTGAGCAGCGGCTTTTGAGCCTCCTGTGAAAATGGATCAACGGGGTTCAGGTACGGGTACTCGGCCTTGCTGACCCAAGGCAAGCTGTCCAGCGGCAAGCGGTAACCCATGGGCGACTCACCGGGGAACAGATACATGCGTTCATCGCGCATAAACCACGGGCCGGTGCGCCATGTGGGTTTGCCATGGCGGTCACGCTCAAGTGGCAGGCAGTAGCCCACCACTTTTTTTAAGCCCTGATCAAACACCTTGCGCAGCATGGCTCGGGCGTGCGGATCTTCGAGTTTGGAGTCAAACGGATCCACGTTGGCGGGGAGTTTGCGCTCGCGCCACAAGTAATAAAACACATCTTCGTAGCCGGGAATCATCCACTGCGGGTCCAGGCCCAAGCGTTTGGTCAGTGACGCGAGAAATACCTGCGCGTCCTTGTCCGTATTGGCTTGTGGAATGCGCTCGTCGGCAAAACGGGTGGGGTCGGACCAGATCGGTTCCCCGTCTGCCCGCCAATACAGGGACAAGGCCCAGCGAGGCAGTTGCTCGCCCGGGTACCATTTGCCTTGGCCAAAATGGAAAAACCCACCCTTTCCATATTTGGTGGCCAAGCGTTGCAGTAGCTCTGTACCATAACCCCGCTTGGTCGGGCCCATGGCCGAGGTGTTCCACTCCTCACCATCACGGTCTGTGTCAGACACAAAGGTCGGTTCACCGCCCATCGTGAGCCGCACATCCATGGCATTCAAATCCGCATCTACTTGATGACCCATGGCTTCAATTGCCGCCCATTGGTCCTCGGAGTAGGGTTTGCTCATGCGCGGTGATTCAAAAATGCGCTGCACTTGCATGTGGTGTTCAAAGCTGACCTCTGACTCGTCCACTGCACCGGAGATGGGGGCCGCGCTGGAGGGCTCTGGCGAGCAGGCCAGGGGGATGTGACCTTCGCCAGCCAACAGGCCCGAGGTGGGGTCCAGGCCGATCCAGCCGGCGCCGGGCAAATAGACTTCTACCCAGGCATGCAAGTCGGTGAAGTCTTTTTCTGGGCCACTGGGACCATCGATGGATTTAACGTCCGGAGCCAACTGGATGAGGTAGCCCGATACAAAGCGGGCTGCCAAACCGTAGTCGCGCAGCAACTGCACCAGCAACCAGGCAGAGTCGCGGCATGAGCCTGAGCCTTTGGTTAAAGTTTCCTCCGAGGTCTGAACACCGGGCTCCATGCGGATCAGGTATTGGATGTCCTGGCTCAGGCGCTGGTTCAGCGCCACCAGAAAATCAATGGTGCGGGTTTTCTCACGGGAAATGGACGCTGCGTATTTTGTAAACTCTGGGGTAGCGGGCGCTTTAACGAGGAATGGCGCTAATTCTTCATACGCTTCTGCACCATATTGGAATGGCACGTTCTCGGCCACGGGCTCGAGAAAAAAGTCGAAGGGGTTAAATACCGCCATCTCGGCGACCAGATCGACCGAAACCTTGAACTCCGTGGTTTTGTCCGGGAAGACCAAACGCGCCAGATAATTGTTCTGTGGATCCTGCTGCCAGTTGATAAAGTGTTGAGCGGGTTCAACTTTCAGGCTGTATGACAAAATGCGAGTACGGCTATGTGCTGCAGGCCGCAGGCGAACCACTTGAGGTGACAGTGTGACCGGGCGGTCGTAACGGTAATGGGTTACGTGATTCAGTGCGACGTGTATGGACACGGCAATTCCTTTGCAGACATTGTTTTTACTTGGCTAAGCAAGAAGTGTACGCATCTGATTATGAAAGTTTCAGGAGTTATAGTGAATGGATATCTTTAATCCAGATGCGGAATTCATAGAAGCTCACATTTGGGAGCAGTTAACGCGTGCTTTGCACGACAAACATCACCCCTGGCGATTGATGTCCGTCGCCACGACGGGCGCCCTAGGGCCCCAAACACGGATGGTGGTGATGCGCGGGGTGAGCGTCCCAGGCCGTCATCTTATTTTTTACACCGACCGTCGCAGCGGGAAGGTCCAGGACGTGCAGATGGATCCGCGTGCGCAGTTATTGTTGTGGGATCCGCGCCATCAGGTGCAGTTACGCGTATCGGCAACTCTGGGATGGGATGAGGATGAAGCGCGTATCGAGGCCTGCTGGGGTA
>DAITMV010000231.1:0-4164 GCA_036834985.1 Burkholderiaceae bacterium | reverse complement strand
GCGCGGCTCACGCCGCCGCGCATAGATTGCGATTGGGCGTTTATGTGCCGCTAACGCGGCACAGCTCGGCAATATAAGTAAGTAGGGGTGGGGGTAATCGAGAGGACTGAGCAAATATCCAAGAATAATTCCCCATTTAGAGGGGGTATACAGCCACCCAATTTTTTCTACCTACTGGGTAGCAAAAACCTATCAGCTCGCTCCTGCGTCGAAGTTTGCCGCCTTACTATCAGTGTAAATAACGAAGCTAAAAAATGCTTGTCGTTATCCGCGCCGAAGGCGCGGTTTGTACAAAATGGGGCAGGGGGGAATGTTCCGCGCTTTTTAATCCCGTTTGGCGACCATGCTTTGCAGTTCCGGCGAAAGCCGGTTGGTTATGCGGCTGCGGTTTTGTGAGAAGTCGATTGCGGATGCCGTTGAGATGCTGGCCTGTATTGGCTTTGCTGGACGGTATTTGTTGCGCCGCCGTAATCGCCAGAAGGCAGTCAGCATAAAAAGATTGAGACGCCGTAAGGCGCGTCTGAAATGTGTCGTCAGTCCCAGAAATATAAATATGCCCATAAAAGGCACCTCATCAAATATTCCGGCGTTTTCTCCGTTAGGGACAACAATCTGGAAATGTATCACAAACCAGAATATCGCCCAGAGTTGGATAGTGCCCGTCAGGGTCAGGACGTAGATACAGATTGCAATAGGTAGGATTACTATGATTCGTAGCAGCTCAAGGGGGAGGGTGCATACAAACCAGCAGAACCGGAATAACAGGTTATTCTTTATTTTTGTAAGAAGGCGCATATGCCCCAATGCTCCCCGGTATCCTCGAATCTCTGCCCTGGCTGAAAAATCACTGCATCGACCTGATTGCTATTTTTGCTGCCGCCGGTGCGCAGTGCTTCGGCAAAGTACGAAGGCTGGAGGCGGTAATCAATCGTTTCGCTACCGCCCTGACTCTGATTGCTCTGGGAGCCAAAGGTAAGGCTATGGCTGCTTCCACGGCTGCTGTTGCTGCCGTAGGAATAGCTCGTACCGCTATTACTCGTTGTCCGGCTGGAACTTGTCCCTGAACTGCGATTCGTTCCGTGGCTCTCACTTGTCGATTTGCCCCAGCTGTTGGAGAAGTTGCTGCGTATCTGCACATCTTTACCGATCATATCGGCAGCCCACTGATTGGTGGTGCGGTTATCATTGCTGTGGAATATTTTGGTGCGCAGGTTGCCAAGCAGCGCGTCAGCGGCATGTTCCGGATGCCTGCCGCCGATGGTATTGTAAATGCCTGAGAGGTTCTGGGTCAGGTACACAGAGCAGGCCTTGGCACTTCTGGCCGTGCTTTGGAATTCGTTATCGTATTCACTGAGGAAGAACTGGCACTCATCCGCCCAGAGGAACACGGGACGCGATGCAGAAGTTACATTGCGCCGTTCAGCCGCCTTCTGGAAAAGGTATTTCATGACATGGGCGGCGAGGATACCTGCGGTGTCCCATTGCTTGATCGGAAGATCAATGATGAGGATCGCGCCTTCATGCGTCAACTCCGGCACAAGGGTGCTATCGGTGCAGAACAGCTCGTGCATTTTACCTTTGATGAAACTGTGTGCAAGGCTCGTAAAACTTGAAATCACGCCGCTTCGTGTCTTATCCGACATGTAGCGCATGTTTTGAAAAACATAGTTGTTAACGATTTTCCAGTCATGCAGGGGCAGCATTTTTATGGGCGCGTTATAGGCTTTAGCCATAGTCTGGTAGCAAAAGCCACTTTTGCGCGTGTCATCAGGGACGGGGAGGGACTCCATGAACATTTGCAGCTCGTGCAGGCGTACCCTGCCATAGGCGGCAATCAACGCATCCATGCTATGGCTCAGTAGCTCCTTCATGGCATCACGCCAGAAGGGATCACCACCATCACCCCTGCCGCGCTGTGCGGCTTCGGCGAGCTGGATGAACAGGGTGACGAGGTTCATTGTCTGGCCGCTGCCATCACCGTCGCGCAGCAGGGAGTAATCGAGGAAGTTAAACCGCTCAGTACCAGAGCCGTCCATAACGATGACGGAATGTTCCCTATTGCACTGTTTGGCATACTGTAACCAGCGGGCTTTCTCATCGGGTTTGGCGCAGAGGATCATGCCGCCCATGCCGGAGAGCAGAAAGGACTTCGCAATATAGGCGCCGGAGCCAGACGATTTACCGCTGCCGGTCGCACCCAGAATCAATGTGCCTTCACAGGCATTGCCAATAGTCCAGGGGGCTTTGCCAAAGCGTAGAAGGGGAGCATCGAGCGAGGGAATAAAGTCCTTTACTGGCGGAGCCTGAACAAACTGTTTCGTTTTGCCTCTCGTGAGGAATCCCATACGGAGCCTTGTTAACACTGGTTGTAAGAGTGTTAAAACATTGCTAGTTTACTGCAAGAACGCAAGTTAAAACGAGGAAAGAATAGGGAAATATATGGCAGACAATGAAAAAAGTGGCGGTATTCTGGATACAATTATCAGCGGTATCGGCGAAGCCGTCACCGATATCCGTCATAAAGTGGTGGAAGAGGGCTATTTCGGCAGGCAGGTAACAGCCGACGAACCTGCCAAGAGCCCCTATGCAGAATTAGGCTTGCCTGCGAGCTTTGAGGAATATCGTGCTACTCAGGATGGTCAGCAGAAAGAGCAGGCAAAAACCCAAGAGCAGACAAAGGCTCAGGAAAAAGAACTCGGGGAGTAGTGTTCTGGGCAGGTTCCTTGCTTGGCCTATTCCAGCTCTACACGTTTGACATTACCGCCGCCTTCCTGCGGCCCGGTATGGATTCTTGTTACCTTCCGCGTGTAAATAAGTTCGGCTAGTCCTTCGAGGTTATCGCCTATGACCTGCACGAGCCCCAGGGAGTGGGTAAAGACAATCCGATGCTCCTTACCTTCCTCGGTATCCACATCAATGCTGTGGATGGTGTGCGTCGGAATAATACGCCACTTGCCCTTCGAGGGATAAAACGCAAAATCCAGCACAGGCTGCGCCTCCGGCCAGCTCACTTCCAGTTTATTGCCTTTAGGCTCAAAGTCCTTTGCACGCAGCTCCTCGAAAGTGGCTGGCATTGCGGGGGTATTATCGTATGGCATAATTCATCGATCCTTATCCGGCGGTCGGGGAAACAAAGAGAGGTTGGGAGCCTGGTCGAATGCCTGCTTAAACGCTTCCCGCGCATTATCCAGCGCAGGGAGCTTATAGAGCGGCTTCATCTGTAGATTATTCTTCAGCTTACGCAGCTTTTCCACAACGACATTATGCACCAGAATATCCTTGAGGCGGCTCATGATCTCAGTGCGTATCCCACGCAATTCCGCGTACCATGCGTCCTTGCCGATATGGAAGGTAGGTTTTCTCTCGATGCCTAATGCCTTATGGCTCTGGTGAGTGATGCGTTCCTCGCGGCCTGCATCTTCGAGTGCCTTATTGCAGACTGCCGCCCATGTCTCCCGCTGCACATCAAGCCCGCCTCCGGCCACTAACACCCTGCCGTTACCGGCAGCATAGGTGGCCTGCCAGGCGGCGCATTTCTTATCGGCAAACCCGTCGCCTTCCAGTTCACGGGTAGTGAGCAGGATATGGATGTGCGGATTGTGGCTTCCCATATCGTGGAAGGCCACATCCGCAATCATGCCCTTGTCGGTGAAGTTCTGCTTCACGAACTCACCTACCAGCTTCTTGCAGGCATCTAAATCCAGCTCAACGGGCAGGGCGGCATCGATATGCCGTGCGAGAACGGAATCGACACGCTTCTCAGAGTTCTCGACCTTGTTCCATAATGACTCACGGTCATAGACCCATGAGGGAGCACCCTCCGGTGCAAATATCTCCGTATGGGCTACGCCCTTTTTGCGGGAGTAGTTAAACTGTGTCTCGGACTGCGTCATGATCTCGATGGATTTATCGCCGCCCTTTTCGGGAAAAACCTTCTCAGGATCGGCTGCCAAAAGGAGGCGTGTGAACGGGTTTTTGTCCCATGTCAAAGCAAGGTCTTCGCCTGCTCGGTATGCAGCCGCAGCGACCACAGAAGAAACGGCAACCCGCTGATCACCGGCACTGCTTCCGCGAGCGCCAGAGGATTTCGCTGCTGCCCCCTTTTTTGAGCGTGTGATGACCCCGCTGCTGTAGTGATAAATCGCCATAGGAAAGTCCCCGCCC
>DAITMV010000230.1:0-4345 GCA_036834985.1 Burkholderiaceae bacterium | reverse complement strand
TCCCAGAAATGATCGTCAGCGCCTAGCCAGCCCTCGTCGTCTTCAAACTGCAAGCCTTCAGCCCATCGAATATTCACAATGGACCGGTCCACGGTACCCTCAAAACCGGGATTTTTCAGGACATTGGACATCAGCTGCTCGGCGCCCCAATAGGTCCAGCTTCCGAGATTTAAACCCAATCGAGGCACTCCCGTTGCGATGGCGGTTTTGTCGACCGTAACAACAACAGGATCAGCAGATACACCGGTTTTGGTTTGCGCCCACAGCGAGCCCATGCAGATAGACAGGCTGCAAAACACCATCCATCTTGCCATACGTGACAAACAAGACGTGTATGTGATGCTCATCACGAACCAATCATCGGGAGTCAGTGGATAGGGATACAGTCAGAGGGTAATCTCAGCGCTGCCCAATCAGGGTACATGACGGCAGGGCCATTGATCAACTGGCTTTGCCCCAGATATTTGACAACCACATTGCTCACTTTTTGGCGTGTGCTCTGCCAGGCAGACGGTCTGAGTTTCTGCACACGGCCTCCCACAACGTACACAGCATCGGTTTGAATCTGAGCAGATTGCTTGCGCTGGATGATGAATGTCGTCTCAAAATCGGCCTGTCCGTCCGACAAGGACATCAGGTAAAACGTTGGGCAGCCCGGTTTTTCCAGTGCGTAATAGTGGCCGACCGGTGTTTTGGCCAATCGATGCAAACTGACCTCAAACCCATTCAAAGGCAATTGCAGGAGGCGCCGTTCATTCTGATTGGCTGTTTGTTTTTGATCTTCAAATCGAATATGCACCCACCAGCAGGCACCAACGATCAAGGCACTGAAGATAAATACACCAAGAAGCCGAACTGTACTCATGATCGGCCTTTGGGCCAGATAACAAAAGGCAGGATGATCGACAAGATGCTCAAGGTATCAAAGATCACCATACCAGTGGCTCCGTGCCCTATCTGATAGGTATTCAGCGAAATTGAATTGATGATCATGCGGATTAGATTCATGACCATAAAGATGCATGTAATCAGGACAAAGGGTTTGATCGACCGCGTATCGTAATCAGGTACGGTCACGGCGACGATCCGATAGCCGAGCGCAATCAGAATCAGATCACGAAAGCCTAAGCAGCTAAACAGAACAATGGTTGAAAACCCGCCCGACTGCACCACATTGCGTTGTACATGAATGTCAGGCAAGCCCATCTGCGTCAACGCACCTGCGATCAATTGAGCGAACAGTTGCGTCAGACCGCCCCACTGTACCCCCGCAAGTGACATCGCCTGGAAAACCATCTCCGCCACAAACCACACGAAGAGCGCAAAGAACTGATGTTGCATCACTGGCGCCGACAGGCGCTTGCCGGCCTGCGCCAGCGCCAGGCAGCACAAGGCCAGGGCCAGGTAGTCAAGCAACTCATGAGGCAATAGCACCAGCACCAGCAACAGGCACCATGCCCCAGTGGATATCGCAGTTTTGTTCGATAGCAATAGCTGCCTGTTCTCAAACGCAACAAACATGAATATAAACAAGGCAAACCATGTCAGGTTGGCCTCAGACAACAGATACAAGCTGGTAAGCGCGGCTATCCATAGCGCGGTCAGCGCTGCCACGGATCGGTGGGCTATCAAACAGCTGATTTCGAGCGGCGTCTGCGAATAACGGTCAGACCATACATCAGCCCAGCCACACCCAGTGCTGAGTAGGCAAAGGCGGGCGTGGGGTTTGGAACCGAGTCGGTGGTCAGGCCACAGGCTGCTTCACGGTGCGAGTTACAGCTATTGTCATATTTGACATCACCAGAGGTGTCCACACCGTGTTGATCGCCCGTATTGGTATCGTAACCTTGTTGCGCATACACCGTGGTGCCGGTACTGAGTAAAGCGGCTGCAAGCAGGCTCACGACCATTGCGTTTTTACGGATTGAATTCATGGTGAGCTGCCCCGGATTGATTATTAAAAATTGTAAAGGCTTGCGCATTACATTACAACCAAAACCCTGGGCATTACCCTCTAGGTAACAAACCAAAGCGCTGATTGATGGCTCAATGATTAATCATGACTTGTTGCAAGACGCCCGATAGCCCCAGTGAGGGGTTTAAGAATTGCGCCTGCAAGGTTTGACAGGCTGCAGACCGTTTAAGGTAGCGACCTGGCGTAAAAGCGAGCGTTTCAAAGGCTGCCACGTAGCTGGGTATATTGTCTGTTCGGGCCCATTCCACGGCCTGCCCAAGTACTTCACACGCGGGCACCACGCCAGTACTTACAATGGGGCGATTCATCAACACCGCTTCTGCCGCCACCATCGCAAACCCTTCGTTAAAGGAACTGCGCGTCGGAATTACAATGGCGTGCGCCCGGGCGTAGCGATCAAGCAATGCGGATCGGTTTAAACGTCCATGCACCTTAAAGTACGCCGCAAGCCCTGATGCACTGACTCGCCGTTGCAATTCGGCCAAGGCGGATCCAGCCCCACACACATGCCATTCAAAACGCCCTGGATAGGTACCCGCCAACAATTGCGCTACCTCGAGCAGATCAAAGACGCCTTTATCCTCCTCCACGCGGCCTGCAAACATCACGGAAAACGGTTCAGACGATAAGGGATTGTACGTGGCAGGTGCTATAGAAGGCATGGTGTGATACTGCGGTAAAAACTCACAGGTGTGTACCAACGCTGGCTTGCAGATCGCCTCCACCTGCCGCCGGCAGGCAGGAGACACACACAACACGGCGCTGGCCGCATGCGCAAATACCCAACCATCCATACGCAATAGCAACCGCTTCATACGGCCCGTTGGCTCAAACCCCTCTGGCCAGGGGGTGTTATGCAAACACACCACCAAACGCGTGGACAGGTATTTGCACAAGAGCAGTGGCAACCACATACACACCCCTGAATTGACAATGGCCACATCAGGCCGGGTACGCACAATGTACGAAAGCAACCACAAACCGTTGAATAACTCACCGAGGTAATACCACTTGCCAGAGAAGGCAAACGGCCTGGGACGCGTGCTGACGGTATGAGGCTCCTGAACCAGACGCTCAGGCGGGGTATGAAATGACACAGCGTCCAGATGAGCCTTCTGCAAACCGACAAACTCAAATACCTGACTGGAAAACGTCACCGAGGTTTCACTCTCGGTCACCTGCCCTCCAGACCAGTTTTTCCACGAATGGACCATATCGCCAGCAGCTTCGACAAACAGCACTCGCATCGCCGTGCCGGGCATCAGGCGCCTCGCTTGGAGAGGCGCTTTTTGACCGTCCTCAAGGTATTCCACACGGTACGCATCACCGGCAATTGATCCATCCGGCCGGTGCTGATATCGCTGCGTGAACTGCGTTGCTCACCCATGCTGGGCGCGGACAATTTCACCACGCAGCCTGGGTTCTGAAAAAAGAAGGTATTTAACGCGCCATCATAATGCTGCGGTCCTCCGTCAGGGTGACCGCCTGGACGCTGCATCACCTGCTCACAAAAGTTCAACAATGCTGGCATGATGCTGCGATTGACCAGATAACAGTGCGTTTGGGGAATGGGCTGTCGGGTTTGAAACCAGCCCTCAAGTATTTGATCATCTGCAGCAGGAGTCACCGTGTGCCCCAGATAGGCAATGTCCCATGCGGACTGATTCAGATGCTGCAATTGACTGGCCAACCGTGTCGGCGCTTCTTGTGAAAAATCGCAATCGTCTTCCAGAATCAGTACGTTGCTCATCTGCTGATCAAAGGCCTGCCGAATAATTTCGTAGTGACTCGTAAAGCAACCCTTGGCACCCAATGATGGCCAGTCGCCCACTGAATCAGGGCGCACCGCGGTGTAAAGCTTGACCTGGGGTGTACTCCAGGAGATACCCAGTTTGGCAAATTGCTCGGCCATTTCGCGCCGACGATCGTCCCTCTCTGCAAGATTGATGACGTAAATACCATCAAGCCCGGGGAAAGCATTTGCAAATACATCGACCATCACAGCTCACTCTGCAGATAAGTTAAAAGTATTTTAAACGGCACGCAGACGAATGTGGTTCAATATCGCTTATCTATTTTAAAAAAAGCCATGCGGGCCGCATTGCACTGACCACACCATGACCGTATTTTTTGATATTGCTACGGCCTTACTGCTCATGGTGGCAACACCCGGGCTGATAGAATTAACCGCGCTGACCGTTGCCTCGTTGCTGCCGTTTAGCGGCAAATTAGCCCAACAGGCTAACTACGCAAATGCGCGTATTCCAATCACGATAATTGTGCCCGCTCACAATGAGTCAGCAATCATCGAAAAAACCCTGCTGGGCATCATCAAAGCCATTGAGTTTTCGCGTGTGCACAGTCAGGTGC
>DAITMV010000229.1:0-4400 GCA_036834985.1 Burkholderiaceae bacterium | reverse complement strand
GCGCAGTGCCGAGGCGTTTATGCTGATCAATCAGTACCTGAGCGATGCCGGCCGTTCACCGTTGTTTAAGACCATTCCGCGCTGCGTGGTGTTTTATCCTGATCAGGACTTCATGCCCGTGGCGTTCTGGCTGTTGCGCAACAACCCCCATTTAATGGCCTGTGACTGGGGCCGCGAGATGGCTCACATCCAGGCCTTTGGTGTCGACTGGTGGTTGCGTGCCGCTGCCGATGCCGGGCAACTGGACGCTGGCGCCATGCCCCCGTCATCAGGGGCTAGCGAGTTGACTGACCCGGTGTTCGAGCAATGGCTCATTCATCTGCTGGATCGTCAGCATCAACCCGCGCTGATGTTGCAGCTGGCGCAAGCCTGGTTGGCTAAAACCACGGAGCTGGACCCAGCCTACGTGGACGCACTCAAAGCCCGAGGCCGATATTTTGATGTAACAAGCGTTGCGCAAAGCCTGGATCGATTGAATTTGTCCCTCTGGCCGCAAGACATTCTGACGGCTTTGCAGCAGCCTTTGCAATGAATATGCCCCCCAAACCTCACACACCCGAGTCGCCAGACCGTTTGAGCGCTGAGCAACTGGCGCGATTTGCCGCAGACGGGTTTTTGGTGCTGTGCGGGGTGGCCGATGCCCGTACGCTGGCCACCTTGCTTGATCAAGCCAAGGAGCAGTTGGTCATGCCTGCCGAGCCGGTGGAGTATGAGGCGCAGGTGGGGTATGAGGGGGCGCCGTCATCGCTGGAGGCTGAGGGTGGCAAAACCGTTCGCCGACTGCTTGATGCCTATGGGCGGCACGCCGTGTTTCAGAAGTGGTCGCGCTGGCCGCTGATTGAACGCGCCATGCGGCAGCTGTTGGGTCCTCAGGTGTGGTTGGTGAGAAACCATCACAATTGCATCATGACCAAACACCCCCGCTTTGGCACGGCCACCGGCTGGCATCGGGATATTCGGTATTGGTCGTTTACCAATCACGAGCTGATTTCCGCGTGGCTGGCACTGGGCGATGAAACCGAACGCAACGGCGCGTTACGGGTGGTGGCTGGGTCGCATCGCTGGGAACTGGATGCACGGTGTATGGACGACAAGCAGTTCCTGCTGCCCGACAAAGCCCGTGAACTGGGCTTTGAGCTGCAAGAACAGGTGGTTGAGCTGCAGGCGGGCGATGTGCTGTTGTTTCACGCCAAAACATTGCATGCCGCTTCAAAAAACAGCAGCGATGCCGTCAAGTTTTCGTTGGTATTTACCTATCGCGGACAGTCAACACAAGCCATTGCAGGCACACGGTCAGCCCAGCTGGACGATGTGGCCCTGTAATAGCCTTTAGTACAACACACCATACCCGGGGGAGATCACGCCATGCAGCAGGACAACACAGAATCGGTTCAATCACAGGTGAGCGATCAGGAATGGCAACAGCGCGTCAATTTGGCTGCGTGTTATCGGTTGGCGGCCCTGTATGGTTGGGATGATCTGATTTTTACCCATATCTCGGCCCGCGTGCCCGGTCCTGAACATCACTTTCTGATCAACCCGTACGGCATGATGTTTGAGGAAATCACCGCTTCAAGCCTGGTCAAGGTTGACCTGCACGGCCACAAAGTGATGGCATCCGGGTTTGAGATCAACCCGGCCGGTTTTACGATTCACAGTGCCGTGCATGAGGCCCGGGACGATGCGCAGGTGGTGATGCACTTGCACACCATGGCAGGTGTGGCGGTGAGCTGTCAGCGGGAGGGCTTGTTGCCCTTGTCTCAGCATAGCTTGTTCCCCTTGCTGTCCTTGTCCTATCACGATTATGAAGGGGTGGCGCTGAACCCGGATGAGAAGGTTCGCCTAGTGGCTGATCTGGGTCAGACCCACATGATGATATTGCGCAGTCATGGTTTATTGACGGTGGGCGAATCGGCGGCAGATGCCTTTTTGTCCATGTACATGCTGCAGCGCGCCTGCGAAATTCAGATCATGGCGCAAAGTGGAGGCGGTGAGCTGATCCATCTGCCCGCGCCTTATGTGGCAGCGATCCAGACGCAGGCCAAAGCGGTCTTAAATAACGTCGGTGCTGGCTTGGCTTGGCCCGGTTTGCTGCGAAAACTGGATCGCACCGACCCCTCCTATAAAACCTGAACGACTGCGCCCCTATTTGCCATGCTCCACGCATTCAGTCGCCCTCTGTTTTTTACGCTGGCCGCCATGACGGCCTTTGCTCCCATGGCGATCGACCTGTACTTGCCCAGTCTGCCGCAGATCGCACAGCAATTTGGTGTGGGACCCGATGCGGTGCAAATGACCTTGAGTACCTTTTTGTTGGGTTTTGCTGCCGGCATGCTGTTCTACGGGCCGCTCTCGGATCGCTACGGCAGACGCACCATGATCTTGCAGGGGGTTGTGTTGTTTACCCTGGCCAGTGTGGCTTGCGCGCTGGCGACGAATGTCGAGCAATTGATCGTGGCCCGTATATTCCAGGCCTTGGGAGGTGGTGCGGCGGGGGCCTTGTCCCGGGCGATTGTCAAAGACCTGGCTGAGCCCATAGAGGCGGCGCGCATGATGGCTACGATTGGTTTGGTGACCAGCCTGGCCCCCTTATTGGCGCCGGTGCTGGGTGGATGGGTACTGACATTGAGCAGTTGGCGAGGGGAGTTCTGGGTGCTGACCCTCTTTGGTATGGGCACCTGTGTCGCGGTAAGCCGCTGGGTACCGGAGACGCGTTTTACCCATGCGGGGCCGATGTCTTTGTGGCAGGCCTTCCACGCCTACGGACGCATGCTCAAACACCCGGACGCGGTGGCGCTGATGCTGGCCGGTGGCGGCGGCTTTGCCGCCATGTTTGCCTACATCACTGGCACACCGTTTGTGTATATTCAGTATTACGGGATCAGCCCGCAATGGTATGGCGTGTTGTTCGGCATGAATGTGCTGGCGATCATGGCGGGTGGCTTTACCACCTCCCGGTATGTTGGGTATTGGGGTCCGCGCACCCTGCTGTGGTGGGGAGGTTGCATGTCCATGTTCGGGGCGACCATTGTGTTGTTTGCCAGCCTGGCACCCCATACGCGCTTTCTGATGATGGTGATTGGTTTGGTGCTCACCGTCGGTGCGATTGGATTGTTGTCATCTAACTGTGTCGCAGTGCTGATGGGGATTTTCCCCAATAACGCAGGAGCGGCCTCGGCCCTGTTCGGGTCCATGCAGTTTGGCCTGGGTGGGTTGGCCAGTTGGTCGGTGTCGCATTGGCACGACGGGACTCCCGCCGCCATGTCGCACGTAATTGTTGTATGTTCATCGCTGTCCTTTGCTGCGGCGTGGCGAGCCTATCGCGACCGTACCCATCCACCGGCAGCCCTATTGGAGCAAGAGTGATCAATGGCCTGAATATGTCAATGCTGCTAGATCCCCAGGTGATGGCGCAGTGGGGCTTGCTGCTGTTGTTTGCGTTAACTTTCATCGAGCAACTCGGATTGCCGCTGCCTACGTTTCCACTGATGATCGTGGCCGGCGCGGTAGCGCGCCAAACGGGCGGCACCGGGGTGTTTGAAGTGTTAAGCGCTACCCTGGGGTCGTTGGCGGGTGGCGTGATCTGGTTCTATATCGGCCGCTGGAAAGGGCGTCGCGTACTGGGCCTGCTTTGCCGGGTCTCGCTGTCTCCGGATTTATGTGTCCGACAAACCGAGTTGGCGTTTGAACAACGTGGCCCGCTGGCGCTGGTGTTAGCCCGGTTTTTACCGGGTCTGGCCTTGTTGGCACCCCCACTGGCTGGCGGGACAGGCATGCCCTTGAGCACGTTTACGGTATTTCACGGCGGGGGTGTGTTGGTGCGCTCCGTACTGGCCATTTTAATGGGTGCGTTTTTTCAGCACGAGATGGCTGCCAGCCTGCGCTGGGCGGCCGAACACACTCACCAGGCGCTGGTGTTGATCGGTGTATTTTTACTGGCCTGGTTGATACGGCGTTACCGGATCAGACGGCGCGACCAGATCAAAGCAAAGATACCTCGCATCAGCCCGCTCGATTTATTGCAGCTACTGAACAGTGAACACACTACCGTGCATGTGCTTGATGCCCGTTCCCAACTGGCCCGTGATCAGGACGATCGGGAAGTCCCACGCTCGGTGGCGGTGGATCTGAATGGTTTAAAAAACCTGCCCAGTATGAGCGTCGACCATGCTGTAGTGACCTACTGCGCTTGCCCGAACGACGCCTCGGCCGTGGAGTTGGCTCATCGGGTGATGCGGCGGTATAAAAAGTCACGCAGCGGTGGTCCGCGGGTGCATGTGCTGGCGGGGGGGTTGGATGCGTGGTACGAGGAGGTCGTGGTCAAAGGGCGGTGCGCGGACTCGAACGCACGGTTGTCTTAGCTGCGCTGTACGGATGGGGCATAGGTTCGAGTAGTTGAC
>DAITMV010000228.1:0-4432 GCA_036834985.1 Burkholderiaceae bacterium | reverse complement strand
ATCATCATGCGCGATACGGTGCACTGTCTAACCTACGACACGCCCGACCAGGCAGCGATCACCGCCTCGGTGTTACGGATGGTTCAAGAGGTTCGCGCCTATGTGCCGGGCTATACACTCAAAAATGGCCCGGTCTTTGACGGTCACAAAGTGTCGATCTTTCTGGAAGTTGAAGGGTTAGGCGACTACCTCCCGAAATACGCAGGCAACCTGGACATCATGACAGCCGCCGCCGCCAAAACAGCAGAAGACTTTGCGCGGCACCTGATTGCCCGACAAACGCTGGCCGCCTAATCCTCAGGACATTCTAAACATGACACAAGCACACATCACTTTGCATGACATGACGCTGCGCGACGGCATGCACCCCAAACGCCATCAGATTTCATTGAACCAGATGGTGTCCATCGCCAAAGGACTGGACGAGGCAGGCGTGCCATTGATCGAAGTGACACACGGTGACGGCCTGGGCGGCAGCTCGCTGAACTATGGTTTCCCCGCACATACCGATGAAGAATACCTCAGTGCCGTTATTCCGGTGCTCAAACAGGCCAAAGTCTCAGCCTTGCTGTTGCCGGGTATTGGTACCGTCAAACATCTTCACATGGCCCACGGGCTGGGCATTCACACCATCCGGGTCGCCACACATTGCTCCGAAGCCGATGTGTCAGAGCAACACATCACCAGTGCCCGCAAGCTGGGGATGGATACCGTCGGATTTTTGATGATGGCTCACATGATTGAGCCCGATGCCTTGCTCAAGCAAGCCAGGCTTATGGAAGCCTATGGCGCCAACTGCATTTACGCCACCGACTCAGCCGGTTATTTGCTACCAGATGCTGTCAGTGCACGAATCGATATGTTGCGCCAACACTTAAAGCCTGAGACCGAAATAGGCTTTCATGGGCACCACAACCTGGCCATGGGAGTGGCCAACTCCATCGCTGCCATCAAAGCAGGTGCCACGCGGATTGATGCCTCAGCCGCCGGACTGGGTGCCGGTGCAGGCAATACACCCATGGAGGTGCTGGTGGCCGTCTGTGCCCGCATGGGTATACCCACTGGGGTGGATGTATTCAAAATGTCAGATGTTGCAGAAGACCTGGTCGTCCCCATCATGGATACCATGGTGCGTATCGACCGCGATGCCCTGGCACTGGGATACGCGGGCGTGTACTCGTCTTTCCTCTTGTTCGCCAAACGGGCTGAAGCCAAATATAAAATCAGTGCGCGGGAATTGCTGGTTGAACTGGGTCGACGAGGCATGATTGGCGGACAAGAGGACATGATCGAGGACACCGCTCTGGAACTGGTCAAGGCACGCAACTCGTTGGCGGCTTAAACAGCGGTCATCCTCAAAAAAAGCAGCTCATCACAGCTGCTTTTTTGCACCTTGCTTAAACGGGCACCCGCCTTACTGACTCTGAACACGGTCGCCCCATGGATCAGGCAAACCCAGGTCTGTCACGTGAATAAACTGCTTTAGCAAATTGCGCAACGACACAGCATCCCAATGTCCAAACTCTGCCAACGCATGCGACTCAATGGCTTTGGTGACAGCGATCATTTGCATGGTGACATCACGTCCGGCCGCCGTTAGAAACAACAACGGTGACTTGTTGTCTGCGTGAGCCTGCAATCGAATCAGATCCCGCTGCTCAAGATGCTGCAAGACCTCAGCGGATGCTTCATTGCCGGTGTAGGCAAATATTTTATTTAACTGCTCAGCAGAGCGGCCCTCTTTAGCCATCAAGGATGTCAGAACAAAATATTCACTGTCACTTAAGCCGTGTTGCGCAATTTTCTGCCGAATACGTTCATAAAACTGAAAGTATGCACGGCCCAGCAGGTAGCCGATATGATCTTCACTCCATGACGAGTGGGCGCTGGAGGCCGCCGCTACATTGTCACTTTTTTTGGTCGCCACCGCGTATCGACCTGCCGCGAATACCAAGGGTGGATGCTCTGACCGATGAAAGTCCAACACATGGCCAACAAAAATCAGGTGATCACCTCCCTCATAACAATGCACGGTTTTGCATTGCAAGCGTGAGGTGCAATTCGACAGCAAAGGGACATCCCCCAGCCCCACCTCAACGGGCACGCCCTCAAATTTATTGTCGCCACTGCGCGCAAAGCGATTGGACAGATCTTCCTGATTGGCCGCCAGAATGTGCACTGCCCAATATTCACTCCCGGTAAAGGCGTCCAGACTCCGTGCAGTTTTGGCCAGACTCCACAACACCAGTGGGGGGTCCAGCGACACCGAGTTAAAGCTGTTGGCCGTGATACCGATGGGCTCACCTTGAGCAGAGCGTGTGGTAATAATTGTCACGCCCGTGGTGAAGGTACCTAATGTGTGCCGAAAACCCTTGCTGTCAAACGACGTGCCCTGCGCAGCATTCATGCACCCTCCCTGATTTTATGATCTCTGACATGACCTGCAGAATGCTTGATCAAACCACACCAAGCATCGTCCAAGCAGACTACGGTCACTTCGCAATTTGGCCGGAATTGTCCATCTATGTATGCTTTTGTATGCTTGGGTTTGGTGGTTTAATAAGTAAAACAAAATCACAAATGGCGCGGGTCGTCGCACTGACTCACAGCCGTTGAATCACAACACGAGACAACAACACAGCTATGCAGGAAGCCATCAGCACAGATATGCCGAGGAGGCAGGCAGGTGCTCATCCGTACCTAACAGACGGAGACGCATTGCCCTATGGATTATCGTTTTCGCAATGGAGTGATTTGCTCGGAAGCTTGTATCAGGGGCCTTTGGAGACGCCCCCCTGGTCCTCGGCTTTAGGGAAAATTGCCGGCTTGACCCGTGCCAACTGGGTCACGCTTATCTTGCGTCCACCCACCACCGACGGGCCCGCGCTCATCGTTAACTTTGGACCCCAAGGCCCCCATGTGGTCGAAGGGCAATACGCCAGTTTTGCCGCGTTTGCGCTGGACCCCTTTATTGGATTGCCCTCTGAGCGCGTCCTGAGCGTGGACGACTTTTTAGGCACCGAGCAGTGGCTCAACAGTGAATACTATTTGCAATTCTCCGGCCCTGGTAATGCCCGTCATGTGTTGGGTGCAGACCTGCAAACACCATCGGGCACAGAATGCCGATTCAGGGTATCGCGCGCCAAGGAACAAGCCCCATTCTCCGAAGAAGATCGGCAGTTTTGCCAGATGATTCTCTCACACATCAAGCGGTCGGCAGACCTGCGCTCCCACATGGACATCGTAGAAACGGAACGCAAACTGCTGGCAGGCACGGTGGACCGGATGCTCTTGGGTGTTGTGATTCTTGACGAACGGGGCGGCGTGATCCGCATGAATAGCGTTGCAGAAAACATCCTGAATGACAACGACGGATTGCGACTGAGCAAAGGCATGCTGGAAGCCAATTACAGTCCTGAGAATCAGGAGCTCCAACGCTTGATCAAGGTTGGATTAAGCCATGCCGGTAAAGGCTATTCCTCGGGGCGACAGGCCATGTCGATCACACGCCCGTCGGGTAAATCCAAGCTGGGTGTTGCCGCAGGTGCGATTCCCGTGTCTGAATGGTCTGAGGGTAAGCATCGTCCCACCCTGGCTTTGTTTATTCGGGATGCCGAACGCAAATCCCAAACCTCCGGTGACATGCTCAAGCAATTGTTCGATCTGACCCCAGCAGAAGCCGCCTTGTCATTGTTGCTGGCCGAAGGGCTGTCGCTGGACGAGGCCTCCGAAGAATTGGGTATTCGTAAAAACACCGCGCGTGCGCATTTGCGATCGATATTTTCCAAGACAGGCGTGACACGCCAAACCTCACTGATTCGTTTACTGCTCAACAGCATCACACCGCTGAACTGATTGGAACACCATGACTACAAAAGCTCCTGACTATGATCAGTGCTGCATCGCACCGGTCCATATTCGTCAAATCGTATCACTGGCCAAGGCAGAAGGCATTCCGACCGATCTGCTATTTGGCGGGTTTGAATTTGGCATGGCCGATTTATGCAAAAATGATTTTCTGGTGTCTTATCGTCAGACCGTTCGTTTTGTAAAACGCGCCTTCTCCCTGCTGGGCGAGGAAGCGCTGGGGCTTAAAGTGGGTATTGCCCAGCATCCAGGCTCCTGGGGTATTGTGGGTCTTGGCTTGGTGGCCTGTAAAAACTACGCCGATGCAATGTCCTTCGGAATTTCTAACGAACAGTGGTTAGGTTCAATGGTCAATACCAGCTACAGCATCGAAGCAGGACAAGTCCTTGTACAGGCCGAGCCCAAATTTGATGAACCGCTGCTGTCGCGTTATATCTATGAGGAACTGGCAGCCAGTGTGGTCAGTGTTGCCCGGTATCTGCGTGCGCCCGAGCCCTGTTTGAAGTGGATTGAGTTTCCCTACGAGGCACCTCCATGGGCAGCAGCGTATGAGACCATTCTGAGA
>DAITMV010000227.1:0-4440 GCA_036834985.1 Burkholderiaceae bacterium | reverse complement strand
GTCGTAGGCGGCATTGGCATTTTTGCCGATGGCAAATACGGTCTGGACCGCGATCCCCGCGTTGACGACGCCGACACCACCGACGAACAGATCGCCTGGGCGGCACTGGGTGAGTTTGCAGCCCCCGAGGACATCCGTGCCAACCGCATCTCCCTGGGGGGGCCTTTTGGCGTATTTACGGACGTCACCCCTGCAACAGCGAGTGTCGCCACCATTGACCCGGCGCGCCTGCTGGCATTAGCCGGCTACAAACCCACCGCACCGGTGCGCGCAGGGGTTGCTTTTGGTCAACCCGCTTCGGGCTATGTTGCAGACCCGAACGGAACTTTCACCGATGTAGGCGGGTTTATCCTGTCCCGTCCCAACAACCCGGCCTACCCCATCGGCAACGGCGTTCCTCGTTCAAGCCCGACCGGCAGCCCCAGCGGAATGACGCAGGCCGAAGTGACCGAACTGCTGCGTCAGGCCATCATGATTGCCAATCGGGCTCGCGCGCAGATTCGTCGTCCGGTCGGCAGCCCGGTTGAGGTGACCATCTCAGTGACCGACAACGATGGCAATCTATTGGGTGTGATCCGCACCCCGGACGCCCCCGTGTTCGGCACCGACGTGTCTTTACAAAAAGCCCGCACCGCTGTCTTCTTTAGCCGCAACGACGCCGCCACCCTGATCCGCAATAACAACGAATCCTATAACTACCTGTTCCTCAAGGGAGGAGCAACAGTCAGCACCAGCTTGTCTGCTTACATGGACCAGTCAGCGACCTTCTTTAACAATCCGAATGTATTTACCGACGGCATCGCCTACTCGGCCCGTGCCATCGGGAATATTTCCCGACCGTTCTACCCGGACGGCCCCAACAACGGTGTGACAGGCCCTCTGTCCAAAGCATTTGCCAACTGGAGCCCCTTTAACGATGGGTTTCAGCTCGATCAGGTCTACAACCAGATTTTTGGTACCATTTTTGACGCCAATCCCAGTACGCTCAACAACACGGGTTGCACTGCGCTGAACAAGGGCTCCAATCTGGGGAAAAAACACCTGGCCAACGGCTCCCAGATATTCCCGGGAGGTACACCCATTTATCGGGGCAATACCTTGGTCGGTGGTATCGGTATTTCCGGTGACGGTGTGGACCAGGATGACATGGTGGCATTCCTGGGATTGTCCAACGCCTCACGCACGCTGTCTGCGGCTGGGACCAACCCGGCCATTTCATTGGCACCGGCTGGCATCCGCGCCAACACGCTCGCCCCACAGGGTCAGTCCTTGCGCTTTGTTCAATGCCCAACCTCTCCGTTTAACAACAGCACTGACAACAACGTATGCGGAGGCCTGTGATGAACAACACACTGACCCTGACGCATTCACACCCGGGCAAGATCAATCGACTCACCGCGCAGGTGGCCATCGCAGCCCTGCTGTCAACCAACCTTGCCAGTGCTCAGGCCGCCGACAACACCTTGTTTGACGCCTTGGCTCAATTGGACATCAAGCGGATCGCCCAAACCATTGCGGGTATCCCCAGTGACGAAGAAAAGGCGCAAGCCCCCAAACCCCTGGCGCAACTGCAGGTGCTTTCCAAACGGGTGCTGGCCCGAGAAAAACCCGATGCAGAGGCTGTGGCCATCTCCGAAATCTTCAAGGGTCAACTGGTCGATGCGTTTGAACAGCAAGGCGACTGGTTCAAGATCAAGGTGCGGGATTCGCTGGTGACGGGAGGATTTGGCTGGGTCAAGCTAGAACCGGGTGAGTTCGGCGAAATGACGCTCGGTCTGGTGTCGACCTTGGGTCAAGTCCGCTCAGCCAACGATGCCACCGGCGTCCCGTTGGCTGCGGTTGGCCAGGCCCGTCCCGGTGGCGTAAGCACCACCGTGAACTTGCCGCCCATCGATCCGTCCCAGGTTCCCCCTCCTGAGGCCAACCTGCCGCGGGAATCGGTGTCCGTACCGGACCGCTGGCGCCTGATGCAAAACCTGGGGTTCCGATTCCCGCTGTACGACCCCTACAATCAAAACCCGATCAAGGGCGACCTGCCGGTACTGAGCGCCTTGGGGCCGGACTGGTTCTTTAACCTAGGTGTGATTTCGGATACGCTGATCGAAAAGCGCCGTCTGCCCACCCCGGTTGCGCCGGTGACCTCGCCGTCGGCCAATACCTTTGGCCGCTCGGATCAGTCAATTTTTGCCCAAAACCTGATCACCAGCCTGAGCCTGGTCAAAGGGAACACCACGTTCAGACCACCGGATTACGAATTCCGTTTTGTACCGGTGTTTAATTACACGGACGTGCGACTTAAAGAAGACCGGTTGATCAAAGTCAACCCGACTGCAGGCGACATCCGCCGCGAAGGCTTCTTTGGTGTACAAGAATTGTTCGCCGATGTGCACTTGCGCAACGTGTCTGACCGTTACGACTTTGACAGCGTCCGGGTTGGCATTCAGCCTGTCCAGACAGACTTCCGGGGCTTTCTGTTTCAGGATGTACCGTTTGGCGTGCGCTTGTTTGGCAACCGTTCAAACAACCAGTACCAGTACAACGTCGGTGTCTTCCGTCGTCTGAACAAAGACACCAACAGTGGTCTGAACGATCTGAGCAAACGCCTGCGGGACGATGATGTTTTTCTGGCCAACCTCTACAAACAGGACTTTCCGGTGCTTGGCTTTACCAGTCAGGTCACCTTTGTGCATAACCGCAACAACGAAAACAAGGTTGAATACGACAACAATGGCTTTTTGGTTCGCCCGGCGCCCATCGGCGATGAGCGTCCACACAGCTATCGCGTCAATTACGTGGGCTACAACGGTGACGGTCACTTTGGGCGCCTGAATGTAACCACCTCCACCTACCTGGCCTTTGGTACTGACGATCGCAGTCCGATTGCACAACGCTCACAGGATATTCGTGCTGCCTTCCATGCGACCGAGATTTCCCGAGACTTTGACTTTATCCGCATTCGCGGCAACCTGCTGGCAGCCACCGGCGATAAAGACCCGTTTGACGGCAAGTCCACCGGTTTTGATGCTATTTTTGAGAACCCGCAGTTCGCCGGTGCAGACACCAGCTTCTTTATACGTCAGGCAGTTCCTTTGATCGGAGGCGGCGGTGTGGGCCTGTCGGGTCGCAATGGGATCTTGCCCTCGCTGCGTACCTCCAAAGAAGAAGGTCAGTCGAACTTCATCAACCCAGGTTTGTTCCTGCTGGGTTTGGGGGCGGACATGGATGTGTCGCCGCAATTGCGTTTGTTGGGCAACGTCTCGCAGTTGCGCTTTATGGACACCACGGTGCTCGGATTGCTGAAAAATCAGGCGCCACCGTCACGAGACCTGGGGATAGACGTGTCATTTGGCTTTCAGTACCGCCCCTTCTTTACCCAGAACGTTGTGATCAACGGGTCGTTTGCCACGTTGCTGGCAGGACGCGGGGGCAAACAACTGTTTGATGAAGACAAACGCAGCCGACAGTTTTCCGCATTACTTAACATTTTATTGACGTATTAAGACGATGCCTGTTCATTTGCCTTCAGACACCAGCACATTGAAGCGATGGTTATTCGCAGCCGGAACCACCGCGCTGTGGGTGGCCATTGCTGCCGTTACATTGAACAAAACAGAAAGCGTGGCCAATGCGTCTGAAGGCGCAACCTTGGTCAACCGCACGTATGTCACGGCCCCGGATGCGCCCAAAGAGCAAAAGCCTGCTCAGGCCAAGCTCAAGTCTGAAGGTTGCATGACTTGCCACTCAGAGACCGACCAGCACACCATGCACGCCAACCCGGGCGTGGTGCTGGGTTGCACCGACTGTCATGGAGGCGATGCGTCCGTCAAATTGCAACACCAAGGTGATTACAAACAAGTCAAACACGATGTGCATGATCCAGAGTACCGGGCCGTGCTGGACCGTGCGCACGTTTTGCCGCGGAATGAAAAGTTCTGGAATTATCCGTCCTCAGCCAACCCGCAACAGTCATTTGCCAAACTGAACAAGGAACACCCGGCCTACATCCGCTTCATCAACCCCGGCGATTTACGAGTGGCCCGGCAGGCCTGTGGTGCCTGTCACATGCAGATCATTCAGGCACAGGAACGCAGCATCATGTCCACCTCGGCCATGCTGTGGGGGGGTGCGTCCTACAACAACGGCATTTTGCCCTTCAAGCGGTATATTCTGGGCGAGGCCTACACCGCCGACAGCCAGCCCGCTTCGCTGAAAAACCCTGTCGCCACCACCAACGAGCTTTTTACATTCAAGGGTATTTTGCCGGAGCTGCTGCCGTTGCCAGCCTGGGAAACCATCCCGCCCGCTGATATTTTCCGGGTCTTTGAACGGGGCGGTCGAGTGATCAACTCCACCTTCCCTGAAATAGGCTTACCCAACAGCACGGGAGCAGTGACAAATCCATACCGCCGGGCCGGGCAGCTGGGCCAGAGGTAAAGAGCG
>DAITMV010000226.1:0-4456 GCA_036834985.1 Burkholderiaceae bacterium | reverse complement strand
GTGCAAAGCAAGCGCCCGCTGCGTGAATTAACCATTCTGGCCAATCAAACCATCAAAAAACGCATCGAAAACGTTCGCGGCGTGGGCAGTGCCACTGTGGTGGGCGGCGTCAAACGCGAGTTGCAAATCCAGCTCAAACCGGGCGAGCTTGAATCATTGCGGATCGGTGTAGACCAGGTGATCAACGCCATTCGCAATGAAAACCAGGAACTGCCAGTCGGCGTGATTCGCGACAGCACCAAAGAGCAAGTGGTACAAATCAAAGGCAAATTTCAGAATCCGGAAGACTTTGAGCGCATTATCGTGGCGCGGCGTGGCGGCCAGCCGGTGTTTCTGTCCCAAGTGGCGACAGTACGCGACCACGAGGAGGAAAAGGAAACGGTGGCCCTGGTCAATGGCATCCCGGCCCTGTCCATTGATGTGGTCAAAACCCAAAGCGCCAATGCAATTGATGTGGTCAATGGCGTACGGGCCGCGGTTGAACAGCTGCAAACCGAATTACCCGCGGACATTCAGCTGACGCCCGTGCGGGATCAATCGGTCTCAATCCGCAACTCGGTGGCGGACGTGAAAAAAACCCTGATCGAAGGCGCACTGCTCACAGTGGGCATCGTGTTTCTGTTCCTGTCGTCCTGGCGCAGCACCGTGATCACCGGGCTGACCTTGCCCATCTCGCTGATCGGTACATTTTTGGTCATGCAGATGATGGGGTTCTCCATCAACGTGTTGACCCTGATGGCCATGTCCATTTGCGTGGGCCTGTTGATTGACGATGCCATCGTTGTGCGCGAGAACATCGTCCGCCACATGGCCATGGGCAAAGACCACCACACCGCGGCACTCGAAGGTACGCAGGAAATCGGTCTGGCTGTCTTGGCCACCACCTTCTCGATTGTCGCCGTATTTTTGCCAGTCGGCTTTATGGGCGGCATTATCGGGCGGTTTTTTCACCAATTTGGTGTCACGGTCGCCTTTGCGGTATTGCTGTCGATGTTTGTCAGTTTCACGCTCGACCCCATGTTGTCCTCTATCTGGCCAGACCCGGATGCCCATGGCGCCCAAGGCAAAGGCCCGCTGGCCTGGGTGCTGACCCGTTTTCAACGGGGCGTACTGGCCTTGGAAAACGTCTACGTCAAACTGCTGGGCTGGGGACTGAACTGGCCCAAGACGGTACTGGCGCTGGCGATCGCCACCTTTTTGTCGTCCTTCTGGCTCATGAAGTTTGTAGGCTCTGAATTTTCCCCGTCACCCGACAACAGCGAGATGACCGTGCAGTTTTACACCCCGGTCGGCTCATCGCTGGATCTGACCCAAAACAAAACACTGCAAGTCGAGTCGGTGCTCAGGGAATTCAAGGAAGTCATCTTTACCTACTCCACTATCAACACGGGCATTGCACAGGGCAAAAACTACGTCACGGTGTATGTACGCCTGCTCGATCGCAAACAGCGCACCATGAACATGAAAGCACTCACCGGCCCCATTCGGAGACGGCTGCAATCGGTGGCGGGTGTGGTGGTGACTCAGGTGGGGCAATTTAACTCGGTCAGCAGCGGCAAGCCTTTGCAGGTGAGTCTGCTGGGCCCTGATATTGGCGTGCTTAACCAATTGTCCCAACAAGTGCAGGCCATCATGGGCAGCATGCCCTCTGTGGTGGATCTGGACTCCTCCCTCAAGCCCGCCAAACCCACCATTGCCCTGACTTTAAATCGCGACCTGGCGGCCGATTTGGGTATCGGCGTGCAATCGATCAATGACACCCTGCGCCCCCTGTTGGCGGGCGAAGTGGCCAGCACCTGGCGGGCGCCAGACGGCGAAAACTACGACGTCAACGTGCGCCTGCCACAAACGGATCGGGAATCGTCCAACGATCTGAACCGCCTGATGATCACCACCAGCAAACTGAACGCCGATGGCAGCCCGTCCACTGTGGCGCTGCGGCAAGTGGCAGACATCAAGGCCACCCAAGGCGCTTCGCAAATCAACCGCAAGGCGCTGACCCGCGAAATCCTGATTTCCGCCAACGTGGACGGTCAAGCCGCCGGTACGGCCTCCTCCGAACTACAAGCCCGACTGGCCAAACTCGATCTGCCGCCCGGTTACAGCCTGGCCTATGGCGGTTCCAGCAAAGACATCGCCGAGACCATCGGCTATGCTGGTCAAGCGCTGCTGCTGGCGGTGATTTTCATCTACTTGATCCTGGCCTCGCAGTTTGGCTCGTTCACCCAACCCATCGCCATCATGATCTCCTTGCCGCTGGCCCTGATCGGTGTGGTGCTGGCGTTGATGATTGCGCGGTCCACACTGAATATATTTTCGATCATCGGCTTTATTATGCTGATGGGGCTGGTCACCAAAAACGCTATTTTACTGGTCGACTTTATCAATCAGGGCCTCAAACAAGGGCTTGAGCTACGTCAGGCCATCCTGCATGCCGCCGAGGTGCGCCTGCGGCCCATCCTGATGACCACACTGGCGATGATTTTTGGCATGTTGCCCCTGGCGCTGGGGCTGGGCGAAGGGGCCGAACAACGCTCCCCCATGGCCCACGCGGTGATTGGTGGGGTGATTACCTCCACCCTGCTGACCTTGCTGGTGGTACCGGTCATCTATGTATTGCTGTATCGAATGACCCACTGGCGCTCACAAAAGCGTACGCAACAGCAACCCTTAGTGGCTCCACCAGTAAGGCTTTGATAAGATGTCGGTTTTGCGCACCGCACCACACAGAATAAGAGATATGGACTTCGAACAAGCCCGATTTAACATGATTGAACAGCAAATCCGCCCCTGGAACGTGCTGGACCAATCCATCCTTGACCTCCTGGCCACCGTCAAACGTGAAGAGTTTGTGTCCCCTGAACTGAAGGCCATGGCCTTTTCAGACCTCGAGCTGCCCATCAAGATCAACGGCAAGGACAGTGGTCAGGTCATGCTGGCGCCCAAGGTCGAAGCCCGTCTGTTGCAGGAACTGGCCATCAAAGGCCATGAAAGCGCACTGGAAGTGGGTACCGGTACCGGCTACACCGCCGCCATGCTTGCCCACAAGGCGGCCAGCGTTGTGTCGGCCGATATCCGCGCCGAGCTGACCGATCTGGCCAAAGCCAACCTGAACAAGGCCGGGATCGCCAACGTCAAATTGGTCACAGCCGATGCAGTCAACGGCTTGCCTGGCAACCACAGCTTTGATGTGATTTTAGTCTCCGGCTTCGTGCCCCTGCTGCCACAGGGTCTGTTGGCTCAACTGAAAATCGGTGGCCGTCTGGTCGCGATCGTCGGCGAAGAGCCCGTCATGAACGCGCAACTGGTCACCCGCACCAGCGAAAAGGACTTCGCAACAGTCAACCTGTTCGAAACCATTGCGCAGGTCCTGGACAACGCCCCCCAACCAGAACGCTTCCACTTCTAAGGCCAGGCCTCATGCAAACCATCAGCGCCCAGGCGCTCGCGCAGCGCCTGCAGGATACGGGCACCACGGCCCCTGTGCTGCTGGACGTTCGCGAAGGCTGGGAGGTGCAAACCTGCGCCATTCCTGGCATTGTGCACATCCCCATGCAGACGATTCCTGCACGTCTTGCGGAACTGAATCCCGACGCCGAGGTCATCTGTATCTGCCACCACGGAATGCGCAGCATGCAGGTTGCCATGTACCTGGAGCAACACGGATTTAGCAAGGTTGTCAATTTGACCGGCGGCATGCATGCCTGGGCCGTTCAAGTTGACCCTCAATGTGCTATTTACTAAGTTATCGCACCACGCGTCATCACAGGAGTAGATATGCAGGTTTGGAACAAGCGCTGGCTCGGATTGGCGGCCAGTGCTTTGGCAGCGGGAGTTTTCAGTGGCTCAGCCACAGCCGCAGATCTGCTCAGTATTTATAAGGATGCGCTGGCCAACGACGCTCAACTAGCCTCAGCCGCCGCGCTGCGTGACGCCAACCTGGAAAAGCTGCCGCAAGCCAAATCGGCTTTTTTCCCAACCATCGGTGCACAAGCCCAGGCCTCCAAACAAAAAACCGACACCTCCATTGCAGGCACGACCACCAACCGCTCTACAACCCCAAAAAGCGTATCGCTGTCGCTGACACAACCCCTATTTCGCCCGGCTGTCTGGGTCAGTTACGAACAAGCCAAGTTGCAGGCGTCTCAAGCGGATCTGCAATACATCGCCAGTCAGCAGTCGCTGATCCTGCGGACCGCGCAAGCTTATTTTGATGTACTCGGCGCACAGGATGTCCTGACCGCGCTGGCTATTCAAAAGCGCGCGATTGCCGAACAACTCGAATCGGCCAAACGCAACTTTGAAGTGGGCACGGCCACCATCACTGACCAGCAAGAGGCCCAGTCCCGATACGACCTGGTGATCGCGCAGGAAATCGCCGCTCAAAACGACCTGCAGGTTAAACAGGCCGCCCTGGAAGTGCTGATCGGCAAGCCCGCCCCAACCCTGGCAACAC
>DAITMV010000225.1:0-4469 GCA_036834985.1 Burkholderiaceae bacterium | reverse complement strand
GGTCCAGGGCACCGGCATGTGAAGAAATGCTCGAGAGCGGATTGGCTGTCAACAGGTCGGTTGGGCTGCTGCTCGACGATGAGCTTGCAGGACCTACCGATGGCAAGCTGGCCAACGCATCACCAACTGGTGCGAGTGGGGTACCGGCCAAGGCGGAGGTCAATGGTGCCAATGGACTTGCACCCGCGCCACCGCTTGGCAAACCGGACGGCAAGCCACCCGATGCGCCACTGGCCAAGGCATCGCCCACAGGTGCCAGAGGCGTTGTGTGCAGCGCGTCTGTCAAGGGAGCCAATGGGTTGCCGCTGGCACCGCCGGAGGGCAGGCCTGACGGTAAACCAGAGGGCAATCCGGACGGCAAACCTGATGGCAGACCTGACGGTAAACCGGAGGGCAGACCACCCGAGGCACCGCTGGCCAATGCGTCTCCCACTGGAGCCAATGGGGTTGTGTGCAGTGCGTCGGTCAATGGAGCCAGCGGGTTTGAAGAACCGCCAGCACCACCAGAAGGCAGGCTGGTTGGAATTGAGCCTAATGCATCACCCACGGGCGCCAAAGGCGTACCATGCAACGCATCGATAATCGGAGCAAATGGGCTGGCACCGGTTGAACCACCCGCGCTGCCAGACGATGGCAAGCTGGTAGGAATCGAACCCAAGGCATCACCCACAGGCGCCAAAGGCGTACCGTGCAACGCATCGATAATCGGAGCAAATGGGCTGGCACCGGTTGAACCGCCTGTGCTGCCGGACGATGGCAGACTGGTTGGGATCGAACCCAAGGCATCACCCACAGGCGCCAAAGGCGTACCGTGCAAGGCGCTGATGATCGGAGCAAATGGGCTGGCGCCGGTTGAACCACCACCTGAGGATGGGACACTCAATGGCAAGCTGGCCAGGGCATCGCCCAGCGGCTGTAACGGTGTACCGTGCAGCGCGTCAATTAAAGGAGCCAGCGGGCTGGCGCCTGTGCTGCCACCACCGGTTGAGCCTGCGCCCAAGGGAGGCAGTGCAGCACCCAGTGTGGCCAACAAATCATTGATTGGCGAGGTATCCACGTTTTGACCCGCCACATTCACGGGCAGACCGAGTTTGACCAGGTCGTCCACGGTAATCGGCTTGCTGGCCAATGCGGTCAACAGGTTTGGCACATCGTTGGCCAGCTGCTGTGGAGAAGCCTGGATATCGCCCTTGGCGACGGCACCCAGATCCAAATTAATTTTGGGAACGTTGCCGCTTGTATCTGCGCTGATGGGGTTGGTGCTCGAGGGTGCGCCGCCATTCGGGTTGAGCAGTTCCAGGTGGTTCGAGGCAACTGTTGGATTCTGGCTGCCCGCCAGCTTGACGGACAAACCATCCAGATTAACCACCTTCATACCACCAGAGCTGGCTGCAGCCGGTGTGGTACCACCACCGAAGCCGGACAACACGCCGACGTCTTGAGCGCTGACGCTGGCCGCTTGCACACCAGCAGCGGAACTGCCGGCACTGCCGTTGGCTGTGCCAGAACCACTGTCGCTACCTGAATCGGACGAAGATGAGGCGGCAGCAATAATGGCCGCCGCGCCTGCCAATGGGCCTGCAAATGCAGCGGCACCGCCGCCAGCCAGACCCAAGCCACCAAACAGACCCATCATCGATGAGCCCTTGGCACCTGCCACCTTGGCGGCCGCGTTTGGATCTTCGGCATCAGCCATCTCAAAGCTGCCATCTGCGACAACGATTTCTGTCGTTGCAGCACCGGCCACTTCGGGGCCTGAGCCGAGGGTAATACTGGAGTTGGCTGACAGCATGCCGCCGGCCATGTTTTGTGAGCCATGTGCTGGAAACTCGATCATTGCACGGCCATCAGCACCCGATTTGACCTGATCACCGACCATCAGGGCATCGCCTTCTTTTAATGCGATTTCCTGACCGCCGCGAATCACCTTGACATCGCCCTCCACCATACGAACAGTGCCAGCAGCACCGCTTGCAGGTGCGGCCATTGCCGTGGTTTGAACAGCGGCTGGCGCATCTGCCATTGCATTGGCAGGTGATGCGTCAACGGTTGCTGAGGCTTGAGCAGCTTGTGGCTCTGGGTTTGAATAAGGTGCGGGTTTAGCTGATGCCATTGCTCTGTCTCCAGAAAATTAATTCGTGCGTACCTGTTTTACGGATGGTAAAAGCAGTGCTTACAAGTTTTACTGACACGGTGCAAAAATGGATTCACACCGTTTTCTTATTTTTTTCAGTTTAGTAGCCAGTGGCGTATTCAAACCCTCAAATAGGAGGATATCTACCACCTAAATGTTGGATCTACTTAACAACTCACTGGAATCTTTGCCCCGGGGACACTATAAAATCATTACACTTAATGTATTGCGTCTATAACAATCAGAGCTTCCCGAGACAGGGCTGCAGTCGTGACAACAGTTTGTTTGTAAAGGGTTTAGGGTTAACAACCCTGCTCCTTACGCAGCTCTTCTGACCAACAAACCGCATCCTGCGGTTAATCGCCCAGCCGTTGATTATGCCAAAGGAAATCACACTTGTTGCAACCGGCAATTACGATAAACCAAGTAGTTGGAGCGTGCGAACTAAATTTTTACGACGTGTGCGGCATCTTGACGCCACAAATGCGGCCAATCGATACACAGCGTATGTTTTTGCATTGTGACCAGCGACTTTTAAAGTAACTCAGACCATCTATCTTACTCATGCAACATTACTTACATGACACAACAGCGGCGATACAAGTAACAGGTCTGAGCAAAAGAATCGAGACTCGTCTATTACTGAACCAACTGAATTTAACCGTCCAGCCCGGGGAGTCAGTCTCGATTGTGGGTGAATCAGGCTCCGGTAAATCCACGCTGCTGCACATACTGGCGGGAATAGAATCGGCTGACAGCGGCAGCATCCAACTGTGTGGGCAAACCATGCAGCCCCTGACCAAAGAACAAGCCATCGTCTGGCGGCGTCGTCACATCGGACTGGTGTTTCAATCCTTTTACCTCTTGCCCCACCTGACGGTGGCACACAACATCGCCCTGCCCTGTTTGCTTGATAACCGGCCGGTTGACAACCCGCGGGTGCATCAACTGCTAGAGGCTGTCGGCCTGGCCTCTCGGGCAAATGACAAACCCAGCCAACTCTCTGGGGGAGAACAGCAACGCGTAGCGTTGGCCCGCGCACTGGTGATGCGGCCGGCGCTTATTCTGGCTGATGAACCAACTGGTAATCTGGACAGCGACAATGCCCAGACAAGCCTGCAACTGCTGTTGAACCAGTGTCAGTCAGCGGGCTGCTCACTGCTGATGGTGACGCACTCTGAGCACGCGGCGGCCAGTACCGCCCGACGGCTTCGTTTAGCGCATGGACAACTTCACGAGCTGCCATGAGCGCTTTATTGTCCGTACACCTGAAGCGGTTTGGCTGGCTGGCCTGGGGCGCGTGGCGAACCCAGCCAGGCAAATTACTTGTATCGGCATTGTCCATCGCGTTGGGCGTCGCACTGGGCTATGCCGTGCACTTGATACACCAGTCCGCGCTGGACGCGTTCACCGGTGCAGTCAAACAATTCACCGGCGTGGCTGACCGCACCATCCGAGGCCCCCGCCACGGGTTTGACGACCAATCCATCAACGGATGGCTATTGCTTCCCCAAGTGCAAGAGGCAGCGCCCGTGCTGGAGTTGCAAGTACCTGTGCAAGGGCTGCACGCGCCGATCACCTGGATCGGGATTGATGTGTTTCG
Source organism: Burkholderiaceae bacterium (assembly GCA_036834985.1). Taxonomy (GTDB): domain Bacteria; phylum Pseudomonadota; class Gammaproteobacteria; order Burkholderiales; family Burkholderiaceae_B; genus DAITMV01. The sequence goes on along the minus strand of DAITMV010000225.1, from coordinate 732 downwards.
ACAAGCCGCTGTCGCCCCCGGATTACTGCCGAGGTTTGCAGACGGCGGACAGCCCGCGTCGGTGTTTGATCCACACGCCGTATGTCTGAGCACCGCGCTGTTGCAACAACTGGGCAAACAGGTCGGCGACACCTTGACGGTGTGGACCGACACCCACACGGACACGTGGACCATCGCGGGCACTGTGCCAGGCGCAAAGCCAGGCCAATTGCTGGCGGTGGCCGATATCGCAGCCACACAGCTGGCGTTTGGGCGAGTGGGCCTGATCAGCCGGATCGATTTAAAACTGGCGCAAGGTGTTGTACCAGCGGCGTTTGAGGCGCAACACCACCATTTGCTGGGGCCGGACATGCGCATGGACAACCCGGATGATGCAGGCAGCCGCGGCGCGGCCGTGTCCAGGGCCTACCGGGTTAATTTGTCCATCCTGGCGCTGGTGGCCTTGCTCACCGGGGGGTTCCTCGTGTTTTCAACCCAGGCCCTGTCGGTGGTCAAACGGCGGCGGCATTGGGCGCTGTTGCGGTCATTGGGGGCATCACCCCGGTTTGTCCAATGGCAAATCATGCAGGAGAGCCTGCTGATTGGCCTGGTCGGTAGCGGGCTGGGCTTGCTGGGCGGCTGGCTGTGCGCATGGGCCGTGTTACGTTACGTGGGCGCCGATCTGGGAGCCGGCTTTTTTCAAGGGGCCCAAGCCAGTGTGTCCATAGACCTTCCGGGGACGCTCCTATATGC
>DAITMV010000224.1:0-4506 GCA_036834985.1 Burkholderiaceae bacterium | reverse complement strand
ATAGCTCAACTGTAATACTGATTCCAACTAACGCACCACATAGGTCAGCAGACCTGTTTCCGCCATGATGGCGACCAGCGTGACCACGGCGGGATAAATAAAAGCGGTGGTGACCTTTTGATTCAAGGCCTGCTTGGCCTCCAGGGCATCGGCCAGCTTGGCCAGTACCCGGCCCAGATCACCGGTCGATTCGCCTGCAGCGATGGTGGCGGTGTACATTTCGCCAAAGGCTTTGGGGTACTTGGCAAAGGCTTGCGACAGTGGCGTGCCGGAGGTGACGTCGGAGCGGATCGAGGCCAGCCGTTCACGGATCAACGGTTTTTCGGCCTGTTCGACCAGCGCACCCAAGGCGCGTGCCAGTGGAAGCCGGGCTTGCAGCAGGCTGGCCAACTGGCGGGTGAGCAACACCACCTCGCTGTTGGACAGCTCTCCCCCCAGCCGGATGGCTCGTGAACCTTTGTCCTGCCCTGGCTGTGCTACTTCTTCGACCAGCAGGGGGGTGAGCCCCTGTAGACGCAGTTGAGAGCGGACTTGGCGGGCAGAGTCGCCCTCCAGCATGCCCTTTTGGGTTTTGCCGTCGGTGTGCAGGGCTTCGAATCGAAAGGCGGGCATGTATCCTTGCTGGGTAAAAAACGGGAGTTAGTCGCGTGTGGCGCGCAGGACTTCTTCCTGCGTGGTGTCGCCGCTGGCCAGCCAGCGTTGGGCATCACCCCGCATGTCGCGCATGCCGTGTTCAACCGCGTAGCCGCGAATGGCAGCTTCCGCAGCGTTGCTATGGATCAGGTCGCGCAGGGTGTCGTCCACGCTCAGAAGTTCGTAAATGCCGGTGCGGCCGCTGTAGCCGGTGTTGCCACAGTGTTCGCAGCCTTGTGCATGCCAGTGGCCTTGTGCGTCCTGACGTTTGCAGTGCGGGCACAGGCGGCGTACCAATCGTTGCGCCAGTACGCCCAGCAGGCTTGATGACAGCAGGAAAGGCTCAATGCCCATGTCGATCAGACGCGTAACAGCACTGGCCGAGTCGTTGGTGTGGAGGGTGGCCAGCACCAAGTGGCCAGTCAGCGAGGCCTGTACAGCGATTTGTGCGGTTTCCAGATCGCGGATTTCGCCAATCATGATGACGTCCGGGTCCTGACGCAAAATGGCGCGCAGGGCCTTGGCGAAAGTCATGTCGATTTTGGAGTTGACCGGGGTTTGGCTGACGCCGGGCAGATCGTATTCAACCGGGTCTTCCACCGTCATGATGTTGGTGGTGGTGCTGTCTAAGCGCGACATGGCGGCGTACAGCGTGGTGGTTTTACCCGAGCCAGTGGGGCCGGTAACCAGCACGATGCCGTGCGGCTGACGGGCCAGACGGTCCATCTCAGCCAGGGTATCGTTGGCCATGCCCAGACGGGAGAGTTCCAGCTTACCCGAGTCTTTATCCAGCAGACGCAGCACCGCGCGTTCACCATGGCCTGTGGGCAGGGTGGACACGCGCACGTCGATGGGGCGGCCACCAATCCGTAAGGTGATGCGACCGTCTTGCGGCAGGCGTTTTTCCGCGATATCCAGACTGGCCATGATCTTGATACGGGCCACCAGCGCAGCGTGCAACTCGCGTTTGGGCTGGAGCACATCACGCATGGTGCCGTCGATGCGAAAACGCACCGCCGAGTGTGTTTCAAAGGCTTCGATGTGAATATCCGACGCCCCATCGCGGCTGGCTTGCGTGAGCAAGGCGTTGATCATGCGGATGATCGGCGCGTCGTCTTCGGTTTCGAGCAAATCTTCGATGGCCGGGATGTCCTGCATCAGCTGGGCCAAGTCCAGATCGCCAGCCACTTCGTCTGCCACCTGCGCGGCAGAGGTTTCCTGGGATGAATAGGCCTTGTTGATGGTTTTGTCCAGCTCCGCGGCATCGGTGCACAACAGCCAGTGCACCGTACCCGGACACACGCGGCTGATTTCACTTTGTGCGGTACTCGGCGTGCTGGCGGTGATCCACACACGCCAACCGCTCGGGTCGGTGTGCGCGCAGAGCACCTTGTTCTGTTTGGCAAACTGGAATGAAATTTTGCCAATCGCGCCGGGGCTGTAGTCGATCATCGTGTTACTGCCCTGTCGAGTAGGGAGAGGGCTGGGCGGCAGGTTGCGCAGGCGTCTGTTGGGTCGCCGGTGGTGCGGGCTGCGGCGCCGGCTTGACTGGCACAGGCTGCTGCTCTGCGTTTTGACGAATCAGCGCTGCTGAGGGCTTGATAGGCTCAACCACGTTCATGGGCTTTTGGTTTTGGATCGACGATTTGGGCGGCAGCAACGGGCCCCCCTCGTTCGGCAGACCAAAGCGCTGCACCGGCTGAATATTTTGCTCGGAGGCGCGGATGTAGTCGTAGCGGTCGGTGACCAGCGAATTGCTCTGATCGGTATTGCGCAGCACGATGGGACGTAAAAACACCATCAGGTTGGTCTTGGTGCGCTTGCGGGTGTCATAGCGGAAAAACGATCCTATGACGGGTACATTGCCCAGTCCAGGCACCAGTTGTTCGGTGTCGCCGTAGCGGTCTTCAACGAGCCCTCCGAGGACGATAATCTGTCCATCATCGACCAGTACGTTCGATTCGATCGAGCGTTTGTTGGTGATGATGCCTGCGGCTTGTGAACGGTCTTGTACCGATGAGACTTCCTGATAAATCGCCAGTTTGACGACGCCGCCTTCGGACACTTGCGGTTTAACACGCAGGGTCAAGCCCACGTCCTTGCGTTCAATGGTCTGGAACGGGTTGACGGTGGCGCCGGTGCCTGCCGAGGTAAATTGGCCTGTGATGAATGGCACGTTTTGACCAATCACGATTTTGGCTTCTTCGTTATCCAGGGTGATCAGATTCGGTGTGGAGAGGATGTTCGCATTGGCATTGCTTTCCAGCGCACGGGCCAACAGGCCCAGGTTGGTGATGCTGCCGATGCCGGGCACGTTGACCGTTCCGCGGATAACGCCAATATTAAGCCCCCCCGCCAGGCTGGCGACGTTGGTGGCGCCGTCGATGATGTTGGTGCCCGATCCCCGTGCACCAAAGTTGGTGCCGCCAATGGCATTGACGCCGTTCGAGTTCAAGCCGTTCAGGCTCTGGAACTGGATGCCAAACTCAGCCGCCTTGTCGGCGCTGACTTCAACGATCAGTGATTCAACATACACCTGGGCGCGGCGCACATCGAGCTTTTCGATGATCGAGCGCAAATTGCGGTACACCGGTTCGGGTGCGGTGATGATCAGTGAGTTGGTGGTGGAGTCCGCCTGCACAATACCGGGTGATTCGGTGTTGTACGATCCGGTGCCGGCGCTGTTTTGCCCCGAGGTGTTGCCTCCGAACGGTGAGCTTAACGCGGTGCCCGGCGTGGATGTGGCGTTGGCGACCTGTCCAGCCGCGTTGTTGCCGGACAAACCACCGGTAGAGGCCGATCCGTAGTTGCTGTTTGATTGCGACAGGCCACTGTTGGCGGAGTTTTTGTTGCTGGTGTCACTGGTCAGTACCGAGCGCAGGGTTTGTGCAAGCTTGGTCGCCTCAGCATTTTTGAGATACACCACCCACACGTTGCCGGGTTGGGCGGTGGGTTGGTCCAGCCGGTTGATCAGGGTTTTGGCCAGATCGATACGGGCCGTGCTGGAGGCACGCAGCATCAGTGAGTTGGTGCGGGGGTCAGCCAGTACGGTCAGTCGTTGGCCCGGGTCCACAGCGGCACCGGTTCCCCGGTTGCCTTCATCGAGCAGGCGGGTCAGCGAAGCGGCCAGATCGACAGCCAGCGCGTATTTGACAGGAATCACTTCAAGTTCGGAAGAGGCTGGACCATCGATGGTCGAAATGATGCGAGCAATGCGCTTGAGGTTGTCGGCGTAATCGGTGATGACCAGTGTGTTGTTGTTCGGGTAGGCGGCAATCGTATTGTTGGGTGTGATCAGTGGCCGCAGTACCGGTACCAGGTTGGTGGCCGATTCATAGTTGAGTTTGAATACCTGGGTGAGGATTTGTCCGCCGCCGCCATCCATGGCGCGTTTGGGGTCAACCGCTGCCGCCTGGGTTTTTGCATCGTTTTCAGGTAGTACCCGTGCGACGCCGCCGGCCTCTACAATCGTAAACCCCTGCAGGCGCAAAGCAGCCAAGAGGGTGTTGTAGGCTTCCTGGCGGGTCACCGGTGTTTGGGAAATCAGGTTGATGGTGCCCTTGACGCGTGGGTCCACCACAAAGGTTTTGTTGGTAAATGACCCGATAGCGCGCACCACCGAGTCAATTTCCGCGTTGACAAAGTTCAGGGCGACCTTTTCCTGGGCAAAGCCGCTGCTGGACGCACCCATCCCCAACACCAAGGCAAAAATGATCCGACGTAGCGGTTTGATTAGCGTTTGCATCAATGTGTACTTTTTCTGGTTAATGTATTTAAAAACTCAAGCGAAACCGTTCGCCTTCTCGTCGACCCATTTGGCTCAACAAACCAATCAGTGCCGGCTTTTCAGTGGTGTTGGCATCCGCGTAACCG
>DAITMV010000223.1:0-4611 GCA_036834985.1 Burkholderiaceae bacterium | reverse complement strand
GAACAATGGGTACAGGCGTTTCGCAGCCAAGCCCCTGGCAAGCCCTTACAGTTGAACACCTGGATTCCCGATTCCCCGGCCGTGCGTGATGAAGACAACGAGGCCCGTGTCAGGGCGTTTTTAGGCCAATGGGGCCCTTTAGTGCCGCCAGAGGCAGGCGACGCCCTACCCATCTCCTTTGAAGCGCAATGCGAGGCGTTTGAGGCGCTGCGCCCCACGGTGGTCAGCTCCATTATGGGGGTGTACCCGCCCGTGTGGGTTGAGCGCTTTAAGGCGGCGGGTATCGCCTGGTTTGCTACCGCCACCACACTGGCTGAGGCACGCACCGCGCAGGCGGCAGGGGCCGATGCCGTGATCGCCCAAGGGTATGAGGCAGGCGGACACCGAGGGGCCTTTGACCGTACGCTGGCGGGCCAACAGGCCACCGGCTCGATGTCGCTTATTCCCCGCCTGGCTGATCATCTGGACATCCCCGTGATAGCCGCCGGCGGCATCGGTGATGCGCGTGGTGTGGCCGCCGCCTTGCTGCTTGGCGCCAGCGCGGTGTGCATCGGCAGTGCCTATTTGCGAACCCCGCAATCCGATGTCCCCCCAGCCTGGAAAGACGCCTTTAAAACCCTTGAACCCGAAGGAACCGGCCTGACCCGAGCCTTCAGTGGCCGTCTGGGTCGGGGGATCCGAACCGCCTATGTGCGCGCGTTTGAACAAGCCACTGAACGGGACCCGACATTCAAACCGGCGGATTACCCAGTCCAGCGCGGGCTGACCCAAGCCATGCGCAGCGAGGGAACCAAGCTCAACCAGATGGATCAGATGCAGGCATGGGCGGGGCAAAGCGCTGCCATGGCATCTGAACAGGACGCCGGATCGTTGACTGTGCACCTGTGGCAAGAAGCACAGGCCTTGTTAGGTGGCTCGTCCATGTAATAAAAATCGAGCCCGCACGACTGATGAGTATTCGGAACCACGATAAGCTGTCGGAAGGTAATCAAGATGAAACGTAGAACGGTACTGTCCTCACTCACCCTCGCGGGTCTTGGTGTGACATGGATGTCCACCGCTTTTGGAAAGGCACTTGTGAAAAAATCCAAAGAAGATTGGCTGAAAATCATCTCCATCGAGCAATATCGAATCCTGTTTCAGGAAGATACCGAGCGCTCGTTCACCAGCCCCTTGAATGATGAAAAAGGTAAGGGAACGTTTGTATGCGCTGCCTGTAAACAACCCCTGTTTAAATCAGAGAGCAAATACGACAGTGGCACAGGCTGGCCGAGCTTTTTTCAGCCGATGGCTGGCGGCATTGACACTAAAACCGATTACAAACTGCTGTACCCACGCACCGAATACCATTGCAGCAACTGTGGCGGTCATCAGGGTCATGTGTTTGGAGATGGTCCCGCCCCCACGGGCAAGCGGTACTGCAACAACGGTTTGGCCTTGAACTTTATTCCCGATGGGCACGCGTTGCCAGAGGTCCTGAAATGAAGCGTCTGAACATGATTGTTCAAGGCATGATGAGCCTGGCGGCAGCTGTAGCGATATATGTCATGCCTGTTGCCGCGCAGGCCGCTACTGAAACCGCCGTGTTTGCAGGAGGCTGTTTTTGGTGTGTGGAGTCTGATTTTGACCATGTACCGGGCGTGCTTAAAACCACCTCGGGTTATGCCGGTGGCATAGAAAAAAACCCTAGCTATGAGACTGTCAGTGCAGGGCAAACGGGCCATGCCGAAGCGGTTCAAGTCAGCTACGACAACTCCAAGGTGACCTACAGCCAGCTGGTGGAGTATTTCTGGAAAACCATCGATCCGACGGTTAAAGATCGCCAGTTTTGTGATGGTGGGCACCAGTACCGTACCGCCTTGCTGTATTCAAATGACGAGCAAAAAGCCATCGCTGAAAAAAGCAAGGCTGCCCTGGTGGCCAGTAAAAAGTTTGCTCAGATTTACACGGAAGTAGCGCCGGTGATCGCGTTTTATCCTGCCGAGGAATATCACCAGGATTACTACAAGAAAAACCCGATCCGCTACAACTATTACCGCAGCCGCTGCGGCCGCGATGCGCGGATCGAGGAGTTGTGGGGCAAAAAGTAGGGGTTAGCAACTGGCGGGCTGAGCAACTGATTTAACAACTCAGTTGCTTATATCCGCAGGCACCTATATTTTTTGCCAACCGAGCTGGCGTATTGCCAGCTCTTTCATGATTTCTTCGGCGCCGCCACCAATCATCATCACTTTGGTTTCGCGGTAAATGCGCTCGGCGTGAGTTCCACGCATAAAACCCATCCCCCCCAGGATTTGCACGGCTTGGTCAGACACATACTGCATAGTCTGGGTGCATTGGTTTTTGAGCAGGCAAATATCTGCAATCAAGCCTTGGTCAATATCGCCTTGGTCCAGCCGGGAGATGATCTCTTTGAGCCAGGCCCGGGATCCTTGAATGGCCATGCGCATGTCAGCCAGCTTGTGGCGAATCACCTGATGGTTAATCAGCGTCTCACCGAATGTTTTACGTTGCTGCGCCCAGTCCAACGCTTCGTCCAGACACAACTGCGCAAACCCCAGGCTGCCGGCTGAGAGCATGAGGCGTTCGCCGTTGAAGTTTTCCATGATGGCGCGAAAGCCCTTATTTTCTTCTCCGACGAGGTTTTCTGCGGGTACTCGCACCTTGTCAAAATACAGATGGGCGGTATCAGACATCCACCAACCCATTTTTTTCAGATTGGTTTTTTGAATGCCCGGGCTGTTGCCATCGACCATCAGCAATGAAATGCCTTTGGCGCCAGGTTCGCCCGTGCGGACGGCCAGCGTGATCCAGTCGGCACGTACACCCGAGGTGATGAAAGTTTTCTCACCGCAGACTTCGTAGTAGCTGCCTTGTGCATCGGTCTTTAGAACAGCGGTGGTGCGCAGGTTGGCCACATTGGATCCGCCGGAGGGCTCGGTAACACCCAGCGCTGCAATTTTGCGACCGGCCAGCACATCTGGAATAATCCGCTGGCACAGCTCCAATGATCCTCGTGCCAACAGCGGTGGCATGGCGATGTTGTGAGAAAACAAGCCAGCCATCAGCCCACCCGATCCGGTCGAGCAAATGATCTCGGTCATCTTCATGCGGTCGGCTAGGCTGCATTCCATACCGCCAAAGGCCTCCGGATAACCAACACTCAACAAACCCATCTCGCCCGCCTTGGCATACAGACTTTTGGGGAAGGCGCCTTCCTCATCCCATTGATTGATGTTTGGTTTGATTTCTTTATCAATGAATTTTTGAACGCTATCAAAAAAATCTTGCATATGCTCGGTATCCGGTGGCCATGGGTTAAAGGGGCGTATCAACGATGTATTCAGTGGGTATCACGCTGGTATTAAGTGGGGCTTGCACCGGTGTCGGGAACCGGGGCGTCCAGCGTCACCAACAACTGACCGGGCGATACCTGTTGCCCCACCTGCACATGAATTGTCTGAATGGTGGCGTCGCGTCGCGCGCTGATGCTGTGCTCCATCTTCATGGCTTCGAGCACCACCAGCGCCTGCTTGGGGCGAATGCCGTCACCGGGCTCCACCTTGATGGCGACCACACGGCCATTCATCGGTGATTTGATGGTGGTGTCGAGAGTGCCGTCTTGTTCCTGCTGGGCCGGTTGCAAACGCAAATCCGTAAATTCACAGCTGCGTTCGGTATCGGATATCACCCAGGTGTCACCGATCTGCAAGCTGGTGACGGAGTGGATCATGCCGTCAAAGGCCACTTGCCAGGTGCTGCCTGCTGCAGTGGTGTTCAGATGTTTAACCCACTCCATGGTGTTGCGGGCGCTGGCGGCTTGGTCGGTGGATACATCAGCTGCGCTCTCGGTCGCCCCATCAGCCCATATCACCGTACAGGGCCCATGGCCTTGTTGTGTAACGCCGGCCTGGCGGGTGTGTTGGCCCCATTGCAATTTGATGGGCACCGCTTTGCACGCGTTGCTGTTAAAACCATGCAGCTCTGCCGGGTAAGCGTGATGAGCGTGTGCAGCGTGGGGTGGCAAGGCCATCTGGCAGGCTGCCACGACATACAGCAAATCGCCGGGTTTTTCGGCGCGGCTGGCGTTGTCTGCAAAGTGGTCAGGGATAAAGTGGGTATTTGTATCCCCACGGATAAACGCTGGGTGCGTGACCAACTGCCGCAAAAAGTCTCGGTTGGTTTTTACGCCCACCGCCTGGGTTTGCTGCAAGGCATGGGCCATTTTTGCGCAGGCCTGCTCGCGGCTGGCGCCGTGTACGATAATCTTGGCCAGCATGCTGTCGTACCAGGGGCTGATCTCATACCCATCTCGCAGCGCGTGGTCAGTCCGGGCGTGTGTGGCCGTCGTCCACTTCTTGACGACACCGGTTTGTGGCAGAAAGTCGGCGGCGGGGTCCTCGGCGCACAGGCGTACTTCAATGGCATGGCCTTTGAGGTGGATGTCCGCCTGTTGCAAGCTTAAGTGCTCGCCTTGGGCAATGCGTAGTTGCCATTGCACCAGGTCCAGGCCCGTGATGGCCTCTGTCACCGGATGTTCGACCTGAAGCCGGGTATTCATTTCCATGAAATAAAATTCACCGGAGGCATCGAGCAAAAATTCAATCGTGC
>DAITMV010000222.1:0-4621 GCA_036834985.1 Burkholderiaceae bacterium | reverse complement strand
GCCCTGCAGGATAGGGCGTTCGCTCAAGCTTCGCCGCTCACTGGGCCATCGCCTGCGTAGCAGGCGGGTGGCCGCCTATCCTGTGCGGGGTCGTCACGGGGCTCGGCTTTAATGTCTCTCACCTGCGCCCCACCGCGTCGCGCGCGAGTCACCGATGTCTGCGCATCACGATTGCTCCCCATACATCCCCGCTCACGCAGGCTGACAGCACAATCAGGCCGAGGTCCCGGATGGGGGTGCACCGGTTGATTGGTCGCACAGCGACCCGATGGGCGCGCGCAGCTACAAGCCCATCTATCAACCGGCAGCCCTCAGACGGAAACAGACCGAGCGCCGTGCGGGCAGTCTGCGTGGGTGGGGGAGGTAATTAACGAAGACCGAGCGCTGCGCCGCTCAGCCAGTAGTGGGGGGGGTAACAAATAACGACCAGCCGCAGACAGGAAGCGATTCAACAAGCACTACAACCCACGTCACTGATGTTACACATAGAATAACTCCACTAACATCACATCACCCCCCAATTCCTTTTACAATGATCGAGTAATCTGCCTACCACCCAAACATTCTAATAACGAGGATCGAGATGAGTTACTTCATAACAGGTGCAACGGGGTTCATCGGCAAGCGCTTAGTCAAACGCCTAATCGAGGCCGGTCGTGAGGGCACCATTTACTTTTTGGTTCGTGGCGCAAGCAAGGGCAAAATTGACGCATTGCTGGAGTACTGGGATGCCCCGGAAGGGCGCTGTGTGCCAGTGGTCGGCGACTTAACCCAAACCAATCTGGGGGTGGATGCCGAGACCATCAAAAAACTCACCGGGCAGATCAAACATTTTTTCCATTTGGCCGCGATCTACGACTTGTCAGCCGATGAAGCCAGCCAGATCAAAACCAATATTGAAGGGACCGCCAACGCGGTGCAACTGGCCAATGCCATCAAGGCGGGCTGCTTTCATCACACCTCGTCCATCGCGGCGGCAGGCCTGTACGACGGCGAATTCACCGAAGACATGTTCGACGAAGCCACCCACCTGGACAACCCCTATTACCGCACCAAGCACGACTCGGAAGGGTTGGTTCGAACCCAATGTACCGTGCCGTGGCGCGTATACCGCCCCGGTATCGTCGTGGGTGACTCGCAGACCGGCGAGATGGACAAGATCGACGGCCCCTACTACATGTTCCGTCTGCTGCGCGGTTTGCATCAGAGCATCCCATCCTGGGTGCCAGCCATTGGTATCAACGGCGGGTTTATCAACATCGTACCGGTTGATTTTGTTGTAAACGCGATGGACCACATCGCCCACAAAACCGATCTGGATGGCAAGGTATTCCATCTGGTCGACCCACACCCCAAGAGGGTTGGCGAGGTGATGAACATATTTGCCAAGGTGGCAGGTGCACCGCAGATGCGGGTTCAGCTCAACTCAGGATTTTTGAACAAAATCCCCGAATCTGTCAGAACCGCGCTGATGGACCGAACACCCGCCGGCAAGCTCACCGTGAGCCTGCTGCACAAGCTTGGCTTACCCGAGTCATTCCTGTCCTTTGTAAACTATCCAACACGGTTTGATTGCATTCAAACCACCAAGGCCTTGATGGGCAGCGGCATTCAGTGCCCATCGCTGAATGAGTATGCGTCTGTCATCTGGAATTACTGGGATCAGCGGATGGACCCTGATGTACGTGTCGACAAAAAATTGATCCGCCACGTCAAGGGCAAGGTGGTGTTGATTACGGGCGGCTCGTCAGGCATTGGCTTGGCTACAGCACAAAAAATGGCAGCGGCGGGGGCCATCACCGTGATTTGCGGCCGTGACGAAGACAAGCTTAAAGAAGCCGCTGATCTGGTGGCCTCCCGTGGCTTTGAGTTGCACACTTATCCGGTCGATATCGCCAACATGGACGACTGCGACAAGTTTGTGGAGCGCTTGCTGATTGACTTTGGCCGTGTTGATATTCTGGTGAACAACGCGGGCCGTTCGATCCGCCGCGGTATCGAAAACAGCTTTGAACGCTTCCATGACCTCGAACGTACCATTCAGCTGAACTACCTGGGCGCATTGCGTGTTACGTATGGCCTTCTGCCCGCGATGATCAAAAAGCGCGCCGGGCAAGTGATCAATATTTCGTCGATCGGAGTGTTGACCAACGCGCCACGTTTTTCTGCGTATGTGGCCTCGAAAGCTGCGCTGGACGCGTGGACCCGTTGCGCCGCCTCCGAGTTTGCCGATTTGGGCATCAAGTTCACCACCATCAACATGCCCTTGGTCCGTACGCCGATGATTGCGCCAACCAAGATTTACAACAACATCCCCACGCTATCGCCGGAAGATGCGGCCGATCTGATCGCCCGTGCCATCACCGACAAACCGGTGCGAATTGCCACCGGACTGGGCGTGTTGGGACAAATTACCCATGCGTTTACACCGAAAGTAGCGCAAATGGTGATGAACAAGTCGTATCGCATGTTTTCTGATTCTGAGGCAGCCAAGAAAAAGCCTCAGCAAACCGGAGAAACCACCGCCGATCAAAAAGCCATGCAAACCTTGCTCAAAGGGGTGCACCTCTGAGTTTCTTGTCCTCAGTGCTGATGATCCGCTGGTACAAGCCCTTTGCGCGAGCCATTAGGCTCGCGGGCTTGGGGCTGTCCTTGATGGCGGCCGCGTCCGTGTCGATCGCTGCCCAACCAACCGCGGCCGCGTCAACCGGCAACGAGCCGATTGTGGTTGCAGCATCGGATCTGAAATTTGCGCTCGAAGACGTGTACGCCGATTTCAAAAAAGAGACGGGTCAGTCCTTAAAACTGGTATTCGGTTCGTCGGGCAATTTTTATCGGCAGATTCAGCAGGGTGCCCCGTTCCAGATGTTTCTTTCGGCCGATGAGTCCTATGTACTTAAACTCGCCGACGAAGGTAAGACTGTAGACCGCGGTGTGCTCTATGCGCAGGGCCGTCTGGTATTGATCACTCCCAAACCGTCCGCCGTGTTGCCTGTATTGTCGTTGGACAGGTTTCAAGAGCAAGTGCAGGCCGGGCGCATCAAGCGCTTTGCGATTGCCAATCCCGCGCACGCACCTTATGGGGCCCGTGCACAAGAGGCGTTACAGCATATGGGCGCCTGGAACGCAATTGAGCCAGCCCTGGTGTATGGCGATAACATTTCCCAAACCGCCCAGTTTGCACTGTCCGGGTCCACCGATGGCGGCATCATTGCGTTGTCGCTGGCCTTGGCACCAGAGTTATCTCAACGGGCACAGTACGTACTGATTCCCGAGCCATGGCACACACCGCTGTTGCAACGCATGGTGCTTCTCAAAGGGGCTCAACCCGCCACGCAGGCATTTTATCGGTTCATGCTGTCACCGGCGGCGCAGATCAAACTGTCTCGGTACGGTTTTAGCAAGCCCAAGGATTGATTGTGGACTGGACTGCACTGCTGCTGTCTTTAAAGCTGGCAGCGTACACCTTGTTGATGTTGTTACCGGTTAGTCTGGTCTGCGCCCGCTGGCTGGCCTTTACGCAGTTCACGGGTAAATCAGTGATACAAGCCTTGCTGATTTTGCCGCTGGTACTGCCACCCACCGTACTGGGTTTTTACATCCTCATGCTGCTCGGCGGCAATTCAATCATGGGCCGCTGGCTGGAGGATACGCTGGGTATCAGCCTGGTCTTTAATTTTTCCGGTTTGTTGTTGGCATCGCTGATTTTTAACGTGCCGTTTATGGTGCAACCTATTCAGAGAGCCTTCGAAAGTATTCCTTCCAATTTGTCTGAGGCAGCAGCCGTCAGCGGGTTAAATGCATGGCAAACCCTGTGGCGTGTCGAACTTCCACTGGCCTGGCCTGGGATTGTGTCGGCAATGGTTTTGACGTTTGTACACACGCTTGGCGAGTTTGGCGTGGTGCTGATGGTCGGCGGCAGCATTCCTGGGCACACGCAAACGATCGCTATTTCAATTTACGATCAGGTGCAAAGTTTTAACCTGGCACAGGCCCATCAGATGTCACTGGTATTGCTGTTGTTGTCCTTATTGGCGGTGGCGTTCTCGTTTTTTGCATCGGCCCGATTGGCGAGGCGCCATTGAGCCAAAACATGCCTTGCGCGGGGCTGCGTGTGCGAATTGTGCAAACTGAACCCATGACTTTACAGGGCGAATTTGCGTGTGACGCTGGGCAGTTGCTTGCCTTGGTGGGGCCCTCTGGTGCAGGCAAAACATCATTGTTGCGTGTTATTGCGGGCTTGATGAAACCGCAAGCCGGGCAGGTGCGGGTGGGCGAGCAATGCTGGGTCGATACCGATGCCCGTCAATGTGTACCAGCCACGCAGCGTCACGTGGGATTGGTGTTTCAACATTATGCGTTGATGCCTCACCTGACCGCCCAAGACAATGTTGCTCTGGCGCTGCTGCACTTAAAACCGGCCGAGCGCATTGTGATGGCGCAACGCTGGTTGCAGCATGTGCAAATTGCGCCCGATTTGTTTGACCGCAAGCCCTCCACGCTCTCAGGAGGGCAGCAGCAGCGTGTAGCGATTGCCCGAGCGCTCGCACGCGAGCCTGAGGTGTTGCTGCTTGACGAACCCTTTTCAGCCGTTGACCAAATGAGCCGCCCAGGCCTGTAC
>DAITMV010000221.1:0-4630 GCA_036834985.1 Burkholderiaceae bacterium | reverse complement strand
ACACACCACTGGCCCTGGTGGTTGCTGCTGGCAAGCCCCCTGCCCTGCTTGGCGCCACCCATGCTGGGTTTGCCGCTGGGGGGCTACTTGAGCATCGCCATGGGTTTATCCGGCGGCGTGGCCGCCATGCCCATGATGGCGCACCGGTTGCTGGGGGCTCAACAGTCCGTCACAGGTTTGTTAAGCCTGGCAGCCCATCGAATGGCCAACGCGCCCAGGCAAGTCGGTGTTGCGCTGGCCGGGATTGTCGCCAGCTTTTCGCTGGTGGTGGCCATGGCCATCATGGTGCACAGCTTTCGCCACTCGCTGGACACTTGGTTGGACGCCGTGCTGCCCGCCCCCGTCTACCTGCGTTTGCAGGCAGGCGATACCGCTCAACTCCCCCCTGCGTTAATCGGGCACCTGCAAAGCACCACGGGCGTAAAAACCAGCGAATTTTGGGTTAATAACCCCCTTATCATGAATCCCGACCTGCCCCCGGTCGCCCTCATTGCCCGCCCGCTGGACCCGAGCAACCCGGGCCAACGCATCCCGCTGATCGACCCCTCATTGCCAATGCCGTCCGGTCAAACACTGACGCCGATCTGGGTGAGCGAAGCCATGGTCGATTTATACCGGTTCACACCGGGACGAATTGTCACGCTCCCCCTGGGCAATGGTACCCACACACAGGCATTTGTTGCGGGCGTGTGGCGCGATTACTCCCGCCAATACGGGGCAGTGGCGATGCCGCTGCAGCACTACCAGGCCCTGAGCCACGACACACGCCTGACTGACGCAGCCTTTTGGCCCGATGCCCATACGGACGTCAGCACCTTGGTCAAACGCCTGCGCGAAGTGCTTGATCAGAGTGTGGTGGGTCCCAAAGCAGAGTTGATGCAAGCCAGCGATATCCGCGCGATCAGCCTGGGAATTTTTGACCGAAGCTTTGCAGTAACCTACTTGCTGGAGGCAGCGGCGATGGGTATCGGCCTGTTTGGCATTGCGGCCACGTTTTCAGCCTCGGTGATGTCCAGACGCCTTGAGATCGCGACCTTGCAGGCCATCGGCGCCACTGGCCGGCAACTGGTGATGATCATCGCGGCAGAAGGTTTATGGGTCGCGGTGCTGGGGTGTATTGTCGGTTTGTTGTTGGGTAGCGGCTTTGCCGTGGTACTGATTAAAGTGGTCAACCCGCAATCGTTTCACTGGACGATGGACCTGCAAATGCCTTGGCCCCTGTTATTGATCATGAGCACAGCGTTGCTTGGCTGCGCGATTGGAACAGCAGCGATCACCGCCTGGATGGGCCTGCGCAACGCCACCGCCCATACCCTCAAGGAAGACTGGGCATGATCTCTCGTCGCCAGTACCTGCAATGGTGTGCCTTATGGCCCGTCACCTCGTTCGCTGCGAGCCCCGGGGGGGCACGACCGTATGAACACCCTAGTCCAGATCGCCGATTGGTGCTACCGGCGGATCAAGGCCCCCACCCGGGTTTTCGAACCGAATGGTGGTACTTTACCGGTTGGCTGCTTACTCAAAAAACTCGCAAACCACTGGGCTTGCAGATTACGTTTTTCCGCTCGGCGCCTGATGTCCCCACCGACAACCCCAGCCGTTTTTCGCCCAGCCAGCTGCTGTTTGCCCATGTCGCGGTAGCCGATCCGGCTCGAGGTCAGCTGTGGCACGATCAAATCGCGCTTAGGTATGGCCTGGCCGATACGCAAATGCGTTTTGATGCGACAGACAAACATCCCGTACAGATTCGAATCAAACACTGGGTGTTAAGCATGCAGACGGACGGCACCTGGCATGCCCACATCGAAGGCACGGGCCCCGGGCAGGGTTATGCGCTGGATATCCAATGTGTACCGACGCAGCACCCCTGGTTACAAGGCACACACGGATTTTCTCAAAAAGGCCCCCGGCCTGAACAATCAAGCCACTACATCACGCTGCCCCATTTACAAACAAGTGGCCGTATCCAATTAGGCCAGGACCGTTACGACATCGAGTCCGGCCTCACCTGGATGGATCACGAATGGTCGACCAGCGTTCTGGACTCACGCGCTCACGGATGGGACTGGGTGGGCTTGCACGGCCTGGATGGCTCAGCCTTGATGGCATTTTCCATACGCCCCGGGCTATGGACCCATGCAGCCCTTCGGCGACCTGATGGTCAAGTACGCCTATTTAAATCGGTTCGTTTTGAACCCCTTCGGTACTGGAGATCCAGCACCACCGGTACCACCTACCCGGTGGCCATGCGCCTGTTGCTTGATGAGCTAACCTTCACACTGCAGCCCCTGATGGACTCTCAGGAACTGGATGCCCGTGCCAGCACGGGCACGGTGTATTGGGAAGGCGCCGTACAAGTGTCAGACACACACGGTACACTCTGGGGACGAGGTTATCTCGAACTGACCGGCTACGGTAAACCCATACGATTGTAAACATGAGCACAACTCCGAGCAGCATGCCCACAGGGGCCAAACCCGCTGGCAAAAAAGCGATTGCCACCCTGGGCACCACCTTGATCAGCCTGATTTATCCATACCGACGCCGTGCCGCTCTGGCGTTGGTGGCCCTCTTGCTGTCAGCTGCAATGTCGCTGGCCATTCCGCTGACCTTCCGACAAATGATCGATGGTGGCGCGCTCAGCGGGCAAGCGCTGGCCCATATCAACGATGCTTTTTTTGAGTTACTCGCCGTGTCGCTGTTTTTAGCCATTGCCACGGCCGTGCGCTTTTTTTTGGTCACCACCCTCGGTGAGCGCATTACGGCCGACCTGCGCGCCAGGGTCTATGCCCATTTGCTGCAACAACGTCCGGTTTTTTTTGAGACCATGAAGGTCGGCGAAGTGCTGTCCCGGCTAACCGCCGATACCACCCTGATTCAAACGCTGGTGGGCAGCAGCCTCTCCTTTGCACTGCGCAATACCATCACCACTGTCGGTGCGTTGATCATGCTGATGCTCACCAGCCCCTTGTTATCAGGAGCGGTACTGCTGGTGGTCGCCATTGTGGTACTGCCCGTGGTTGTACTTGCCCGTCGGGTGCGAAAGCTGTCCCGAGCCAGTCAGGACAAGCTGGCCGACTCCAGCGCCCTGGCGCAGGAAATTCTCACGCAGATGACCACGGTGCAGGCCTTTGGGCAACAGCATTGGGAAACCCAGCGTTTTACAGAGCGCTGTGACATCACTTACGACACAGCCCTCCAACGCACAAAAACCCGCTCCATGCTGCTGTTTTTTGCAATTGGGCTGGCCTTTGCCGGGTTGGTCACGGTGCTGTGGCTGGGCGCCCGCGCGGTGGCTGCAGGCGACATGAGTGCTGGGCAACTGGCTCAATTTGTAATGTATGCAGCCATTGTAGGCGGCGGAGTCGGTGCACTGTCCGAGGTGCTAGGCGAATTTCAGCGCGCCGCTGGAGCGGCTGAGCGCCTGGTGGAATTGCTGGCGCTGGACACCCGTTTTGAAACCGGGAACCAGCGCTTTCCCACCCCCAAGGGTGGGGTGTCCATCGACTTTAAAAACATGGACTTTGCCTACCCTTCCCGTCCAGACCACCCGGTGATTCACAACTTGTCCCTGAGCATCAAGGCCGGAGAAACCGTCGCCGTGGTAGGCCCTTCTGGCGCTGGCAAATCGACCTTGTTTGGTTTGCTGTTGCGCTGGTACGAACCTAGCCACGGCAGCATACTGGTCAACGGGCAACCACTTAATGGTTTACATCTGGACGACTGGCGATCCAGCCTGGCCTATGTACCGCAAGACCCCGCGGTGTTTTCAACCAGCATCGCCGAGAACGTGCGCTATGCCCGTAACGCAGCGAGTGATCAAGACATTGAGGACGCCCTGGAAGGCGCTGCCGCGGACCGTTTTGTCAAACGCCTGCCCGAGGGAATACACACCTTTGTCGGAGAACGAGGCACCCGGCTATCGGGTGGGGAACGCCAACGACTGGCCATTGCACGTGCCATTTTGCGCGATGCACCCTTATTGCTGCTGGACGAAGCCACCAGCGCGCTGGACGCTGAAAGCGAACGTTTGGTGCAACTGGCCATTGAACGATCGTCCAAGGGACGAACCACGCTGGTCATTGCGCACCGACTGGCCACCGTCAAAGCCGCTGACCGTATTGTGGTGATGGATCACGGTCGTGTGGTTGAAACCGGTACCCATCAACACCTTATTGAACAGGGAGGCATCTACGCCGGACTGGCGGCCTTACAATTTCTGGGTCAGGAGCTGGGTGCCGATACACTGTAGCGGCGACCTACAACACCGCTTTGGCCACCATGCCCAAAGCGACGCACGCCGACACCACCGCAAACCCCCGCTGCAGGTGATGGCCCGCCATTTGCCGGGCCACCTGTCGACCGATCACCATACCGAGCATCGCCCCAGCGGCAAAAGGCAGCGCAATGGCCCATTCCATGTGTCCAGCCACCACCGCCGTGCTGACACCAAAAGCCGACACCAGCGTGATCACGGCCAATGATGTTGCCACAATGGCCTGCATTGGCGCGTCGGTGGCACGCTTGAGCGCCGGGACAATCACAAACCCCCCTCCGACGCCCAACAAACCGGACAAAAAACCCGCACCAACCCCGGACACCATCAGTGCACGCGCACACGGTGCAGTCC
>DAITMV010000220.1:0-4663 GCA_036834985.1 Burkholderiaceae bacterium | reverse complement strand
GATTTAACTATTTTTATAACATTTCAGAATTTTAGGACTTTTATTAAAAAATTTTTAAAACTCAAACAATCTGGTACAAAAATTGCGCACATTGGTCATAATTGGAACAGATTCGGACCTTCCAAATCCTGTTTGTGTTCAGTCCACATAAAAAATAAAGACATGGTTGATCAATGAATCAACCGGAGGAGATGCAGTGAATACCAAAGACACTGGTGACCGTCGAGTCTTCGCCGGCGAGACGATTACTCGCGGGTCTGTCGACACCCACCGCAACACGCCATTTGCTGCTGATCCCACCGAATTGGAATCAATCGCACATGAAGAAGTGATTCGCCGCTCCCACGATCGTTCCTCCAGCACAGGCTTGAAGTCTGACGAGCGGATCGACCCCGGACCCGACACCCATTCATCCGTAATCGAA
Source organism: Burkholderiaceae bacterium (assembly GCA_036834985.1). Lineage (GTDB taxonomy): Bacteria > Pseudomonadota > Gammaproteobacteria > Burkholderiales > Burkholderiaceae_B > DAITMV01. The sequence goes on along the minus strand of DAITMV010000220.1, from coordinate 4,239 downwards.
CTGGTCGAGCGTCATGAATTTCTGCGCCGACATGCCGCTCCGGTGATGGAAACCCTGTACGAGCAGATTATCAACACACATAGCATGGTGGTACTGACCAATGAAAACGGCGTCATTGTTCATGCGCTGGGTGATGATGACTTTCTGATGCGTGCCCAGAAGGTGGCGCTGACGCCCGGTGTCAGTTGGGCTGAAGAAGCTCGCGGCACCAATGCGATCGGTACAGCCTTGATTGAACAATGTCCGACGCTGGTCCACGGTAAAGATCACTTTTTGCGGGCCAACCACTTTTTGACCTGCTCTGCCGCCCCTATTTTTGACCCCACCGGGCTGGCCATCGGTGTATTGGATGTGACCGGTGACTACCGCAGCTACCACAAACACACCATGGCGCTGATCAGGATGTCGGCCCAGATGATTGAGAACCATCTGTTCCTGAACACCTTCAATGAATCGATTATTTTGCACTTTCACACCCGCGGCGAGTTCTTGGGTACGTTGGTCGAGGGTATCGTGTCATTTACGCAGTCCGGGCGCTTTTTGGGCGCCAACCGAGCGGCACTGATTCAGCTCGGCCTGCCTTTGTCAGCATTGCAAACCCATACGTTCAGCTCGCTGTTCGGTATGCCGATCTCCAGCCTGATCGATCATTACCGAGCCAGCAACCCTAGCATCATGAGCCTGTGCCTGCACAATGGTGTCAAAGTGTTTGCACGCGCCATGCTCGGCGGTGTGGCCAACCCCCTGTTTTCCAAAGCTGCAATTGTCAAACAAGCGTCTTCTGAGAATCTGACCGATATTGGCACGGAGTCCATTTTCACGGGCAAAAAGGCAGGGCAAGGATCGATCGATGAGACTGTAATGATGGGTGCGGTCTCTGACACCTCTCCACACCCACATAGTCACGAACCGCGTCTTGCTGAAAGTGCCGAGGCGCGGTCAGCCAGAATGTCCAGCCTGCGTTACTTGGACACCGGTGATACCCAAGTAGCTACCGCACTTGAAAAAGTAAGACGGGTGATTGGTCGTGACATACCCATACTGATATTGGGCGAAACCGGCACCGGCAAGGAACTATTGGCCAAAGCGGTTCACAACGATTCGCCTCGCGCCAGCGGCCCCTTTGTGGCGGTTAACTGCGCCTCCATTCCCGATACGTTGATCGAAAGCGAGCTGTTTGGCTACGAGGATGGCGCCTTCACCGGCGCCAAGCGCAAGGGTAGTCAGGGCAAGATTTTGCAGGCTAACGGTGGCACGCTGTTTTTGGATGAAATTGGTGATATGCCGGTGAACCTGCAAGCCCGCTTGCTGCGGGTACTGCAAGAGCGCGTCGTGACACCCTTGGGCAGCCAAAAATCCATCCCGGTCAATGTCATGGTGATTTGCGCAACCCACCGCAATATTCGTGATCTGATTGCCCAGGGTGACTTCCGTGAAGACTTGTATTACCGCCTGAACGGACTGGTGATTCGCCTCCCCGCCCTGCGCGACCGCAGCGATTTACAGCAAATCGTTGAGAAAGTCCTGCTGACTGAAAACAATAACCAGCCCATGCAGATTGATGGCCGGGTGATGGATGCATTTTGTAAATACAATTGGCCAGGCAATATCCGACAGCTCAGTAACTTGCTTCGCACCGCATGCGTGATGGCCAGCGGCGAAGACGCCATCCGGTGGGAACATCTGCCTGAAGACTTCATCGAAGACTGGTTTGACATGCAAAAGCGTGGCCCACTGGGTCACGGCTTAAGCAAGAGCCTGGCGAGCAATCTGACGCCCGCACTTCCACCCCAACAGCCACCGCTGCCGCCCAATCATCAACACCCTCAGTCACAGCGGGTGGATAACAGCTGGATCATTCCGATGCCGGCCGCGTGGGTGCCGCCGACCCCCTATTGGCCAGAGGAGCCCAACCGCAATCCCGCTGCGCAACACTATCCGAACAACGGTTATGGCGATAAATTCGGCCATGAATACTACCCGGGTCAACATACCCAACAGCCTCAACACGCCCCCAATACCTCTTGGACAGACCGCCGTGTTCCCAATGACTCCATGGCAGGGTCTTATTCAGCCGCGGGGATCAATACTCATCTCAATTCTGGACAGCACCCCCAGCAACATCCCCATATGCAAGCGGCCAGCAGCCATACGCATCATGGAAGTGGCCACTCCCACTCAAACCAGCCACCGGGGCAGTATCCATACAACCCGCAAGGCAGCCCTCAAGGCAATCAGCAACACGTGGGCGGCGCGGGCAATCACCACAGCGCCCACCACCATTTTGCGCCTTTTCCGCATACCGCGAACCATATCCCGGGTAACCACGGTATGCCTGCCAATTCAATGCAGGCATTCAATCCGCAAACCATGCCGGGTAACTCCCAAATGAAGCTTGATGATGTAGAGTTTCAGGCGATTCAGCAGGCGCTGGAGGCCAGCCGCGGTAACGTCAGCGCCGCAGCTCGATTGCTTGGCGTATCACGCAACACCATTTACCGCCGACTGCATCAACATGACCAAAGCGATACTTAAAACGCCTAACATCAAATAAAGCGGCATGCCAAGTATTATTTGGCCTCGCATACAACTCTTTAAAAACCCCCGACCTGTCGGGGGTTTTTTCTTGCCTCTTCGCTTTTCCGATTTGTCACAACAGTGTCTGCTTTCAAAGCAACCGCACCGCACATATGCCTGATTTTGAAATTGTTTTGAAACATTCCGAGCCACCGTTTAAGCAATTCGTCTTGACTTGGAACAGTGCTCCAATTTGAAATAAAAACAAATAGTTATTTAATATCAATAACTTATCATCTGGCACTTTAATTGCAGATCTGCTATCCCAAGTACAGCCTTCGTTGGGCTGAACGACGTTGCAATAAAACAACCATACTTATATCGAGGAGGGTTGATCTTATGATCACCAAGAAAATCCTGTCCGCAGCAATTTTGGGTCTGTTCGCTGCACAAGCTCACGCAGTCAGCTTTACACAAGGCGATTGGACCATGGACTTGTCTGGTTCTGTGAACGCCTTTTACACACAGAGCAATTGCAACACATCAGCGACAGGCTACGGTGCTCTGGGCGTTTGCTCAGGCCCTAACCAAGATACAGCAACCATTCAAAACGGCCTGCTGCCCGGCTTTATCAATTTCACCGCCAGCTCCAAGCAAAGCGGTTACGACGTCAAAGCCAACATCGGTATCCACCCCGGCACCAGCAACAGCCTGGCATCCGGCGGTTCGTCTGGCGGTGCAGGCCAGAGCGTGGGCGATGCCCGTCAGATCTGGTTGTCGTTCGGCAACGATCGCATGGGTACCGTTAAATTGGGTCGTGACATCGGCCTGTTCCAGCAGCAAGCCATTCTGAACGACATGACGCTCCTGGGCGTTGGTACCGGCGCAAACTTCCGTGGCGCCATCAACACCACCACCGGCATGATCGGTAACGGCTACGTATACGTTGAATTCAAGCCACAAATCACCTACACATTGCCAACCTCTAAAGAGTGGAATGTGTCGGCTGGCATCTTCACGCCGAACGCGGATGGTCAGGGTGGCCGTAACACCAAGACCCCAGGTCTGCAAGGTTTGGCCAGCTACGACGGCGGTCCTTTCAAAGTGTGGGGCAGCTTTATCAACCAGGAAACAGAAACACCACAGGCCGTACCTGCTGTGACTGTCAGCAAGTTCAAAACCGATGGCTTTGAACTGGGCGGCAAGGCTGGCTACAGCGGCTTGGAAGTGATGTTGGTTGGCTTTACCGGTAAAGGTCTGGGTACTGCAGTTGCCACACTGGACGGCTTTGCCGGTACAGGCGCTTCTGCGGGTACAGCGTCAGCCAACTCACGTCGTAAGTCTGACGGCGCCTTGGGTCAGGTGACCTACAAAATTGGTGACACCAAGCTGGGCCTGTCCTATGGTGAAAGCCGCCTGAAACTGGCTGGTGGCGAACTGTCCAGCAACCAGCTGGAGCGTTCACGTGCTTACACCTTGGGCGTGTACCACAGCCTGACCAAGAACCTGACACTGGTTGGCGAATATGTAGAAGCCAAGCAACGCGCTCAGAACACTGCGGTTAACCCAGAAGCCAAAGCCAAGACTCTGGCGGCCGGCGCGATCGTATTCTTCTAATCAGCCACCCCTGATTGCAAGAACAAAAACCCGCTGCCCTACCCGGGCAGCGGGTTTTTTATTTCCATCCCATTCACACACCCGTTTTATTGAAAAGTGTATTTC
>DAITMV010000219.1:0-4705 GCA_036834985.1 Burkholderiaceae bacterium | reverse complement strand
GCCCAGTACGACGCCCGCCCCGCCCCCCGTCGTCGCTCAGCCCAAAAAGAAGCTCAGCTACAAAGACCAGCGTGAACTCGAGGCCCTACCCGCTTTGATCGAAACGCTCGAAACCGAGCAAACCGAATTGGTGGCGCAAATGAGTGCGGGCGACTTTTACCAGCAGGACAAAGCCATCATCTCGGCGGCCCAAGACCGCATGAGCTATCTGGAAAACGAGTTGGCTCAGGCGTATGCTCGCTGGGAAGCTTTGGACGGCTAGGGACAGTCCTTGCACAAGGAGCAGGCACCATGAAGCAGCCGCAACACACCGGTAACACCATCCGCGCGCGCAGCGTGCTGTGGGGGCTGGGGTGTGCCCTGCTGCCGGCCGCTGCACTGGCCATGGACGCCAATGAACTGTCACAACAACTCAAGGCCCCTGCCGGGTTTGAGATCAGTGTGTTTGCCCTGGTGGATAATCCGCGACAGCTCGCGTATTCAGACGGCGTGGTGTATGCCGGGTCCATGCGGGCGGGCAATGTGTACGGCATAGCCGTGGACGATCGTTTTAACGCCCAAGCGGTTCGCATCCTCGCCAAGGACCTGGACTGGCCGGTGGGTGTAGCGGTCAAAGAAGGATCGCTCTACATCTCAGCCATGTCGCGCATCCTAAAATTGCCCGCAGCCAAAGCGGCGGTTCTGAACCGAGCGCCCTCCAGTACGGCCGCGTCGCTGCAGGTGGTCAGCGCCCGTTTTCCCAAAGACCGGGCACATGGCTGGAAATTTATCGCCTTCGGTCCCGATGGTTGGCTGTATGTGCCGGTAGGCGCGCCCTGCAACATCTGCGAACCCAATCCAGACGTATACGCCACCGTGGGTAAACTGAATGTGGACACTGGCATGTGGACGGTTGTTGCGCGGGGCATCCGCAACAGCGTGGGGTTTGACTGGAACCCAGTCACCCGCAGCTTGTGGATCAGCAGCAATAACCGCGACTGGTTGGGCGACGACTCTCCTCCTGACATGCTGGTCAAGGCACCGGCTACAGACAAGCCAGACACCCCTTTGCCACATTTTGGATATCCGTATTGCCATGCCGGTACGGTGAGCGATCCGGAGTTTGGCAGCAAAAAACGCTGTGACGAATTTGCAGCGGTGGCCCAGACTCTGGGAGCACATGTGGCCCCGCTGGGTATCCGGTTTTATAACGGCACGCAATTTCCCCGAGCGTACAAAGGCTCGCTGCTGGTGGCAGAGCATGGCTCATGGAACCGTACCCAAAAATCTGGCTATCAGATATCCCAGGTCACCGTGAACAACAAAGACGACGCCATACGCTACCAACCCTTTATTACCGGCTGGCTGCGAGGCCAAACCGTGCTGGGCCGCCCTGCCGATGTGCTGGTGCTGCCCGACGGCTCACTCCTGGTGTCTGATGACACCGCAAACGCAATTTTCAGGATTCGCTATGGCGCATCAAACCTCTGACACATCCACCCCCGCAACCACGGCTGCAGGCGCCCCCCGCTGGTGGGTATTGGGAGGCAGCGGGATGACGGGCACCTCTTTGATCAAACTGCTGGGCAACAACCCTCAGTTGGCCGCCCACACCACTGCGTGGGTAAGACGCGCCGGAACATTGACCCGCCACCCCAACCTCTCGGAGGTGGTGGTTGATCTGGCCGATACGTCGTCCTGGCCTGCGATAGCAGCTGACATCGCCGTGTCTTGCCTGGGCACCACCATCAAGACAGCCGGCAGTCAGGCGGCTTTTAAAGCGGTCGATTACGATCTGGTGGTCGCCATGGCGCACCACGCCAAACGCTGTGGTGTAAAACAGTTTTTTGTAATCTCGGCTTTGGGCGCCAACGCCCAGTCGCCGGTGTTTTACAACCGGGTCAAGGGCCAGATGCAGCAAGCACTCGAGGCCATCGGCTTTGAGTCTCTGGTGATCTTGCAACCGTCCTTGTTAGACGGCCATCGCAAAGAGTTTCGTTTGGGTGAACAGGTCGGCCTGGTGGTCATGCGGCTGTTCAAACCCGTGATCCCCTTGCAATACCGGGCGATTGAGGCCGATACGATTGCCCGGGCGATTGCCTCATTGAGCAAAAAGCCTGAACCGGGCGTGCGGATTGTCGGCTCAGGGCAGTTGCAAACCCTGGGCGGGCAATCCTGTGGGTGCTCAGAACCAGTCCACCAAGCTTAATCCCAGCCCCAGATACGTGGCCTTGTGGTTGTAATCGATCAGACTTTCACCATATCCCGAGAACACCTGTACATGGCCGCGCAAGCTGGTGGTTACCGGGAACCCCCAATCACCTTGAACAGCACCCCGCGCGTTATCACCGCCTTTCAGGTTGTGCCGCAACAGCAATGAGAACTCATTGCCACGGTACTTGTGGACAATCAGTACATCGCCTCGGCCCACATAGTCCAGAATATCCGGATTGTCATCATCCGCAGCTTTTTCCTTGAGGCGAACCCAGGGGCGCAATTGCACCACGGTGTCGCCCTTTTCCAGTCCCACCAAGCCAATTACGCGGTTCCAGCTGCGCGACAGCGGCAAGGCCCGTCCGTTGGATTGATGGTTGAGCGACAAACCGACCATGCGAGGGCTCCAACCTGTGGCGTCCTCGAAGGCACTCCAGCGGGTGCGCCAGGTGAACATGGCCTCAGGCTCGTAATTGGTTTCGCGAAACGGCCGTGAAATTTTTGAGCTGTACACCTGCCAGCGGCTGGATTGGGTGTACCCAAACCACAGATCACCGTTGTCACCGGCGATGTTTTCCCACACCTTGGTCTTGAGGCTGAGTTGGAACTTGGACTCGTTATTCAGCAAATCACTGTCACCCGTGACGCGGTTGGCCGGATTGGGCGAGGTGGGATTGCCATTGACCCGGGAGGTCCGAAAAAACGGCAGCAGATACACCGGCTTGTACGGTCGAACCTGAAAGGTGCCACGCTTGCTGTCGGCATCCAGCTCCCAGCGCTGGTCCAGCAAGGAGCTGTTGGCAACCCGCGAGTCCTGATAGAGCAAAAACCCGCCGGGCACGCTGGTCACAGCGGCAGGCGCGTCAACCCCCTGTGCAGCACGGGTGCGTCCGAGCGCATCGTCATAACAACGCACCCGCAACTGGTCGTCGGTAATAAAGAGGCACCTGCGCAGCGCCTCTTCAGTCACATTCTGAAACACAATGGGAGGTGCGGGGGTCTGCGCAGCAGGCGCTGGTTCAGAGGGGCCAGCTGCCTCGGTTGCAAACGCCGGGATGCACGTCCAAATCAAAAGACCTGTCATACCCAGGCGACTTAAGTGGCGTAGAGTGTCTAAGCAGTCCGACATATCAAGGCCTGTCTTTGTAAAAAGTTAAAACTTGTTGCACTTTGATTGGGCGGAAGTCGCCGAATTCGTTAACATAACGCTTATGGTCTCGTTTCGTTTCAAAAAATTCTCAAAATTCGGCAGCGACGATGGTGGTCCTCAAAAAAAGGAATACACCATTGATGAGCTTGCCCGAGCCTCGGACACCACTGTTCGCAACGTGCGCGCCTATCAAGACCGCGGCCTGTTGTCCCCCCCTGAGCGGCGTGGGCGTGTGGGTATCTACAACGAACAGCATCTGGGCAGGTTGCGGCTGATCGGTCAGTTACTGGGTCGCGGCTACTCCCTGAACAACATTCAAGAGCTGCTGCGTGCGGTTGAAAGCGGTCACGACCTGCGGCAACTGTTGGGTTTAGCCAACGCCATCAGCAGTCCGTGGTCTGACGAAATTCCCCGCTACTTCAACGCGTTTAGCCTGGCCAACGTCTTTGGTTTGAAGCCCAGCGCTTTAAAACGTGCCATCGAAATGGGTCTGTTAGAGCCCGAAGGCATGCGATACAAAGCCTCGAATCCTAAAATCCTCATGGCAGGCGCTGAAATGGCCAAACAAGGCATGCCGATTGAGGAGCTGCTGGACCTGATCGGCTCGCTACGGGTCAGTATTGAATCGATGTGTGATAACGCCGTGCAGATGTTTGTCCGTGAGCTGGACAAATACGGCGAAGGCTTGCCCCCCGCAGAGGACGTACCACGGCTGTCGAATATGGTGTGGAAAATCCGGCCCTTGGCCATGATGGCGATTGAGTCCGAGGTGTCTCGTGCCCTGGAAAAATCCGCCAATAAATTCATGGGCGACCGGGTTGCCAAAATTGTGGAGCACTTGATGGAACATGTGCCCGATATGAGTGAACCCAACGTCAAGGCGTGGCTTGACGCAGCGTCCCATCCGCCTGAGCACAACCCGGCGTCCGAGAGCTCACCTCACCCAGAGGGCGATTTTGCGGCGTAAGGACCAACGCGGCCGGAAAGCAGATTTCAAACGTCACGCCCCGGCCCGCCAGTCCTTCAACAATGCCGATACGGGCGCCACCGGTGCTGAGCATCCGGTGCACAATCGATAAGCCCAATCCGCTGCCTGAGGATCGGTGTCCCAGCCCCCGGTAGAAGCGGTCAAACACCCGGGCGCGGTTATCGAGACTGATGCCCGGGCCATCATCTGCCACGGTCAGCACAACACTGCCCTCATCCGACGGCCTGATCCCCACCCTAACCTGACCTCCGTCGCGGTTGTAACGAATGGCGTTATCGACCAAGTTACGCAACACCACCCGCAACGCAGTGGCATCGAACATCACCTCAGAAGGCGTGGCCTCGGCCGACAAGGTGATCGATTGCTGCTCGGCC